>NZ_CAXBMP010000023.1:0-73908 GCF_963976965.1 uncultured Alteromonas sp.
AAACTTAAACACTTTATTAATGAAGTTAGCGAAATAAGCTTCATTATTAAAAGTTGGCTATGTTCGGATTAACTGTTGTTGAATCGAAAAGAGCCTGTTTTCGTTAAGGTTTTCTGGAGTATCCATAAACCTGAACCAACCTAGGTAGTGTTCCAAGTATTTTGTGGCTACTCCGTGAAACCGTTTTATCCACGCTTTCAGACGGCTGTGATAGGCGTTAACATTTTGAATGTGAAAGACTTTATCTATCACCTTAACTCCTCCTGCCACATCTAAGCGCTTGTGTATTAAATCATTTTTCTCAGAAAGAGCTATGTAGGGCTTATAGCCATCACTACACAACACACTGTCTTTCTCTAATTTCCCTGCTAGCTCCTGATGTAGAGCTGCCGATGTAACACTTGGCACAACGGCTTCATACGTATTCTTAGCTCGGTCTCTGACCGTTAAAACTGGCACCCAATCATCCTTTGAACGCCCCCGTTTTTTCGCTTTCATCCCTCTTTTACGGGGCTGACGAGTCATCCGTTTTGAGCCTTTCTCTGAGTAGGGAAAAAGTGTTTCGTCTGCCTCGATAATGCCTTCTAATTTGCTCGCTTTCAGTGCTGATGGTAGCGCCAAGAATCGGTGCCGCCACCTGAACGATGTTTCAAGGTGGAGGCCACATTCTTCGGCACATTTACGCAATGGCTTACTGTCCAGCATACAGCGAATATATTCTAACCAAAGCTCTTTGTACCTCAGTCGAGCTAGCGGTGTCGCCGTTGTCGCTACAAAGGTTTTGCCGCAGTTCTTGCAGCGATAACGCTGCATCTTGTTTACCTTGCCGTGCCGATTGATCAGTGAGCTATGGCAGTGCGGGCATTCAGGGTTTTCAACCATCCGCTCCTCAAGCTCTGTTATCAACTGTGAGACGCTATCAGTGCCTTTCAGCAGCTTCTCAACATAACGGGTTTGACTATCTGTTAAGTGTTCTAACTGGGCTATAAGCTTTGTAAATTGTGCTGGGAGCATGATCAATCCTTAACAACTGTATTCATATACAGTATAGCAACAATTTAGCAGAACATAGCCTAAAAGTTAATTAATATAAAACGGGCGTAATGCCCGTTTTTTGTTTCTAGGGTCTTTAAATCTATTTTGCACGTTAATTTATGCTATATTTTCCTCCTTTAGCTAACTTCATTCGGTACGTTTGAAAGTAAGCAGTGAGTTAAGACCAAAGTCGGATTTTATAACGGGCCATAAGTAGTATATATATTCATCATAAGTGTTTAGTTTCCCTCTACAGTAGGGCTTAGACTTGTCACTGTGGTGCTGAATGTGTAAAGTGCCCCAAGTAAAAAAGTTCAAAATCATAAGCGGAGAACGCACTCATGCGAATTATTCTTCTCGGCGCTCCTGGCGCGGGTAAGGGCACACAAGCTCAGTTTTTAATGGGCAAATATGGGATCCCCCAAATTTCTACCGGAGACATGCTTCGTGCTGCTATAAAAGCAGGTACGGAAATGGGCCTTGCAGCCAAGCGTGTAATGGATGAAGGTAAGTTGGTATCTGACGAAATCATTATCGGGCTGGTTAAAGAGCGTATTGCGCAAGACGATTGTAAAGATGGTTTCTTGTTAGATGGCTTCCCACGTACAATTCCTCAAGCTGATGCAATGAAAGAAGCGGGTGTTTCTGTCGACCATTGTATTGAGTTTGACGTACCGGATGATGTAATTGTTGAGCGTATGGGTGGCCGTCGTGTTCATCCTGCTTCAGGTCGTGTTTACCATGTTGTTTACAACCCACCTAAAGAGGAAGGGAAAGACAACGATACTGGTGAAGACCTTATTATCCGTGATGATGATAAAGAAGAAACAGTACGTAAACGTCTTGCGATTTACCATGAGCAAACTAAGCCGTTAGTTAATTACTATAGTGCTGAAGCTGATGCTGGCAACTGCGAATACCACAAGTTAGACGGCACACGCCCAGTAGATGAAGTAAGTGCAGAGCTTGCTGAACTTCTAGGTTAATTAAGCTTGTTGATTTGTAAAGGCCGCTACTGCGGCCTTTTTTGTTACTTGTATGTTATAAGCGAATAGCGTTTAATAATTGCAGAATAACTAATATAAACGTGGAGCTAACTCATGGTATTACCTATAACGGCGTTTTATGCCAGTCTGTTGGGGATTTGCTACCTATACTTGTCTTTTTTAGTAATAGGGGTTCGTAGAAAAAATCAAATTAGCTTGGGTGACGGTGGTAATGAAGACCTGAAAAGGCTCAGTCGCGCTCATGGAAATTTTAGTGAATATGTTCCTATTACCCTCATTATGGTCGCTTGCTTTGAAGCGAATACTGGGCAAGGTTGGGCGGTACATGCACTTGCATGTGCACTTTTATTCGGACGCATTTTCCATGCTTATGGATTAAGACATCATAGTGGAGCAAGCTGGCAGCGTATTGCAGGTATGATGCTGACATTTTTGGCCATGTTAGTCGCGGCCATTGCTAACTTAATGCTTATTCATTTTGGATTGTGATTGCCTGACATTCAGGCAATCACAGTGAGTGCTAACGTTTAGAACCTAAACGTTGCTTTGGTATATACGAAGCGGCCGCGTGGATTGTGGATACTACCCACATACCCATAAAGGTCGCTATCGCCATCGCCAATAGCAAAAGGTGGTTCTTCATCAAGTACGTTGTTTACGCCAAGTACAAGTCGGATAGTATCAGTCACGTTGTAGCCACCTTGAATATCCACTAGCACTTGTGAATCGACCATTCGGGATGTGTTTTCTTCAAAATCTAACACGCCGTCGAAGTCGATATCCGGTGTATCTTCAAATTCACCCACAAAACTAATATTCAAGTTAGCGTCAAACGCACCTTTGCTCCACGTTGTGCCAAACAACCAGCGGTGCTCAGGATACCCATACTCACCAGTGTAATCTAAACCATCCTTTTCAAACTCGGTAAGATAAGACCAATCAAGATTGAACTTCACGTCACCGTAGTCGTTTAGGGTAAGCATGTAGTTTGCACTTAAATCGATACCTGCAGCTTCTTGTGAAGACACGTTTTGGTAGGTATTAAATATCTTTTGGATAACCCCTAAGCTAGCGCTGCCTTGTGGATCTAAGCGTACGCAAATTTCGCTATCTTGGTTATTACACTCAGTGTCGTATACCAAACCAAATTGCTGCTCATCAATTTTGTTGTCTTGGGTGATACTCCAAATATCAACGCTTAGACCAAGTTCTTGTGTAGGTGCCCAAATAGCGCCCACATTCCACGATTCAGACTCTTCCGCTTCCAAATCTGGGTTACCCGCAAACTCAATATTATAATCTAATGATTCGCAGTCTAAACCTGTTGCTTCACAGCGGTATCTATCTACAAAGAACACACTCTTCTGCGAAGGGCCTAAACCTACTTGTGCCAATGATGGTGCTCTGAACCCTTGCGCCCACGAAGCACGAAGGGTAACTTCGTCGCTTGGCGCCCAGCGTAGCGCAACTTTCGGGTTGGTCGTGTTACCAAAGTCGCTGTAGTCGTCGTAACGACCCGCCAATTGAAGCTCTAGTTGATCAGAGAGCGGAATTGATAATTCTAAATAGGCGGCGTATTGGTCGCGCTCTGCGTTAGCAGAAACAGATTCAGTACCAAAAATGAGCCCTTGCTGGAATTGAATGTCTGGAATGTCTGATACTTGCTCTTCACGGTACTCTATACCCGCTGCCATCATGACCATTTCATCACCTAACGCAAACGCTTCGCCAGTAATGTGAGCATCGAAGCTAGTCATGCGTGATTCACCTCGGCGAACCAAGCTGGTGGTAATGGCATCAATAACCTCAGGTGAGTTAGTTACACCACCGAAAGGATTGTAGTTACCTAGGTCAATCTGTTCCTGTAGCCAATCTACGCGAACCCAACCTTGCGATTGATCGCCGCTTTGTTCAGAACTACTTCTGCCTTTTTGGACAGATGCTTCCCAATCGTAGTCAAAAATTTGGCCTCGTAAGCCTGCTACAAACCTAAGTGTATCGGTTTCAATATCCCAGCGTCTGGCGCCCGCATCCACAGGGCGGTAACGGCCAATATCAATATCTTGCCCGAAAGGGTTATCAGGATGGGTGCCAGGTACGGTTAAGCCCGCATCTTCATCAAGGGGCGTGGCTGCACCGCCAGCTTCAGAGGTATTGTGCTGTACGGCGACTTCCATAAACGCGGTAACATCTGACGAAATTTTATAATCGAATTGACCAATAAAGCCGACGCGCTCCGATGCAGGAATAGTGAGGCCGTATGGGCCATAGTCGAACAAACAACTACCAGATGCAGTGGCGCTATCGGCTGGGCAATCGGGATCGATAGTTTTAACGCCGTCAACATAGAAATAACCTGGATACCCGCGAGAAGAACGAAAATCCATACCGCCATAAGGCGATTGATTGGCAGTACCAAACCGGCCCATTTCGTCAGCGCCTAGCTGGCTGTTGTTAAAGTAATCGAGAATGACAGTAGCGCTGCTTTTTTCACTTTGGCTGCCCCACAGCATATTAGCCGTGGTTTCGCCGTAGCTTGGCCCTGTGGTACCGCCATAGCCTACGTTTACTTCTAAACCATCATAGTCTTTCTTCAAAATAACGTTTACTACACCGGCCACGGCATCTGAACCGTAAATAGCTGATGCACCGTCTTTTAAAATATCGATGCGTTCAATGGCCGATACGGGAATAGCATTAATATCAACAAATGAATTGGTAATGCTTTCTGCAAATGCACTGATGGCAACACGTCGGCCATTAATAAGTACTAAGGTGGCATCTGGACCCATACCTCTAAGGGACACAGAGGCCGCACCATTTGCGGTTGAGTCTTGGCTATTGTTACGGGTTGAGAAAGTACCCGCACCGGTGGCCGGCATGCGTTCTAGTAATTGTTGTAAGTTCTCATACCCCATGCCTTTTATCATGGTGGCATCTATCGATTGAATAGGAGAGGGGCCTTCAATATCGGTTCGTTTGATACGAGAGCCTGTTACTGCTATACGTTCTACTCCCTCAGCTTGTTCTTCTGCTTGTTGCGCTTGCGAGGAAGAGATTGAGGAGAGTCCAGCCAGTGCGAGTGTGAGCGCACTAAATTTAACACCATGTTTCATTGTGATTTCCTTATGGTTCCATTTAACTTGTTATTTTTTATCTCAGTAACGCGAATGGTTACTAATTAATCAATAGCATTAACGTGGGTAAAGTAGCAAGCTGGCAAGCTATTGTTTTTGAATAGACTTAGTTACAAATTGTGTACAAATGGAAAATGAGCAGAGACCAGAAGCGCTGAGGCTCATCGTTGACATAGAGTAACTGGCAAATGTAGGCAAATTTGTGGGAAGTTGGGTAAGGCAGTAATAAAAGAGAGGGAGGGCATACCCGTTTGAGGGCATGCCTGTAGAACTGATATTATTGAAGCGCTAGCAAAGAACGCTCTCCTCTTGGTAAGTAGTAATTTTCTTTGTCTAATGAAAAAGCCACACGGGTAGCACGTCCTTGGACCTCTTCAACAGGAATAAAGCCGTAATAACGTGAATCTACGCTGTTATTTCGGTTATCACCCATCACCAACACATGTTTATCAGGTACAACAACTTCATTAAATGACGAGCGCGCCCCTTGTACAGGTAATAGCTGAATACTGCGCTGACTATCGCCTATATTTTCTTGGAAAACATAGTGGTCGCGCCTCTGTATTACGGCGTGCTCATCATTTACGGTTAGCGTGTTGTTACTCAAGCTAACCGTGTCGCCAGCAATAGCGACAACGCGCTTAACTAACCGCGTATCGGCCGCGCTACTTTGAATAACCACAATGTCACCACGGGCGATATCTCCCGTTTGGCTAAGCACCACATTGGTAAAAGGCAGTTCAAGAGTGTATGCACTTTTATTTACCACAATGCGATCTCCCACCTGAATGGTGGGCTCCATAGAACCCGTAGGTACATGATAGTAATCTGCCACACTGCTTCTGAATGAAAACATCAGTACAACAAATAGTATGAAAGGTAAGTTTCTTTTAATAAACGAGCCAGTTTGTTGCTTCATTTTAATTCCTAACAATAGGTGGTTAATACGGCGTAATTGTAGTTCGTTGCCACGTACTAAATAGGTTATGGCGCTAATAGCCGTAAAGGAGCTAGAAGTATAGAGGGTTTAGATTGGGAACAGTTCATACTGAAAGTGTTTCAAGATGTGTGTTCTTTATTTCACGCTAGCCTTCAGTTTTCATGCTAGTGCTTGGTCGATTCTGACAGGCGGTTGAGTGTTATAAGCTTTACTATTGAAGTACTGCAATGTACGTTTTGCGGCCCCTGATGCCAAAATAAGCATGACGCTGTTTGAAGAAAAAATTCCTGAATTCAAATTTTAGTCGTGAATACGAACTTCAGCGCAATACCAGACGCTCGTGGTTACTGAATACCGCATACATTCCAACGCTTGATTAGCGTTTTACCCAAGCGCCCTCATAACAGCTTTAGGCTCTTTAGCTACGACATTTAATAAAGCAAGTGCTGGTCCTTGTGGATTGCGATCACCTCGTTCCCAGTGACGTAAAGTTGAAACGCTGATGCAAAGCTTTGAAGCGAACTCCATTTGGGTTAGACCAAGATTACGGCGTATTTCTACAACGTTGACTTCTGGTGCTCTATGGATTTTAGCTTCGACTTTTTTTCCTTCAGTAAAATCGATGGCTTCTTGCAAACCTTGAGCGATACTATTGAATGCATTAGTCATTATATTTCTCCAACGCTTTTGTAGTTAGCAGCTTGACTAGTTTAGATAAAGTATTTCTGTCTGCTTTGACTAAATTAGCTTTTTCGTTTTTGCCAAATATTGTTAATAGAAAAAGTGGAATACGTTCATCATGATAATAATAAATAACACGTACACCCCCACTCTTACCCTTATTACCTTTGCTCCAACGCAACTTTCTAATCCCACCAGTACCTTCCATAACATCGCCTGCTTTCGGATGTTCAGATAAGTAATCAATGACACCTTTTCGTTCAGATTCACTTAATAGCGCATCTGCTCGCTTTATAAATTCTGGTAGTTCGGCTATTGTCGTTCTCATAGCACCATAGTAATCCAATGGATTACTGTATTCAACTTAAAAAACTTAAACTGCACGTCTAACTATCAATTCCTTCAGATATCTCAAGGGCGTCCTCTACTTCGATGCTTTGTTAGTATTTATAAACCCTCAGCGCGAACAGCCCTTTATGGCACAACTCGGAAATTTAAAACCTAAACCCTGAGGGTCTACTGTTTGTTTATTTCCGACTGTCAGCAATACCGAGACTTTACATAACACCGGTTAGCACATAAAGAATACATCATAGGATGAGAATCAGCTTACACGATGCTTTGCTAAGCTAAACCTTAGCGAAAAAACTGTCCTAAGGCAGATTGCATTATTTAACTTCAAGCTCCATCACAACACCGTCTTCGTCATCTTCCTCGGTTACAACAAAGCCGAACTGTGAATAGAACTTTCGCATTGCATGGTGCCCTGGCATATAGAGTATTGTTATCTTTTTACAGGCAGGGATTACGCTCATTTCTTTAATAACTTGTTCGGTCGCAATTTTTCCAATGCCTTGCCCCTGATGTTTGACGTCAACCATAAATTGCGCAATATAAAACTCGTCGGGTAGGTTTTCTTCTAACTCCTGATAATATTGAATAAAACCTACAGCTTCATCACCTTGATAAATAGCTCTGTTAACATAATGAGGGTAGAAGCTTGATTCGGCGATAGATTCCGAATTTAACGCCACATAGTTTTCTTGCTCTTTTGTAATTTCTAGATGAATAATATCTAGCCAATTGTCTTTGGTGACTTCTCGTAAACTAATATCCATATAAATCCTCAATGCTTCCCAAAAGAGATAAAAATATTTAGGCATAGTGATAAAAAACAATGCTACAAGGAGAAATAAATAGAAAATCAGTGAGGCAATAAGATGAGAGGTTCATGAAAATAAAAAGGGAGCAAGTTACGCTAGTAACTTGCTCCCTACATGTTATGTGTTGTAATTTCGCTCAATGAACTTGGGCGATGAACACTTACTTTTGACGTTCACGCAATACAGATAGTGCATCATCAAGCGACATGTCGCTTGCTTGCAGCAATACGGTTAGGTGATACAGCAAATCAGCGGCTTCGTTTTTAAGCTCTTCTTTGTCGTGTACCGTAGCAGCAAGTGCGGTTTCAACACCTTCTTCACCCACTTTCTGTGCAATACGCTTAATGCCTTTATTGTACAAGCTAGCGGTGTAGCTGCTTTTCGGATCTGCGCCTTTACGGGCAGCCAATAAGCGCTCTAAATCAGCCAGAAAGGTAAAGCTAGGCGTATTGCCTTCAAACCAGCAGCTTTCAACGCCTGTATGGCACGTAGGGCCGTTAGGGTTGGCTAACACTAATAGCGAGTCGAAATCGCAATCGGCGGCTACGCTGACTAAATCTAAGGTATTGCCTGAGGTTTCGCCTTTTTGCCACAAACGCAGTTTTGAGCGACTAAAAAAAGTGACTTTACCGCTATCTAGTGTAGTGGCTAGTGCATCTTGGTTCATGTAACCCTGCATTAGTACTTTGCCTGAAAGGGCGTCTTGTACTATGGCTGGAAGCAGGTTGTCCATTTTTTCCCATGCTAGGGTATTACTGTTTTCGGAAGTTACAATCACGGCTTTATTCCTTGTGCGTTTGGTAGGGCGTGACGCTTACGCATAGGTACGCCATTAGCGGTTAAATCGGCCTTTAGGTCATCAATGTTAATAATGCCTTTATGGAATACGGAAGCGGCTAGCGCGCCATCAACATCGGCTTGTTGAAATACATCGTTGAAGTGAGAGATCTCACCGGCACCGCCAGAAGCAATAAGGGGTACTTCGCACACTTCACGTACTGCGCTAAGCTGGGCTATATCATAACCTTTGCGTACACCGTCTTGGTTCATGCAGTTAAGCACAATTTCACCGGCACCGCGTGACTGCACTTCTTTTATCCAGTCTAGGGTTTGCCATTGGCTCTTTTGAGTGCGGTTCTCATCGCCAGTAAACTTATACACTTCGTATTGCCCGGTGGCGTCGTTGTAAAAGCTGTCTACCCCAATGACTACACACTGCTGGCCGTAAACGTCATGCATGGCATTAATTAATGCAGGGTTGTTTAGGGCAGGGGAGTTAATTGAAATTTTATCTGCGCCCATTTCTAAAATGCGCCCAGCATCTTCAATGCTTTTGATGCCGCCGGCTACACAAAATGGAATGTCGATAACCTGTGCAATACGGCTTACCCAGCTTTTATCTACCACGCGCTCATCTGAGCTTGCAGTAATATCGTAAAACACCAGTTCGTCAGCACCCGCTTTTGCGTATTGCTCTGCTAAGGGTACGATGTCGCCAATAATTTCGTGATTTCTAAATTGAACGCCTTTAACGACTTTGCCGTCGCGAACATCCAAACAAGGAATTATGCGTTTTGCCAACATGCGATAGCCTCCTTCACGGTAAATTTACCTTCAAGTAAGGCACGGCCCAAAATCACACCGCCAACGTTGGTTGGTTTCAACGCCGAAATGTCGTTTAAGCTACCTATGCCGCCAGATGCTTGCCAGCTAACATTAGGGAAGCGTGCACTTATCTCTTCGTAAAGTTCTACATTAGCGCCTTGTAGTGTGCCGTCACGGCTAATGTCAGTGCAAAGCACATGTGTAGCACCAACTGATGCAAAGTCGTTTAGCAAGTCTTCCAAGGCTACCCCTGAATTCTCCTGCCATCCGTGAGTGGCAATCAGCTTTTCGCCGTTCTCACTAATGTTAATATCTAAGGCTAATACGATATGTTCAGCACCGTATTTGGTTACCCACGATTTCACCAGTTCAGGCTGTTTAACCGCGAGTGATCCAATCACCACGCGGCTTACGCCAATATCGAGTAACTGGGCTACTTCTTCTTCACTACGAATACCGCCGCCGGCTTGAAACTGCATGCGCTTGGTATCTACCATTGATTTAATCAAGGTAAGCTGGCGCTTGCTGGTGTCTTTCGCGCCAGTTAAATCAACAATGTGCAACCACGTAGCGCCTTGGTCGGCATAGTCGTTTACCACGTCTACTGGGTCGAATTCGTATTTTGTTTTTTGCTCGTAGTCGCCCTGATACAAACGCACTACGCTGCCATCGATAAGATCAATTGCTGGAATAATCATTATAGGTTCACAAAGTTAGTCAGTAGTTGCGCACCAGCATCGCTGGAGCGTTCAGGGTGAAATTGTACGCCAAAGAAGTTGTCTTTATTAATGGCCGCTGAAAACGGGTTACCATAGTTACAGCTGGCTAGGGTATGGGCGTACTCTGGTACCGCAAAGCTGTGCACAAAATAGAAATAGGTATCTTGTGGGATGCCTTTAAACAAGGTGTCGTCGCTATGAGAAACCGTATTCCAACCCATGTGCGGCAAACGCAAGCCATTCGCTTCCATACGAGCAACACGACCAGGCATTAGCGACAAACAAGGAATGTCATCCTGCGTATCTCCTAAGCGGTTCTCTAAGCTACCTTCAGCGCTGCTTTCTACCATTAACTGCATACCTAAACACACGCCTAGTACTGGCTGGGTTAGGCTTTGCAATGTGCTTGATAAGTCTTTTTGCGTAACGCTTGCCATGGCAGCAGCTGCAGTACCCACACCGGGTAAAAATACTTTGTCGGCGCGGGTGATCACATCTTTGTCGTCAGATACTTCAACGGTTACACCTAAACGCTCTAGCGCAAAGCGAACCGATGAAATATTTGCGCAGCCTGTGTTCACAATGACAATCTTTTGTCGTTGTGATTTTTGTATTTCAGGCATTAAAGCGCTCCTTTACTGCTAGGCAGTGCATCACCTTGTCGCGTAATGGCTTGACGTAACGCACGGCCAAATACTTTGAATAAACTTTCTACCTGGTGGTGAGCATTCCCTTCGCTGGTGGAAAGGTGAAGCGACAGCCCCATGCTTTGCGCCAATGAATAGAAAAAGTGCGGCACCATTTCAGTGGCCATTTCGCCCACTTGGTCGCGGCTGAAATCAGCTTCAAACTTAAGGTGAGGGCGGTTTGAGATATCCATAATACATTCTGCGCGGCACTCATCCATAGGCAGGGCAAAACCAAAACGGCCAATACCACGTTTATCACCGAGGGCTTTCTTAAGGGCTTCACCCAATGCTAATGCAGTGTCTTCCACACTGTGGTGATCATCTATGTGCAAATCGCCATCTACGGTCACGTTTAACTCAAACCCACCGTGGGTCGCAATTTGGTCGAGCATGTGGTCGAAGAAACCCAACCCAGTGTGGATGTGCGACTTCTCGGTAGAGTCTAAATCTACGCGTACTTTAATGTCGGTTTCTGAGGTAGTGCGGATAACTTCGGCAATACGTGAAGACGACAACAAGGTTTTCTGGATGTGATCCCAGTTCAAGGTGTCAGGGTTATATTGCAAACCTTTAATACCCATGTTCTCGGCAAGTTGCATGTCGGTCATGCGATCGCCAATCACGTATGAACGGGTGAAATCCACCTTTCCTTGCTGAAGGTAATCTTTCACTAACCCCAGTTTAGGCTTACGGCAAGTACAGTTGTCTTCTTCAAAGTGCGGGCAAATAAGCACGTCGTCAAATGTAATGCCTTGGCTTTTAAAAATAGCCATCATGGCATTATGAGGCGCGTCAAAATCAGCTTGTGGAAAGCTGTCCGTGCCTAAACCATCTTGGTTAGTGACCATGACAAACTTAAAGCCTGCGGCTTTTAGCTTTAATAACACAGGAATAACGTTTGGCTCGAAAACCAGCTTTTCTAAACTGTCTAGCTGTTTATCTACCGGTGGTTCTTCTACAAGTGTACCGTCGCGGTCGATAAATAAAATGGCTTGCTGACTCATGCCGCTAGCTCCTTTTTAAATTCGTTGATCAGTTGCAATAAACGCTGGTTTTGTTCTTCAGTACCAATGCTTACTCGCAAGCAATTTGTAAGGTTAAGCTGTTTAGATTGGTCGCGTATTAATAACCCTTTGCTCACCAAATATTGCATGAGTTCGCTAGCACGCTCGTAGCGAAATAGCACAAAGTTTGCTTTTCTATCGCCAACCAATTCAAAGCCGTCAATATCGGCAAGCGCGGTTGCCAGTAGGTCTTTTTCTCTATTGATGGTATCTACCTGCAACTGAATTAATGTCAGTGAGTCAGTAGATAACGCCTGTGCAGCAATTTGTGCCACAGGCTCTGCAATAGGGTAGGGTGCAATAACTTTTAGCAACGCTTGAATAACCGGCGCTTGGGCTAGAGTAAAGCCGCAGCGTAAACCCGCTAACGCAAAGGCTTTTGAAAGCGTGCGTAGTACTACTAGGTTAGGGTAATTCGCTATTTCATTTGCCCAAGTATTTTCGGCATCAAACTCGATATAAGCTTCATCAACCACCACTAGTGCACTATCAGAAAAGTGGTTGAGTACTGTCCGAATATCTTCCCTGGCAACCTGTGTACCTGTTGGGTTGTTTGGTGCACAAATAAAAATAACATTAGCGTTATCGATTGCACACACGCCTTCAACGTCTAAGCTGAAATCGCCTTTTAGTGGCACTGTCGTAATACCCACATCACAGGTTTCTGCGCTAATCGCGTACATGCCGTAAGTAGGCGGGCAAATAACAATATTATCTTTGCCTGGGGTGCAAAAGGTACGAATCAGTAATTCAATGCCTTCGTCTGCACCACGGGTAACAATCAATTGTGAAGTATCAATGCCTGCATAAGCCGCATAGCTTTCAACTACTGATGATGGCTGGCACGACGGGTAACGATTAAAGTTACTCGCATCTATGTCATACTCATTCGCATAGGGCGACTCGTTAGCATTTAGCCAATCTTGGCCGCCTGAATATAAACGCCTTGCCGACTCATAAGGCTTAAGCGGCACCAAATTAGCATTAATCAGGTTATCAATAAGCGTATCAACAAGAGCAGGCATTAAGCATCTCCCTTATTGGTAACGTTTGCTAGCTTTTGCATACGCAGCGCTACCGCTTGTTCGTGAGCATCAAGGCCTTCAGCGCTGGCTAAGGCCATAATAGCGGGGCCTAAGTTACGCATGCCGTCTGCTGATAACTCTTGAATAGTGTAGCGACGCATAAAGTCGAGCAAACCTAAGCTAGAGTAGTTCTTCGCATAACCGTAGGTAGGTAATACGTGGTTTGTACCCGAGGCATAATCACCGGCAGATTCTGGAGACCAAGGGCCTAAGAATATCGAACCTGCATATTTGATTTTCGGCAGTAGGCTGCGAGCATCTTCTATTTGCACAATTAAGTGTTCAGGCGCATAAGCATTGCTTACTAAAATGGCGTCATCTACTGAATCTGCCAAAATATAGCGGGCATTCTCCATCGCAGGGCGAGCAATATCGGCACGTGAAAGCGTAGACAATTGGCGTTCAACCGCTGCTTTTGCTGCCTCAATCAAGGTTTCGCTATTAGACACTAAAATGGCTTGAGAATCTGGGCCATGCTCTGCTTGAGAAAGTAAGTCTGAAGCAACAAATTCAGCATCGGCAAATTCATCTGCTAATACCAATACTTCAGACGGGCCTGCTGGCATATCGATTGCTGCACCATCAGCACGTAAGCTTACCTGCTGTTTGGCTTCAGTCACAAAGCTATTACCCGGGCCGAATATTTTATCAACTTGCGGTATAGAGTCTGTACCTAATGCCATGGCTGCAATGGCCTGTGCGCCGCCACAAAGATATATGGCTTCAATGCCACATTTTCTTGCGGCATAGGCAATTTCAGGGGCAATCAAGCCTTGCTTGTTTGGTGGTGTACAAAGCAGTTTGTTTTCACATCCCGCTACTAGCGCTGGTACACCTAGCATTAGCACCGTTGAAGGCAAAGGTGCACTGCCACCTGGAATATACAAACCCACTGCGTCTAGTGGGGTGAAGCGCAATTCGCAGTTCACACCAGGCGTAGTGGTTAGCGCAATATCACTTGGCAACTGAGCATCGTGAAACGCTTTAATATTGTTAAATGCAATATCAATCGCACTTGCTACTTCAGCGGTAACCGAACTTGCTAATGTGTCGATGCTTTCTTGCGATAACACTAACGATTGCAAATCAGGGCAATCAAACTTACGAGTGAAGTCGATAACAGCTGCATCGCCTTTACTTTCAACGCTAGCGATAATGTCGCCCACGGTTTGTTTTAACTGTTGGCTATTGGCCATAGCCGGGCGCGAAAGCGCCGTTTTTTTCTCAAGCTTTGATAGAGATGACCAGATAATCATAATCTTTTGCCTTTTAGCCCATCATTTTTTCGATAGGCATAACTAATATTGAAGAGCAGCCTAGTGCTTTTAATTTTTCCATGGTTTCCCAAAATAGGGTTTCAGTAGAAACAACATGAATAGCCACATGCTCTTCATTGCCAGACAAAGGCAATACGGTTGGGTTTTCAGCGCCAGGTAACAAGCTTTTCACTTGTTCTAGATAAGCTTTTGGTGCGTGAAGCATGATGTACTTGCTTTCTTTCGCCAGCAACACACCATCAACACGCGGCATAAGACGATTAATAAGCGTTTGCTTTTCATCACTCATGTTGCCATCGGCACGTTGAATTAATACTGCTTTTGAGCGGAAGATAACATCTTCTTCAACCAGACCGTTCGCTTCAAGGGTAGCGCCCGTTGATACCAAGTCACAGATAGCGTCGGCAACGCCAGCGCGTGGTGCAACTTCAACTGAACCTGTAAGCATGACTGCTTTAGCATTAATTTTTTGCTCTGCAAAATAACGCTCTAATAGGAATGGGTAAGTGGTAGCCACTTTCTTGCCTTCTAAAGACTGAATGTTGGTGTAGTCCATTTCAGTAGGCACGGCGATAGACAAGCGACAACCGCCGTAGTCTAAACGACGTAATACCTCATAATCAGAAGGCTTGTTAGATGCTTTGCGTTCTAACATTTTTTCTTCAAGTTCGTTTTCGCCAATGAAGCCAAGGTCGGCTACGCCGTCCATTACTAGCCCTGGAATATCGTCATCGCGAACACGTAATAAATCGATAGGCTCGTTGGTAGAATGCGCAATCAGCAGGCGATCACGAATGTTTAATTTAATGCCAATAGCCTTAAGTAGCGCGATGCTGTCATCGCTTAAACGGCCTGATTTCTGTATGGCAATTCGAAGTCTTTTGCTGTTACTCATTGAAACGTTCCTTTCACGTTGTACTACTTTTTACTGTCTTAACGATTACGCCTAAAACGAAAAACCCCCGGAAGTTTCCTTCCGAGGGCCGAGAATTTTTTCTATCTGCGCCACTGGAAGGAATAATAGACCTTCCAGCACGAACCTGAAAGGCTATGCTTTATGATGGTGGTGATGTTTTACAGCGCAGTTATTCATTTGATTTCTTAATACCTATTTCCGAACGGCTGAAACATTAGCGGTTTGCCCCCTATTTTGCAAGGCGAAAGTGAACTCTTTTTGCAGTTTCAGTCTAAATTAATATGTATATAGTAAAACTTTTTGATCTGAGCCAATGTGATCGTTTTCCCTATTAAGTAAAGTAGATGATGAAATATCACAAAATTGACCTTAGCGGGTTGGGGTAGCCATGAGTAATGACTTAATTTTTTCCATTTTACCGCGCAACACCAAAGTGCCCATCGAATCTGATAATAGGGTTAAAAAAGTGGCGCGCAGCGAAAAGTCAGAAGCGCTCAATCAAGATGAAAAAGAGCAACATGATGAAGTGCATATTGTTGATGAAATGGCGCAGCGGGAACGGCACGAGGAAAACAACGAAAAGAAAGAACACCCGAGCAACCAAGTAAATCGCCAACAAGAAGACAGCCAAGACGATAATTCAATAGGACAGCAATTGAGCGAAACTGAAAGCAGTGAATTAGATGCCGCAGATGCAACAGGTACTAAAATACCGCGGGGCATCAAGCATGTGGATATTACCATTTGATTACAGCAGGCTGCTTTCGGCTTCCTTACCGTCATCTCTTAAATGTTGCCCCTCAGTATCTCTGCAGTAACAAACACACATCAGCGAGTTTATATTATTTACTGCCCCGTTGTTTAATTGCACGCTTTAGTTCAGTAGGCAGTAAAAACGCATAGCTGATAAACATAAGCGCGATGCCAGTCACAATAAACAAATCATCTGCATTTAAAGAAAGTAGCGCTGTCATAATAACACCTCTAGGCGTTGAGAAGGAATGTAATAAACTACAACCCAATATTACCACTTCAGTGTCTATAAAATAGGGGGAGGTTACCCAACTTTAGTTTAAAAATCAGGCGTTTTTAGACTAATTGACTAATCACAGGTTATTGGTGGTAAGCGCATATCGCCTAATCTTCACTGGCAACACGGATCAGACAGAAAGCCAGAAGCAGGGTTGCGAGCACACCAAACCCTCCAGCCACCGCTGATGGTAAGAAAGCGTTACGGCCAAATACAATCAAAATTCCATTGGCGAGTATAGCAACAACACCCACTAGCGCAGTTAGTCCACCTAAGGGCTTAGCGCCATCTTTCATTTTTGCAATGCCAAAAATAAGCGCCGCAAAACCCAGCAGTAGCTTGGCAGCGTAATAAATCATGAAAGACAAAGCCACTACTGCGCCGGCTAATGGCCCTATGCTCTCGTTTTGACCAGCAGCCTCACGAAAGGGGGTAAACAGAGTAAGGCCAACACTCACTTGCACTAAATTAAGGGCTGCACTGAACGCAATGGCAGACCATCCTACATGGTAATGTTTAGCGCGCACCATTGCAGCGCCGGCAAAGGCCATAAGGAAGGTGAAAAGAATACTTTCCGTTCCCCAAAATAGCTGCCGTGGAAAATCGATGCCAGCCATGCGAAGCAGGGTATAAAGTGCTTGTGTAGCTGCCAGCAAAAAGAGTAAATACGATGTCACCCTAACTGTGTGTTTATTCGTAAAATCCATGGTTTTCCTTTGTTTTTTGTCTAACGTCTCTCTATTTAGTTTGTAGAGACATTTAAAATATCTACCCTAACACTTCAGATAAGGCTTCTTGTGCGCGCTAGCCGCCGCAGTCTAACCTAGACCCAATAACAAGCCTTGTTACAGCAAATTGCTAAATAAACTTGCACATGCCTAGGCCTAGTGTTTGACCGTCACGGGATGTGAACCCGAATTTTTCATAGAATTTCTCTTTACCATACGCTGAAAGTAATCCAACGGTTGAACCAACAGGGCAATGCAAAGTGAGATAGCGGTTGATGGATTGCATGATTTGAAAACCCAAGCCACGTTTTTGGTGTTCGGGGTTAACAATAATGTCTTGAACATAGAAGTACATAGCGTCATCACCTATTACCCGTCCACAGCCAATAAGTTGATTTTCTAAATAAAGTGAAACCCAGAATAAAGAGGAATCTATACTACTTTGAATGATTGAAAGTTCTGGGTTTTCCCAACCTACGATGCTTCGAAGTGATGCGAAGTCGACAACTTTCGGGGGCTCTTCTTTCAAAATAATCTGGGATGCTGACATTCTATTGCCCCATTAATTTGCTCTTCAGTTAAATGGTGGTAAACAACCTAAGCCAAATCCTTTTTTTATTGCTAACGCTTAGTCTTTCTCGAGAATTCTATACTGCATCAATATGTTATATTTTGGTAGTGAAATCAATGTCATAATTTATAGCCGAATAACAAAAACAAAAACAAAAACGAAAACAAAAGTCAAAACCATATATATAATTTAATAAAGCAATATCCCAGATGTGTTGTCGGCGGTTACAGCTGGAAAGGAGGTAGGAGAGGGCGCAAGGCTGCGGGAATGGAATTCACTGAAGTTGAGGCTATTTACCGGTGTGCAAGTCGCTTTCTTAAAAGAAAAACTGGCACTGGCCTTTTTAATAAAAATTAAAAAGGCCAGTGCCAGATTGTTATTTTTAGCGAAATCTAGCTTTTATTAGTTAAGTTCTTTATCTACCCAGAACTTGGTACCTTTCACCGTGGCTTGCAACGCTAAGCCGCTTTCGGTCATGGTATAAACCGTCACATTGCCTAAATAGCCTTCGCCTTCCGCTGACATTCCTTTGTTACCGGCTTTAGCCGCGGCATCAGCGTTACCGCCTACAGTCCAACCATTCTCGATAAAGTAGCTCATGGCTTTTTGCGTGTGGAAAACCATCACTACGCGGTAGTCTTTCGCACCTAGTCCAAGACCAACACCGCCTTCGGCCATATTCATGTAAGTTTTCGTACCAGTAATTTGGTTGTTCACTACGCCGTAACCCGTACCTGCAGCGAAGAAAATAACGTTAATGTTCGCGTTGGTGAATACTGCATAACCCGCTGCATCACGCACTTGAGAGCGAGTATCAGGCTTTTCTGTATATAGCCTAGCCAATGCATTTTGCTGCATATCTAAAATAGCTTGTCGCTTTTCAGCAACACTACCGTCACCCATAGAGGCACAGCCCGTTACTGCAAGTAAAACTAAACCTACCAACGAAAGTGAAGTTAAGCTTTTGAAATTCATATTTTTTCCTTCGATTCAATTTTAAAACGTACTGTCTAAACTTTGGGCTTAGGTATTAAATAAACCTAAACGGGTCGGTTTAATCGTTTATTGCATGTCGCTACAATTCTAGTACGCAAAAAATGTGCTCAAAGGTTAGTTTTGAATGTAAATGTTATTGCTACTTTACCTTCTCAACCTTGAAACCTTGCTGTTCTAGCATGTTCAATACGCCCAGTTCGCCTGGCAAATGCAATGCGCCTACCAGCACAAATTCAGTGGGTTTAGTTGCCAATGCTTTCACTAAAAATTGCATCCATGCTTTGTTTCTAGACGATAGAAGCGTATCGAATATATCAGGGTATTCGGATTTGAAATCAGCCATGCTTTCTTCGTACATTGTGTCGAGGTCGCCTGCTTTCCAACTCGATTTTAACTTAGGTAAAACCTCGGGGAGGGTTTCAACATCTTCAAGGGTGTATTGAATAAACGCATCTTCATCGCCGTTACCCATTTGCTGAATAAATGAAAGTTGTTGCTCTGGGCTTTCTAGCCAAAGAATGGTTTTATCGTCGTTTTTGCCGCGATTAAAGAAATATTTATCTACGCCCTCACTGGTTAGCCCCATGATTTGTAGTTCAATCATGCTCAAAGTAATGCTTAAAAATGCAGGCTTATACATCATAAAATTAGAAAGTGATAAACCACGGGCTTCCATATGTGCTGATAAATTCGCTATGGTTTTTTCTGAAAGCTCATCAGCAAGGCTGTTACCCGAGGTGTAAGTCAGCTTGTCCATCATAGACTGTGCAAATGCTTGTGTTTCTAAGGCATCTAGGTCTGTTTCAAACACTAAGGTTTCTGACTGTTGGTAAGCGGTGTTGTAAGCGTCAGGAAGGGGATAGTCGCTTTCGCTGAGTAAGTGGAGCGTACCGCCAATGTAAAGGGTGTTTTCGCCGTTACTAACTTTAAAAACTGAGGCAGAAAAGGCTGGCGTGGTTAGCGCTACTACATAAGTTGTAAGTAAAAGCGCTAAGCTAAAAGCACGTGGGCTGAATTTCATCATATTGTCCTATTAGATGATAATCAGCCACTTTACCGAGTAAGTTATCTCTATTCAACCAAGGTCTATTTAACCAGCATTCAACGACTTTCTTACCAACTAGCCACAGGACAGCAAATGTCAGGGCCGCTCACACCTAGGTAGCTCACACCTAAGTAGCTAACACAAAGGAAGCTCACGCAAACCTGGTAATAGAAGGGCAGTTAAGAAAAGAGCTACTAGCGATGCCAATCAATTTCGAGTTCCAGCGCATCTGGAATCTGTGACTGCCCTACCATTTCCTCGTAAGGGGTGGTTTGACGCAGCCAAACATGTTCAAACTCCTTGGAATTAAAGTGGTCTTTAATTTCATTTAGACAATGAAATGTCTTTGGTCGAGACGTTTTGTCTCTTACTAACGTGCGGGATGCACCTAGCCCTGTTGCCGCTAAATAGCTACCGCCTTCAATTGACTCTATGTACAGATTCATAATTGTTCTCCGAGATAACACGACTAGACACTACTATTTGTAGTTCATAGGCGGAAAAACGGATATTAAATTTAATTTAAACTTCGCGTCGCCTCACTAAAACCAAAGCGGCGCTTACACGTATTGCTAGATGCTAAGCTAGGTTTTCCACCAATGATTACGGCATACCATGATGCCTTCGTTACCTAGTGTTTCTTTTAGTAATGCGCGATCTTCAAGATTGAGGAACTCCCCTAAGACAATACGTTGTTCGCCATCCACTAGGCTGACAGTGGGAAGGCGCCAGTCGTTTTCATCTTCGGTAAATTCAATATGCGCGGACGGACGAGTAAAAGTGAGTGTGCGGTGACGTGTGCAAAAATGAATAGTGTGTGGGGCAATATCAATGGTTTCCCACCGGTAAGTGCTGCGGGACACTTGGTACATGATAAAAATAAGCAATACAACTTCTACACCAGCAAAGGGTAATATTACCCAAACGCCTACCAACGCCCAGCCAATAGCGATAGTGAATACAGCAACGGCAAAAATTAACATCAGCCATTTAGTATCTTGCCAGCTTGCTGAACGGTTAGGCGTGAGCCGCAACCTTTTCTTACCTTGGAGCGAGATTGTTTCTAACATAAAGTTCAAAGGATAAAACGGGAGCTACCTAGTAATATTAGTAGGCATTGGGTATTTTGCCGTCGTGATTTGTTTAAATAAAAACACTAGCCGTACACGAGAGTTCCATCTCCATGCGCCGTTTAGGAGAATGTGTTGAATCGTTTATTTCAATGGGTAATACAAAGCCCTTTAAAAATGCTTTTGGTTGTACTGTGGGTAGTGGTGATTTTTTCTCAATCCGCGCCGCTAGTGCTTATTGCCGAAAATAGCCTTTTTAGTTTGCTTGGCATTATTGGCGCTATTTTCGCCAACGCGACTGGTGCGGGTGGGGGCGTGGTATTTGTTCCTTTCTTTAACCACTTAGCGTTTTCCTCTCAGAGTGTGGTAGCCACCAGTTTTGCTATTCAATGCTGCGGCATGACTGCTGGCGCTATCACGTGGTGGCGTTATAAACGTTGTCATCATCAAACCGACAGTCAATGGCGCGCGTTACCTACAAGCTTAATGCTAAGCGTACCTGCCTCACTGTGTGGTGTGTGGTTCGCTCAGTTTGGCCCAGAGAAGTTTAGTGTGCTTTCACCCTTAAAAGGAGGAATAGAACAGATTCACTTAGGGTTTGGCGCATTTTCTATATTGCTTGCTGTGGCTATTTTTGCCTCTATTCCTTTTTTAAAACGGGTTGCCTTAAAACAAGATGCTGAGCAATTCGATATTGTCGCGCTGCCAGTTATTTCTTTTTTCGGGGGAATTGTTACCGCTTGGCTTTCTGTAGGGGTAGGCGAGCTGGTGGCTGTTTACCTTATCATTAGAGGGTTCAATGTGACGATGGCGATTGCTGTTGCAGTCATCTTGTCAGCCTTTACCGTTTGGGGCGCTGTGATTTACCACGTGTTAGTAACCCAAGCCGTAGTTTGGGACGTAGTGATATTTGCAGGTGCAGGAGCGATTATTGGTGGCATGTTAGCAAAGTATGTTGTGCTGGCTTTTTCACCCCAAAAACTTAAACTTTTCTTTGGCACTTGGGTTCTTTTGCTCGGCGTATCTGGTTTACCTATTTTCTAAGTGCATATTTTGTAGAGGAATAGTTTGGCAAAAAAGGATGCATGGATGACAATTCAGACAACTCCCAAGAAAATTTACCGTGTAACGCAGCCTGAATGGTCGAAACAAGCCGTTATCTATCAGGTGAATACTCGCCAGTTTTCTGTATCTGGTACATTCAAAGAGGTGACGAAACGCTTAAATCATATTTGTGATTTAGGTGCTGATATTCTTTGGCTTATGCCTATTCACCCAATAGGTGAAAAAAATCGAAAAGGTGAACTTGGTAGCCCGTACGCGGTTAAAGACTATTTGGATATTAACCCTGAGTTTGGCAATGCAGACGACTTTCAAGAGTTGGTGCAAGAAGCGCACAACCGGAATTTAAAAGTTATCCTAGACTGGGTGCCTAATCATAGCGCCTGGGACAACCCTCTAGTGGATACTCATCCTCATTGGTATGCCAGAGATCACCACGGTGAGTTTCGCCCGTCTCCTTGGTGGGATTGGTCAGATATTATCGAGTTTGATTACGACGAACCTGCGCTACGTGAGTATATGATTAATGCCATGCGCTATTGGGTAGAACGCTTTGACATTGATGGTTTTCGATGTGATGTAGCGGGGTATGTGCCGAACGATTTTTGGCATCAAGCGCGTGTTGCCTTAGATGCTATAAAACCCGTATTTATGTTGGCAGAGTGGGAAAATCGCGATTTACACGAAACCGCTTTTAACATGACTTATGCATGGAGCTGGAATGAAACCATGCATGAGCTCGCTCATGGGCGATGTTCTCTTGATAGACTGAGAAAATATTATTCATGGAATGAACGGGCGTGGCCGCACAGTGCTTATCGAATGACGTTCGTGAGTAACCACGATAAAAATGCGTGGGATGGTACTCAGGCAGAGCAATTTGGCGATGCGTTGGAAGGCGCCATTGTATTGTCGGTGTTAGGCGAAGGTATGCCGCTCATTCATAATGGCCAAGAAGCCGGGGAAACAAAGCGGTTAGCGTTTTTCGAACGTGATCCCATTGAATGGCAACCTCATCGCATTGGTGATTTGTATAAAGCGCTCATTAAGATAAAAAAATCTATTCCTGCCTTGGGCAATGGTGAATTTGGTTCACGTATGATTCAGGTGCCAAGTAACGCTATGTCACAGGTATTCAGCTTTGTGAGAATGGATGAACACAATAAAGTGTTAGTGATCATCAATTTTTCAGACACTTTAGGCAAGGTCACGTTTAATGACCCTATTCTTAATGGTCATTATTATAAGTGCACGCTCGATTCAAGCTCTTCCCACCACGAGAGTAAAAGCGAAACCGAACACTTGCATATTGATAAGGCCGTTCAAATTGACCCGTGGGGCTATCAGGTATGGATTAGCTCTCATTAAATGGTAAGTATGGCTGAGCTTATATGGGGGAGGTTGCATGGCTGAGCTCATATGGTAGAGCTCGCATACATCCGAAACTAGGGGGGAGTAAACGCTAGTGGTAAGTGAAATCTGTCATTCGGGATGGAATTTTTATGAATACTAACCATTTTTCGAAAAACTTTGGCATAATGCACCGCTTTGTGGCCTAGCGGCCAAATCTTCACTTTTACGTTAAGTACACTATGCCAACTATCGATGACATCTTTTCTTCCACGGGTTTACTTGCTAAGACTATCAATGGCTTTGTTCCCCGTGAAGCGCAAACAGAAATGGCGCAGGCGGTAAAAGAAGCCATTGATGAAACCGGCAGCCTAGTGGTTGAAGCCGGGACAGGTACGGGAAAAACTTTCGCGTATCTTGCACCAGCACTGCTGGCAGAGGGCAAAGCGATAGTGTCTACAGGAACGAAAAACCTGCAAGAGCAGTTATTTCATCGCGATTTACCTTTAGTGAAAAAAGCCCTTAGCAGCAGGCGTAAAACGGCGTTGTTAAAAGGCCGTGCGAATTACCTTTGCCTGCACCGACTAGAACAACATGGCGGTAACTCCACGTTAGTGGAAAAAGAGGTGTTAGGCCAGCTATCTGAAGTGAAACTATGGTCTACCACTACCAAAACCGGCGATATGGGCGAGCTGAAAAGCTTACCTGAAGATGCTCGGGTGCTGCCATTAGTGACGTCTACCGTTGATAATTGCCTTGGTCGGGACTGCCCTGATTATGAAGAGTGTTATTTGGTTAAGGCACGGCGTAAGGCGTTAGATGCCGACATTATTGTGGTCAATCACCACTTATTTTTCGCTGACATGGCATTAAAAGATACGGGTTTCGGTGAGCTTATCCCAGAAGCCGACGCCATTATATTTGATGAAGCCCATCAAATACCCGATATTGCCGCAGACTACTTTGGTGAGTCGCTTTCTACCCGCCAAATTCAAGATTTAGCCAAAGATATTACCCTTATTTTTAGAACCGTGTTGAAAGACGCGGCTCAGTTAGACAAAGCAGCCGACAAATGCCGCATGATTGCTGCAGATTTGCGCTTGTTATTCCCCGATACTACCCAACGGGGAAACTGGGCCGAAGCCTTGATGCGTGACGATGTGCGCTTAGAAGTGGGTAAACTAGCAGAAGCGCTAGGGGTTTTACATGAAGTGTGTAAGCTGCATATTGGTCGCGACAAAGATTTAGATAATCTTTATGAAAGAATAGTGTCCGTTAGGGAGCAACTTGACTCGTTAAGCGATGAGAAACAAGAAAATGTGAGCTTGTGGTATGAAACCACAACGCGCCATTTAATTATGCATTTAACGCCGTTGTCTATTGCAGCTAAGTTCCGCCGTTTTGTGGCATCGCCGCCTCGCGGGTGGGTATTTACCTCGGCGACCTTAATGGTTAACGGCGGCTTTGAACATTTTCAGCGCAGAATGGGGTTAGAAGACTCAAGAACGTTAGGCTTAGATAGCCCCTTTAACTACCCTGAACAAGCCATGTTGTGTGTACCGCGGTATTTGCCCGAGCCAAATAGTTTTTCAATGCGTGAAACCTTGCTGAATACGGCAAAAAGGTTAATTAAAGCCAGTAAAGGCCGATGCTTTTTGTTATTTACCAGTCATGCCATGCTGCGTGAAATAGCCGGTAAGCTAGAAGATGAAATTGATAACCCGCTGTTAGTACAAGGCACAACAACAAAGCAGGCGTTATTAGATGCGTACTTGGCCGACGAAAAAGCCGTGTTAATGGGCACGGGCGCTTTTTGGGAAGGGGTAGATGTACGAGGGAATGATTTGGTGTGCGTCATGATAGATAAACTGCCATTCGCATCACCAGACGACCCGTTATTGCAAGCACGAATGGACGATGTTAAAAAGCGCGGCGCTAATCCATTTGGCGTTATTCAAATACCCCAAGCCGTCATTGCGTTAAAGCAAGGTGCAGGGCGCTTAATTCGCGACCCTACCGATAAAGGTGTATTGGTAATTTGCGATAATCGCTTAGTCACCAAACCCTATGCGAAAACTTTTATAGGTAGCTTGCCGAATATGCGCAGAACCCGCAGTCTAGACGAAGTAGAGTCTTTTCTTGCAAGAATTGATGAAGAGTAAAAAATGAAGATTTTAGCCATCGACACGGCAACAGAAGCCTGTTCAGTAGCACTAAATACCGGCGACGCTGTCGTTTCACGTTTTGAAATTTGCCCTCAGCAACATAGTCAGCGTCTATTGCCTATGTTGGACGAAGTGTTAAAAGATGCAGGGCTTGTTCTGGGCGATTTAGACCTATTAGCGTTTGGGCGAGGCCCAGGTAGCTTCACCGGCGTGCGTATTGCCACAGGAATGATTCAAGGTTTAGCGCTTGGCACTGGTTTGAAGGTAGCTGGCGTAAGCACGCTTGCGGCTATGGCGCAGCAAGCGTTAGTCAATAACAAGGTGACAGCTAAGCAGGTTTCTTGGGTAGTGTGCGTTACCGATGCCCGGATGGGCGAAGTTTACTTTGCCATCTACAAATCTGAAAATGGTTTATTGAAAGAAGTGGTTGCAGAGCAAGTGTGCCCGCCTGAAGCTGCTGTGGAACTTATCAATGATGCTATAGCGGCCAACCAAGGTGAGAACGTGAGTGAGTTTGAGCCTGTTGGTACAGGTTGGCAGGCCTATCCTGCGCTTGCAGCATTGTTGCCTGAAGGCCATGAAGTGTCTATTGAATTTCCTGATGCGGTTTACATGCTTCCACTTGCTGAGCAACTCGCGAACAAAGGCGATGTACACGTGGCCAGTGATGTAAAACCTGTTTATCTACGAGACAAAGTAACGTGGAAAAAGTTACCGGGCCGCGAATAAGCGGGTAAACCTCAGGCCTGATAACTTTTTGAGGAACTTCATTCAAGAGCCTCTTCAAGAGCTTTTTCAAATGTTTCTTCAAGAACATTCTTCGAGCGCCTTATTCAAGAGCATTTAGTCTACGTTAAACCGAACTCTCAGCCACTAACGGCACCGTATACTACGAGCCTCTAAAACAAGGCTCTCAGGTGAGCGGGGAAAAGTCATAGTGTTCAGGCGCGATTCTTGCAAGTAACACCTTTATATTGGGCGGTGTATTGTTCAGGAGATGGCTTTTACAACTTAACATACGTTGTATTCATCCCATTACTTCACCTACTTGATTTCATTTAAAAGACTGACACGTTTTTGGTATGCATATAACTAACAATTTTTCGATACCTTCACCGCATCAATCAGAGCCCTCACAAGGGCGCGTTGCTAAAGTTAATAAAGATGCGCAACAGCAAAGCAATAATGAAGGCAAGCAGCAGAATAACCATATTGTCGTGGCCCCAGATGCACAAGGCACCGACAATGCACAGGCTTATCAACGTTTCGTTCGAGAAGATAGTGCCGGCTATTCTCAGCAGGCTATTGCTTCGTATACCAGTTTTGAAAAGCAGCAAGAGCGTGAGTCGGTACAAAGCATGTTCGGTGTAGATATATACGCTTAGCATTTACATTAAATCAGTGCATCCTTGCGCGTTAGTGCCTTAATTTAATGCCCTCCAACTCAGTGTTATAAAACCCAACTAAACTTTTTGCCAAAAAGCCCGTCTAAAGATTAACAGTCGTTTAAATCAATGTTCTTTATGGCATTTGTTAAGTATCAATGCTAACTTTTAAGCCAAAGTACCCTACTGGTAAGGTCATTTTTTAATGATAGTCTCTGGTGAAAATGTGGGTTAACAGGGTGACACCGTTACTCAGCGCATTAGGGTTCGATTCATTACTATTTGTAGTACTATATATTTTCTCGGCGCTTAGTATCAGTTACAAGTTAAAAGTGCTTAGGCGGCCAAAAGGAGGCTTCATGCTGGTTAGAATGTTAGTGATAGTAAGTGTGGTACTTTTCGCAGGTTGTGCGATTGTGCCAGAAAGCGTAGAGGTGCCAAAAGGTACTGAGCTAGTTTCTTATTCCAAGGCCGTTACCTCTGGCGCTAATGCTCAAGGTAAAATGGCGCGGTGGGGCGGTGTTATTGTTGGGGTTGAAAATAAGCCAAACAAAACCTTCATCGAACTTGTTCATTTTCCACTGAATAATTATGGCAAGCCTAATAGTAGCGGTGAAACTGTCGGACGCTTTAAAGTGCAAATCGACGGTTTTGTTGATCCTATCGTTTTTGAAGAAGGACGTTCGGCCACGTTTGTTGGCAAATTGGTACCACCCACATCAGGCATGGTAGGTGAACAACCCTACATGTACCCTACAATATTGGCTGATGACTACCACATGTGGCGTAAACAAGAGGTTTACGACGTGAACATGTATTATTTTGATTATGGTACGGGTTGGTATTCACCGTTTATGCGGCACAGACCTTGGGGCTACCCAAGCTATAGAAGGGTGCGGGTAACACGCTACGATAATTCGCCTTCTAGCCCTAAACCTTCAAAAAGTCGGTCTAATGCTATTTCAGCCTCGCATGAAAAAATGCGCAAGGATAAAGAGAAATAAGTAGTCTACCAGATGAAAACTTTCGTAAAGATAATCGTATTTGAATAAAAATATGTATTTACTAGGGAGGCAAGATATTGCCTCCCTATTTTTTATCTGGCAATATTTTGCGCTTTATAGGCAAAGTATTGCCGCACATATTGTGTGAGGGAGCAACATGATAGAAACTGAATTCACATCAGGAAATTTACACTTAGCTGCACTAGAAAACCAAGGTGCTGGCACCGTAGTGATAGGGCTACATGGGTATTTAGATAATGCAGAAAGCCTTAGGTTGCTGGCGCCATATCTGCAATCTCAACGCTTTATCGCCCTTGATCTTGCTGGGCATGGCCGTTCATCGCATAGGCCAATAGGCATGCACTATAATCAAGCTGATTATTTACAAGACTTGCATGCATTGATAGAAGATCAACAGTGGGAACAGGTTATACTGCTTGGGCATTCTATGGGCGGTATTTTAGCATCGTTGTATGCTGGGTTATTTCCTGAAAAAGTGAAGGGGGTAATAAGCCTTGATGCGTGTGGCCCACTAACGTTAGAGGCGAACACCAGCCAAGCGCAAATGCGGGAAGCTATTCTTAGCAGGAAGAAGAAACAGCGCAATAAGTTAACCTTGGTTAACTTAGATGATGCAGTTAAAGCCCGCTGTAAGGTCTCTGATATTCCAGCTGAGCATGCACGCGCAATTCTAGAAAGGAATCTTACGCAAGATGCCGGTGGCCATTGTTTTTGGTCGAGCGACCCGCGTCTTCGCACCAAATCTGTACTTCGCTTAACCGAAGATCAAGCAGAAAACATCATGAGTGCGATAGTTTGTCCTATACTTTTTATAGGCGCGTCAAGTAGCTTTAAAACCTTGGACAGTGTTTATGAGAAAAGGCAATCCTGGTTTAAAAATGCTCGGTTTGAGCAATTAACAGGCGGCCATCATATTCACATGGAAAAAACTGACGACGTTGGCATGTTAATCCGTCAGTTTGTTGAGCAAATGTAAACTGTATAGTTTATTTTTTTTTACACTTCCTATACTATTCGCAAGTTATTAGACCAGTTGCTCAAACGCGCGTGAGACTTCACGCGCCTTTGTGTTAAAAATAAGTGAAGGAGGTTTTGGTGGAAAAAACCTGGCTCAAGTTTTACGACCCTCGTGTATCTGCAGATATTGATGCAGATCGTTACGCATCCGTTGTCGATATATTCGAACAATCAGTAAAAAAGTTTAAAGACAAAGTTGCGTTTATCAACATGGGTCAGTCGATGACCTTTGGCGAACTCGACAAATTATCTGCACAATATGCTGCTTACCTACAAAATAGTGGGTTAAAACGCGGTGATGCCGTGGCGATAATGATGCCGAACTTGCTTCAGTACCCTGTTGCCATGTTCGGTGTACTTCGTGCTGGTATGGTTGTGGTTAATGTAAACCCACTGTACACCGCAAGAGAGTTGAAGCATCAGTTGAACGATGCGAATGCTAAGGCAATTGTTATTGTTGAAAACTTTGCGTGTACGCTTGAAGAAGTGATCAGCGAAACAAACATTCAAGAAGTGTTTCTTACTTCGTTAGGCGATATGTTGCCTGTACCAAAACGTTGGGTAGTGAATGCGGTAGTGAAGTACGTGAAGAAAATGGTGCCGGCTTTTAATTTGCCTGCTACCACGTCGTTCACCAGCGCAATAAAGAAAGGGCAATCGTTAACCTACACACGCCCCAATTTAACCAACGATGAACTGGCTTTCCTGCAGTACACCGGCGGAACCACGGGTGTATCTAAAGGCGCCATGCTGACACATCGCAATATGATTGCGAATCTTGAGCAGGTTTCCGGCATTTTAGAAACTGTAATAGATGAAGGCGAAGACTTCGTGGTAACGGCGTTGCCGCTTTATCATATATTCGCATTGCTTGCGAACTGCCTGATGTTCCTTAAATACGGTTGCCAAAACTTACTGATTACTAACCCACGTGATATGCCAGGGTTTGTAAATGAATTGAGTAAATACCCTTTCACTATTCTTCCGGGTGTAAATACCTTGTTTAATGGTTTATTAAACACACCAGGGTTTAGCGAACTTGATTTTAAGAACTTCAAGTTTGGCTTAGGCGGCGGCATGGCCGTTCAGCGTCCTGTTGCTGAAAAGTGGGAAAAGGTTACCGGTACTGTACTTCTTGAAGGTTATGGCTTAACGGAGTGCTCACCAGTTGTAACGGTAAACCCACCACAAATTGACGCTTACAAAGGCGCCATCGGTATGCCAGTACCTTCTACCGACATCAAACTTCTTGATGATGATGGTAACGAGGTAGAAAAAGGCGAACCAGGTGAGCTTTGGGTGAAAGGCCCGCAGGTGATGAAAGGATATTTAAACCGCCCAGAAGCCACTGACGAAATTCTTAAAGATGGCTGGCTTGCCACTGGAGACATCGCTACGGTAGACGATGAAGGTTATTTCTATATTGTTGACCGTAAAAAGGATATGATCCTCGTTTCTGGATTCAATGTGTTTCCAAACGAAATTGAAGAAGTGGCTGCTATGCATGACAACATTGTTGAGTCAGCAGCGGTTGGTGTGCCAAATGAAGCGAGTGGTGAAGTGGTTAAGTTGTTTGTTGTTCGCAACAACGACTCGCTTACTGCTGAAGCGGTTATTGCGCACTGTAGAGAACACTTAACGGGCTATAAAGTGCCCAAGCAGGTAGTCTTCAAAGAAGATCTACCTAAAACCAATGTAGGTAAAATTCTGCGTCGGGAACTACGAGATTAATTCGGTAAGTGAATTAGGAAAACTGTAGAGCCGGCGTAAGCCGGCTTTTTATTATTATGCAATATGAATTAGTAACCACCTTTGAAAAACTCGATAGCGTGTGCAATCTTGCCCAGCAACAAAAAGCGGTAGCGCTAGACACTGAGTTTGTTCGTACGAGAACACTGTCACCGCATCTTGGTTTAATCCAGTTATATGATGGGCATCAGTTAGTACTTATCGATCCGCTTGCGATTGATGATCTCTCGCCATTTATTGCCTTAATGGAAAATACCCGTGTGGTAAAAGTGCTGCACTCGTGCTCAGAAGATCTTGAAACTTTCCTGACCGCTTTTAACACCGTACCAACACCCGTATTCGACAGTCAATTTGCGGCGAGTATTTTAGGCTTGGGTGCATCGCTAGGATACGCAAAGCTGGTGGAGTTATTGTGCGATGTTAGCCTAGATAAAGGCGAGTCTCGTACTGACTGGATAGCACGCCCTTTAAGGGAAGCACAGCTTAGCTATGCGGCCAACGATGTACTGTATTTATTGCCTTGCTACGAACATTTAGTAGAAAAAATAAATGAAGCCGGGAAGTTAGAGTGGGTATATCAAGAAATAGCCCAGTTAGCAGATAAAAAGCGCAGTCAAATGCCGGAAGAATTTGCGTATATGCAAATTAAAAACAACTGGCGTTTATCAAAAGAGCAACTTACCGTACTACAAGCTCTTGCTGCATGGCGACTCGCCACTGCCCGTAAAAAAGACATGGCATTAAATTTTGTATTTAAAGAAATACATCTTTATGAAGCTGCGCGTCTAATGCCTTCAAGCAAATCGGGTTTGTCTCAACTACACGGGGTGAACCCACAGTCGATTAGGCGCTACGGTGAGACCATCATTACGCTAATAAGCGAAGCCCGAGATAAATATGCCGCTACTTCTGAGTCACAGAGGTTACCTAAAGTCAGTCGTTTGATTGACGTTGCAAGCTATAAGCAAACACTAGCATCGCTAAAAGCGGTCAGCGATAAAATTGCCAACGAAAATAATGTATCGCCTGAAGTCATTGCCTCTAAAAAACAATTAAACCAAGTGCTAAAATGGTACTGGTTCGACAATGACGAAACCCGAGTGCTAGGCCTTAAGCCAGATGTATTATCTGGTTGGAGAGCGCCACTATTTGAACCCCATTTAGAAAAGTTACTAGGTAATAAACCTAGTCTCTAACGTTGAAGAGTTTACGAAATGATGTTGTGCGCGATTTATAAATCACGAAAACACCTAGGCATGTACTTATACGTGCCTAATAAAGACCAATTTGAAGATGTGCCTGAAATACTTAAAGAGAAGTTTGGCAAGCCCGAGTTAGTCACGGTGTTATCATTAGATAAGCACGAGAAACTAGCTGGAGTCGACAAACTAAAGCTGGTTGCTGAACTTGAAGAGAAAGGCTTTTACCTTCAGTTGCCACCTAAAGAAGACGACTTATTGATGGCGCATCGAAAGTCTTTGGGTTTACAAGCCACACCAGATAAAAAGTTTTAGAAATGGGTAAATGGTTAAAAGCATCGCTGCTTATGGTCGCGGGTGTTTTGGCAAGCATTGGGTTTGCCCAAGCCGAAGACAAAACAGCAAAAGGGTTTGCCGAGTACGTAACAGCGTTAAAAGCCGAAGCCCAGCAAAAGGGCTTTGATGAATCATTACTTAACGACGCCTTTAGTGATATTAGTTTCCGCCCAACAGTCATTAAATCTGATAAAAATCAACCTGAAAAGAAAATTACCCTTGATAGTTACTTAGCCAGTCGTGTGCCTGATTGGAAAGTGCAGCAAGCGGTTGAAATGTACAATAAGCACAAGTCACTGCTTGAAGAGATAGGGAAGAAGTTTCAGGTACAACCCCGATTTATTGTTGCGCTGTGGGGGAATGAATCAAATTTTGGACGTATTCAAGGTAATTACAGTGTGCTGTCTGCCTTGGCGTCACTGGCGTATGAAGGCCGCCGAGAAAAACTGTTTAAAGACAACCTTTTTGCCGCGTTAACTATTCTTGATGAAGGGCATACCAGCGTTGATGCGTTTAAAGGTTCTTGGGCTGGTGCCATGGGGCAAAGCCAATTTATGCCAATCTCCTTTTTAAACTACGCGGTAGATTACGATGGTGATGGCAGAAAAGATATATGGCAAACCGAAGCCGATGTTTTTGCTTCTATTGCAAACTACCTTTCATCAGAAGGGTGGGATAATAACGGCACGTGGGGTAGGCAGGTATCTGTAACCCAGCCTATAGAAGAGTTCGGCCTTTCAAAAAGCCTGTATAGGCCTTTAGCCGATTGGCAACAAGCCGGCGTTAGACGTTTCGACGGTAGCGATTTGCCTAATGTTGATATTCAAGCTTCTCTCATTATGCCTGATGGCAGTGAAGGACGTGTTTATCTTGTCTATAATAACTTTCATACTTTGATGAAATGGAACCGCTCTAGTTACTTCGGTGTGTCGGTAGGTTACCTTTCTGAACGTATAAAACGAGGGTACTAATATGTATCAACATTTAGATGTTCAGGGCAATCCCATTGCCTTGCCAGTAGGAAAAGTGGCGTGCATCGGTCGCAACTATCTTGATCATATTGAAGAAATGAAATCCGTGGTTTCAGCATCCCCTTTGTTGTTTTTAAAACCCAAAGCGGCGTTGTGCGACATGGGCAAACCGCTCAGTATTCCTACCGACCAAGGTGAATGCCATAACGAACTGGAAGTTGCTGTGCTGCTAAAGCACGCGGTGTCTAAAGCAACAGAAGATGAAGTGTTAGCGGCCATTTGGGGTATTGGGCTTGGTTTAGATTTAACCTTGCGTGATGTTCAGCGCGAGCTTAAGGCGCAAGGGCAACCCTGGGAACGCGCAAAGTCCTTCGATTTAAGTTGTCCAGTGTCAGGCTTCGTTCCAATCGATAGCATCACTGACTTACAAGATTTACGTTTTACGTTAAGTATAAACGGTGAAGTGCGTCAATCTGGGCATACCGCAATGATGCTACATAAAATAGTGCCCTTAATTGCTCACATGTCGCAGACTTTTACTCTTGATGCGGGTGATATAGTGTTAACTGGCACCCCTAAAGGGGTAGGGCCATTGCTTGTGGGTGACACTATCGAAGCCACCTTACACGATAAAATTACTGTTAATACAAAGGTTGTACGCTAATGACTGCCCCTTTTTGGGAAACCAAAACCCTTGAAGAAATGACCCAAAAGGAATGGGAGTCATTATGCGATGGCTGTGCAAAATGTTGCTTACATAAGTTTATTGACGATGAAAACGAGGAAGCGCAAGCGCCTACAGATTACATCAATGCCAATGAGCAAATTCATTACACTAATATTGTTTGTTCTCTGCTAAATACAAAAAGTTGTGAATGTACCCAATATGCGAAGCGAACTGAGCTTGTTCCTGATTGTGTTCAGCTAACTAAAGCAAACCTAAAAGATATCTTCTTTATGCCTACAAGTTGCGCTTATCGCCGTCTGCATGAAGGGCGAGGTTTGCCGTCTTGGCATCCACTGTTGAATAAGGGCAAAAAGCACGTGATGCACAAAAATGGCATGTCTGTGCGAAACAAAACGGTGTTTGAAACCGATGTGAATTTAGATGCCTTCGAAGATTATATTGCCATTTGGCCGTTGGAAGATTTAGATTAAGCGGTAATACTGTAAAGCAGCGCATCTCGCCCAAAAATGCGCTTGCGGCACAGTCCTTCCTTTTCAGCACCAATTCTCTCGGCTACACGCAAACTGGCTTTATTGTTGGGCTCGATAAGGCATTCTAATCGGTGTAAATTCATTTGTGTAAAGGCTAATTTTTTTAACGCCTCACAAATGGCTGTTGCTAGGCCTTTTCCACATGAGTCGGAACGAAGCCAATAACCCAAATTCGCGGTTAGATGAGTGTGGTGAATATAGTTGATAATCCCCATGCCCAAACAGCGCTCATCGTGCATAAGCAAGTAGGTTAACCCATAGCCTGACTCTCGTGCGGCTTCCATAGATTGAATACATTGTTTCGCCAATGCAGGGGTAACTGGGCACAGCGTGGCACCAAGCCAGGGTTTTACATGATGAATAGATTGCTGTGAAGCCTCACACAAGGCTTCAACATGTTTAGGGGCTATGCGCTGTATTGTCACCGGTCCCTGTTCTGTGTGGATAGGAGGGAGCCTAGACGGCAAAATAGAAAGGTCTATCAAAAGGGTTTCTTATCCAGCAATCTACATGCAAACACAATAGCAAATACCACAAAGTAAGCGGCAAATAGAATTTGCATCCACTCAGCCATTCCCATTGAAAGAAACTGCCAACTGTCTTCTAAGCAATCACCCTCGGCGGCAAAAATGGCAGGTATCCACTCATGCAATTGCAGCCATGATGGGAAGTTAGGCACGATTTCACAGCTGGCGAAAAAAGGGTTCGGCGCATTTAAAATACCAATATGTTCTTTAGCGATTAAAAAGCCCCAACCAGCAGATACTGCCCAACCGGCAAAACCGACCATGCGGGTAAGGCCGTTATTTTTAATCAAAACAAAAAGTGCTGACAACACAATGCCGTACATGGCAGTTCGTTGGTAAATGCACATAATGCAGGGTTTCAAGCCCATACCATATTGAAAATAAAGTGCAGCTAGTTCTAGCCCCAGAGATGTGGCAAAAAGCACAAGCCATGAAGACTTGTGCTCTGCCCAGCGACTAATGCGATGTACTACTGAACGCATGTCTATTTCCTAGTGTGAAACCACACCGCTAACAGCTTCTGTCGCGGTATGATGTTCGATTAAGTGCATGTCGTACAGCCATTGGGTTGCATCGGCTAAGCCTACATAGGTAGCTACCAAGCCCACAATGGTTAGCACAATGGTGTATGGCAATGCCATCATCACCATGCGGCCGTAAGACAAGCGTAGTAAAGGTGCAATCGCAGAGGTTAGCATGAACAAGAATGCAGCTTGACCGTTAGGTGTAGCAACACTCGGCAAGTTAGTACCCGTGTTAATCGCAACCGCTAGCATATCGTACTGGTCACGAGTAATTTGGCCAGCTTGCAGGGCTGCGGTAACTTCTGTGATATACACAGAGCCTACAAACACGTTATCACTCACCATAGATAACACACCGTTGGCGAGGTAAAACATCACCATCTGGGTTTCACCTTCAAAGCTTAGTACCCAATGAATAACAGGTTGGAATAAGCCTTGGTCGATAATCACAGCCACAACACCAAAGAATACGCAAAGCAATGCGGTAAACGGTAGGGCTTCTTCAAACGCTTTACCTAAAGCGTGCTCTTCAATAATACCGCTCATCGACGTTGCTAGTACAATAACAGAAAGGCCGATTAACCCTACTGACGCCATGTGCGTAGCCAAGCCCACTACTAACCATACGCCAATTAGTGCCTGAACCACGAGCTTAGCTGTTTCACGTTTGCTGCGGCTTTTATCCATATGTTCGCTGTAATCGGTAAGAATTTTTCTTACTGAATTTGGTAGTTTTGCACCATAAGTAAACCAACCCGTTTTCTCTAGGATCATGGTGGTTAACAAGCCGAAAACGAAAACAGGTAAGCTAACAGGGGCCATGCGGATAAAGAATTCAACGAAATCCCATCCAGCCTTATCAGCAATAATTAGGTTTTGCGGTTCACCTACCATGGTCATCACGCCGCCCAGTGCGGTACCTACCGCAGAGTGCATCATTAGATTACGAAGGAAGGCACGGAAGTTTTCTAGGTCATTACTGCCTAGCGAATCTACACCGTCGTCACTCGTGTGGTCATGATCTGAGTGGAACTCTTTACCTGAAGCGACCTTGTGGTAAATAGAGTAGAAACCTAAACCCACACTGATGATTACTGCCACTACGGTTAGCGCATCAAGAAATGCCGATAAAAAGGCTGATGCAAAGATAAACGACAGTGACAACACCATTTTGTTTTTAACCCCAATCACTAACTTGGTGAATAAAAACATCAGCAGGTCTTTCATAAAGTAGATACCGGCAACCATGAAGACCAGAAGTAATAGTACTTCAAGGTTAACCTCAATTTCGTGCATCATGTGCCCGGGCGTAGTCATCCCAATGAACATAGCCTCAATGAGTAGTAAACCACCTGGCTGCAACGGATAGCATTTGAGCGCCATGGCGAGAGTAAAGATAAATTGGATCACTAATGTCCAACCCGCCAAGTAGGGGTCAACCATAAACAATACTGGGTTGATAATGAGGAAGGCAATTATGGTCTGCTTATACCAATTTGGTGCGTGTCCCAGAAAGTTACTAAAGACCGCCGAGATCATTGAGGTTTGCATGAGTTCCTATTCCTTTTACAACAAAGCCGCTAACATTGCGTCTTTACGTTTTGAATTTCTGGTTATTGCACACATAAACTGACTTTCATCGAGGGCAAGTGATTGCAAGTTGTCGATAATCGGGCAGTTTTGCTGCTTTCATTATAATAGTCCGAAATTAAGCGTACATGATATTACAACCTTGAGAAAGCAATTCACAGACCCCATAAAAGGAAAGTTAGCGGAATTTCTCACGTTAGGTTGTTAATCAACCTAACAATGTAGTTTATTGCGTTGAGTAAGTCTGCTTTTGCGTGATAAAAAACGATTAACGCAAAAGTTTTAGGATTATTTTAATGAAATGTTAACAAATGTTGTTGGCAGGGGATTTTTCATTGTGATAATAAAAGCGCATCTGGTACAATCAGTCGCAGAATAACAATAACGTGCAGGCGATTAGTTATGATTTATAAGGCGCAGAGTCCCGCTGGATTTGCCGAAGAATATATTGTTGAATCGATTTGGAGTGGACGCTTCCCGCCGGGTACAATTTTGCCTGCCGAAAGAGAGCTTTCAGAACTTATTGGTGTAACACGCACAACCTTACGTGAAGTTTTGCAACGTTTGGCTCGTGACGGTTGGTTGACCATTCAGCATGGTAAACCCACAAAAGTGAATAACTTTTGGGAAAGCTGTGGCTTGAACATTCTAGAAACGTTAGCGCGTCTTGATCAAGAAGGCATTCCTGAGCTAGTAGACAACCTCTTAGCGGCACGTACAAATTTAAGTGCTGTGTTTATCCGAGGTGCAATTCGTAACAACCCCAAAGAATCAGCTGAGATTATTGCTCGTTATAAAAACGTGGAAGAAGACGGCGCTGCTTTTGCGCAATTCGATTATCAAATGACCCATGATTTAGCATTGGCATCAAATAATAATGTGTTCGTGTTAATGATGAATGGTTTCAGAGGTATGTATTCGCGTATTGGTGGTTTCTATTTCGATCATGAACAAGCGCGAGATGTGGCTAAAGCTTATTACGCGAAATTGCTTGATGCTGCAGAAAACGAAAGACACGATAAAGTACCTGTTGTAGTAAGAGACTATGGTATTGAAAGTGGTAAAGTTTGGCAGCAAGTACGTGACAGTATGCCTAAAGATATTGTGGATTAGCGCAATGGCTGTAGGGGAAAGCGAATTCACCTTCAAGCTAAAATCGTAGTTATTAACGTATTATCAAAAACGTCCTTTCAGGGCGTTTTTTTGTTTTAAGACACAGCTTGTAACTATTTACTACTCAGTTTGGCTGCATTAGTGCTTTTTAACCCTATATAAACCTTACAAATTACCTATACTTTGGGGTTAAGTTTTGTCACATATCATCTCCCGGAAAAGGAACTATCATGAAATCTTTATGGATAGCATCGTGTATGACGTTGACGGCGAGTCTTTCGCTTGGAGCGTGCAGCGATAATAGCACTAGCATGAAACAATCCTCTCAAATAGAAAAACAGCAAGGCGTTAAATTGATTACTGATACTCCAGCACCGGTTGCACAGAAAATTCCTCATGAGTTAACAGCTCACGGCGTCGTTCGTAATGATGACTATTACTGGATGCGAGATGATAGTCGTGAAGACGAGAAAGTGTTAGCGCACTTAGAAAAAGAAAATGCGTATTTAGAAACTGTTATGGCGCCATTAAAAGATAACAGAGAAACCTTGTACGAAGAGCTGATTGCCCGAATAGAGAAAGATGACACAACGGTTCCCTATTTAAAAAATGATTATTGGTACTTCACCGAATACTCTGGGGAAAATGAATACCCTATTTATCTGCGTAAACCATCGATGGATGCAGAGGAACAGGTATTACTGAATATGAATGTGATGGCCGAAGGCCATGACTACTATAATATTGGCGACTACTCAGTAAGCACCGACAATAACTTACTCGCGTATTCTGAAGATACATTGAGCCGTCGCGTTTATACTATTCTTGTAAAAAATTTAGCCACGGGTGAGTTGCTGTCAGACCAACTGACAGGTACCTCTGGTGCTGTAGAGTGGGCCAACGACAATAAACACCTTTTCTATGTGAAGAAAGATCTGCAAACCTTATTAGGCTTCCAGGTTTATCGTCATGTGCTTGGTACACCCCAAGAAGACGATACGCTAGTGTTTGAGGAAACTGATCCTACGTTTTATACCTACATTAGTAAAAGCAAAGATGATGACATGATTTACATTCATCATAGTCACACAGACAAAAGTGCAGTGACCTTAATAGATGCGAACCAACCTACTAAAGCGCCAATTCCATTCTTGCCTATTAGAGAAGATGAGGAATACAGCATTGAAAAGTCGGGCGATAGCTACTTTGTTCTGACTAACAATGCAGCAACTAATTTTCGAGTTATGAAAGCGCCAGCTTCTGCAACCGATGATATGTCCAAATGGGAAGAGGTGATTAGCCACAACCCTGATGTATTCATTCAAGATATTGAAGTGTTAGGCGACTTTTTGGTAGTAAAAGAGAAGCAAGACGGTGTGTTACGTCTGGTTGCGCATAATCTAAACACTGATAAAGCCACAGTAATACCTACCGATGACCCTATTTACGGCGCTTACTTTACCGGTAACACTCAGCAAAATACCAATACCTTGCGTATTTATTATAGTTCGTTAACTACGCCCGCAAGCATTGTAGATATCGATTTAAACACCTTCGATAAAGAAGTCCTTAAACAAACTAAGGTCTCTGACACATTTTCTTCAGCGGCTTATACCTCTGAACGTGTCATGATTATAGCGCAGGATGGAGCAAGTATTCCCGTTTCGTTGGTTTATCGTAATGATATGTTTAACAAAGATGGCACTAATCCACTGTATCAGTATGCGTATGGTTCTTACGGTGCCACGATTGAGCCAACATTTAGAAGTAGTTGGTTATCGCTAGTAGATAGAGGCTTTGTGGTAGCGATTGCCCATATTCGCGGCGGGCAGATGTTAGGCCGACAGTGGTATGAAGACGGTAAGATGCACAGCAAAATTAATACATTTACCGACTTTATCGACGTATCAAAAGGCTTGATTGAAAAGCAATATGCCGATCCTAATCGTGTGTTCGCGATGGGCGGCAGTGCGGGTGGTTTGTTAATGGGCGCGATTGCGAATATGGCACCTGAACTTTATTTAGGGATTTCTGCTCATGTTCCGTTCGTGGATGTTGTTACTACCATGAGTGACGACTCCATTCCTTTAACCACTGGGGAATATACAGAGTGGGGTAACCCTGCGAATAAAGATGAATTCGACTATATTTTATCTTATTCACCGTACGATCAAGTGAGTGCCCAAGATTACCCTCACATGTTAGTGACAACAGGGCTTCACGACTCACAAGTGCAATACTTTGAGCCGATGAAATGGGTTGCGAAACTACGTGACTACAAAACGAATGATAATTTGTTGTTGTTTCAAACAGATATGGAAGCTGGCCACGGTGGTGCATCTGGTCGGTTCAAACGTTTTGAGTCAACAGCGCTAGAATATGCATTCGTGTTTTACCTGGCAGGTATAGAAATCTAGCTGACGAGATTTAAGCTAGCACCACTATGTTTTACTGACATAACGAACAGGCAAATGCTTCAGCATCTGCCTGTTTTTACATTTGGCATTTGTTAACACTAAAAGGAAACATGCTATGAACAGTAATCCCGTTGGTTGGTTTGAAATTTATGTTGAAGACATGCCTCGCGCGCAGGCTTTCTACGAAAGCGTGCTGACGGTTTCCTTGGAAGCACTGGAAGACCCCTCAGCAGATAAATCTCAAGGCGCATTCAGTATGATGACGTTCCCCTCTGACATGGAACACTATGGCGCCAGTGGTGCATTAGTTCATATGGAGGGTGCCCCAGTAGGTAAAAATAGCACCTTAGTCTATTTTGCATGTGAGGACTGCGCCGTTGAAGCGGGTAGGGTAGTTGACGCAGGAGGCGTTCTTGAGAAAGAAAAAATGGCGATTGGTGAATATGGATTTATTGCGTTAGCCATTGATACAGAAGGGAATATGATTGGGTTTCATTCCCAAGCGTAAACTTTTTACGGTTTTGTTTTTTTATTAGTATGCGGTTTCTAATTGTACTTTGTATAGTGATTCTGTAATCGAACATTCACAGGAGCTGACGATGACAACCACTGATACCATTAAAGGTAAAATTAACGAAGCAGAAGACATGGCTCGCAAAATTTGGCTAGCAGGGCTTGGCGCGTACGGAAAAAGCGTAGAAGAAGCACAAGGTCGTTACGAAAAGCTAAGTGAAGACGCGAACAAAATGTTTGATGACTTAGTAATCAAAGGTGAAACGCTAGAAGACGATGCGCGTAGTAAGTTTAAGTCGACCACCAATGATGTTGAAAACCGTGTGGCAGATGTACGTAAAAAACTGGGCTTAGATACCGACCCCGCCGATCATCGTATTGAAGAGCTTTCAGCAAAAATTGATGCGTTGACGGAAGCCGTAGCTAAGCTAGCGGCGAATAAATAGCACTTAAGTTTTATTGTTGCTATTTTTTAGCAAGGTAGTTGCTGTCGTTTTTTGTAGTCCTGTTACTTACAAAGGTATTAGTGCCAATGCTGGTGCTAATACTGATACTAATAGAACGTAATAACTACCTTGCCCTATTCGTTTTGAAGCGGGAGGTTACATGCCTAATAATCACAAATCATCACCACTATTTGGATGGCTTACAGCGGGTTCTGATTTAATATCAGCGCAACTTGAAAGTACAGCTAGTACAGTAAGTAAAAAAATTGATGATACTCACTCCTCAATTGAGGCTATGCAGCGCAAGGGCGCTGAAGTAGAAGGTGAGTTGAAACGTCGATTTAACCCAGTTTCATTAGTTGATAGCGCACAACAGTTGGTGATGTCTACGCCACTGTTTAGTTTACTTTCTGGTGGGAAAGCACGGGTTGAAAGAGAGCATCAAATAGAGTTACTTTCCGCAAAAGTTGACTTGTTGGTAGAACAAGTAGCATTACTTGCCGCAAAGCGTGCTGCAGAAAAAGCTGCGGGGAAAGCCCAAACGCCAACAAAAACGCCTGCAAAAGCCCCAGCAAAGGCCGCGCCAAAATCTACTGCGAAAGCCACCCCAAAAACAGCGGCAAAAGCTACCCCTAAAGTAGCCTCAAAACCTGCCACCAAAACAACAGCTGCATCAACTAAGGCAAGTGGAACGGCCAGTAAAACCACCACAGCTAAAAAAGCATCTTCCGCGACTAAATCAACCACTACGGCTTCAACTGCATCGAAGCCAGCAGCGACGAAAGCGACCTCGGCTAAGGCTACAGAAGCCAAGCCCCAGGCAGCGCAGTCTTCAACATCAAGCAGCACATCAGCGGCCACCAAAGCCACTGGCGATAGCAAGACCGATAGCGACTCGTAAGTCTGTAGCACGATAGTGTTTTGCAGAGAGATAGTGTTCGGTAGTACGTTGCTGGCTACCCCGTTAGGCGCAATAAAAAAGAGAGTAGGTACTCTCTTTTTTGCAGTCGCACTCGATAGCGTTATCAGTGCTTCGCCACAGGCGTTAATACTTCGCCACAGGCGTTAGTACTTCGCCACGGGCGTTAACGCTTTCGCAACAGGGCTAGCTTGATTTGCTCCACAGATTCTGGTGTTTCTTATAACTAAAATAGTCGTGGGGTTCCCAAAAACTGGGGATCAAATCATCTACCGCGTCTGAGGTGAAATTGCTAGAAAGCTGGCTCATGATTTCTTTCAAGCGCGCTTTATCAACACTCATCAATTTCTTTCTGCTAGCGGGGAAGTAGAGGTTTCTGCCTTTTTCAATCACTTCGATATGACCGCTGCTGATATGCTTTTGATTGCGCGTGGTTACTTTGCAAATTGGCTCGCCAGGTTTAGTTGGATTTAATCCTATCACCACCGCACATTCATATTGGTCTTTTTCTTGGCCGTTTTCATTAACAGGAATGAAAGTAATGCCGAAGCCTTGCGGGAAGTAACCGACCAAGTCAATAAAATCCTCCGCGAGCTTTTTATTTAACGCGCCTTTTTTAGATAGCTGCTCTATAAGTAAGTAGCCTTTAGGCAGGTTTTTACGGCTGTAATCGTTTTTAGTTGAAAAAATCACAGACGCATAAATTTGCGGTATTTTAATTAGCTCACCTAAACCAGTTTTAGACACAAAGGCATCTTTTACCAACTGGCTAACAAAGTCATTGGCCTCATTGTGGGTCTGCACAAATCGGTCACGTTCTTCTTTCACGTTTCCCACATAGGCTGGAATGCCTAACCCTTCAGTAAGGTATTTCATGGTGAAGTGATAGTTAAGCTTCAACAAGTCTTTTCGCTGAGATTCTTCTAGTAATCGGAATTCATCCAACTTATTGTCTGCGCCACGTAATATCGTTAATGCGGCGGGGCTTTGTAAGCCTACATCTTGTAGCAAAGAGGCAGTAATTAATGGTCGCCCTAATTCTATACGCCACTTTTCGCGCCAATAGCGGTTACCACGCATCCGAGAAATCGCATCACGATATTTTGAAAGGTACTTGTGCGCAATGGTGTCGTGATCAAGTAACTTATCAGTAAGTCTTAATACTAAAACGGCTTTATACAAAGGCTTAAAGCGCTGGTGAATGCGGGCAAATTTACCTTCTGGGCCTTGGGTAAGCAACATTAAAGTGCCAAGAAACTTTGCACTTAGCTGCTGAGTTTCTTGCCAGCTATCTCCCTCGCATAGCTTGATAAGCTTAGTGCTCACTTCATCAATTCGAGTAAGCCGCGCCAAGCGTTCCTCTTCAAGCTTTTGACTAGAGTTTTTGATTTGTTTTTTGAGCTGATCTACAAGAACTTCTTTCTTAGTTGAAGCTTTCGCTTTTTTTAGCTGTACCTTCAACTCCTCAACATGGGCTTCTAGCTCAGGGGTTAACGAAAAAAAATGTTTCGCATCTTCAAAGACTGAGCCATAGCCAACCTCTTGCGGGTACACCATGTTTATTAGTTGTTTTACTTGCTGCGTGTAGATGCTGTCAGGGCTTTGAATTTGTGCGCTCACCGATATCCTTTGTGTATGTTTTCAACCCCAATCACAGTCAAATTCCTGCGTTGGGTGGGTTAATAGGCACTGTGTCCTAATTCAACCGCTTCTCTTTGTTTCAATTTACCAAGATAATACCGCAAACTTTCGCTAATTTTGGTATTTTTTTCAATAACATCGAGCTGTGGCCAAGTTGATTTTTCTCCGCTCACTATGAGCGCATTTATACTTTCAAGGCTTGGATTAGCAATAACTTGTGTCAAATTACGAATTTGTTGTTTGGGGAGAATGTTTATGTTTCCTACATATTGTTGATCGATAATAGACTTCACTTTATGAATAGTAAGTTTAGCACCTTTATTGTCAGTCATATTTTCAATAATATCGATGGCAAAAATACTGTTACTTTTTAATAGCTGCCCCACGTGACGCGTTGATAACCCCCACAGTGATTGAGGATTGATACGCGCAGATTGGATGAAGGGCACGGCGAGTGGATTGGTTTGGCTAACAATACTATGGTTAACACCGTACAACCTAGCAAGCCTATCAAAGGGTAAGTCGGCCATTAGCGAGCCGTCAGCGAAACGTCGGTTAGGAATATAGGGAACGATATCACCTGCAGGTGTTTTAGCGCGAAGTTGTACAGGGCTAAATACTACTGGCACGGCACAAGACGCTCTTACCGCTTGGGTGATAATGGCGTTAGGCGAAGTTTTGGCATTTAGTAGCCTAGAATGCTGGTGTAAATCTGCAGGCGATACGGTTACGGTTACATGGCGACGGGTCTTTTTATACGCTTCTTCAAAGGTGGTTAAATCAAAAAGGCTGATTAACGCATTCTCTAACGCAGTGCTATCAAACAAACTATTTTTGCCAAAGCCCGCCCAACTTCGCCATTTTTTGAAGGTTTCATAAATATTTTCAGCGCTTAATGCATCGAGTAGTTCATCATGAGTACGTGTGCCTACCAAGGCTGCAATAATAGAACCCGCACTTGCGCCTGATACAACAGAAGGTAACAGCTCTTTCTCATTTAGCGACTTTACCACCCCGCAATGAAAGAACCCCAACCCAGCTCCTCCCGATAACATGAGGCAGCTGCGCCCGAATGCATGGGCGGTTTCTTCAAAAAATGACAGTTTCTCGTAAAAGTCTACGTCGTCTTCATTCGCTTGGTAAATTTGGTCAAGGGCAAGCTTCACCTCTTCAATGAATTGCACGATAAGATATTTAGTGCCCATCTTGCATTTGCGGCGTATAGCTGGGTTTGCAATATTGCCTAAATTCCCATGCAAGCCTTCATGAATAATTGACATAAGCGCATGCATGTCGCCATTGCCTCTGGCAATTTTCAGGCGTTGTACCCGTTTCTGAATAAGTATGTAGTCGTAATCATCTGATGCATCATCGGCTTTCCACGCTTCTGCACCGGAAATTTCGTCATGCGCTAAGCAAGCTTCTTGGTACGCTTGATAGCTTGAAGCATGGGCAATGTCTTGGTCTAATTTTTTTAAACGTAAGTCAAATAAAGCCATATTTTCAGTGTCTCAAGTGAGCATACAAAAAGTGTACAAAGGAAATTTAGAATGCGCTACCTAACAAAAGTTAATCAAAATTAAGAGGGTTTTATTTGATGTAATCTAATAAATTTCACAAACCTTGGTGCATTTAGAGATAAAACATTGACCAATTCGTAAGCACTCAGTAGCCTGAAAGAGAAGAAAAATAATTCGAGCAAGTTGTTCGCCATATGGAATGGAATTTAGAAACACTGAGTTTGCTGTCAATTCCGCTAATAAGCGCGCTGGTTGGCTGGTTAACGAATTACCTCGCGGTAAAGATGATGTTTTATCCCATCGAGTTTGTCGGGATCAAGCCCATATTTGGTTGGCAGGGTTTAATTCCTGCCAAGCGCAGACAAATGGCGGAAATTGAAGTAGAGCTTGTTTTAGGCAAGTTGTTGAGCGTCGAAGAGCTCGCACAGCGTATCGACCCTAGCGATCTCACCAAAGCAATAGAACGACGGCTTGGGCAAGTTACCCGCAAAGTCGTTAACGACGTTATGTCTGAGTCTGCCCCTCAATTGTGGGCAGCGCTTCCCGTGCAAGGAAAAAACCTTGTATATCAACGTATCGAAAATGATATTCCCAATGTGGTTCACAAGATGGTGGATGACTTTCAGCACAATGTAGCTGAAATTCTCGACATAAAAGAACTTGTGGTTGAGCAACTGGTAAATTCACCTTCGTTAATTAATGAAATTTTTCTTACCGCAGGTAGTAAAGAGTTTCCCTTTATTGTGCGCTCAGGTTTCTATTTTGGTTTCCTGTTCGGGCTACCCACCATGATTTTATGGTACTTCTTTCAAAACTGGTGGATTCTACCCCTCGGTGGGCTTTTAGTGGGCTACGCAACAAATTGGATTGCGATAAAAATTATATTTGAGCCTAAACGCCCCGTTAAATTTGGCCCAATCACCATACAAGGGATGTTTCTTAAACGGCAAAAAGAAGTGTCTGAGGTGTACGCCGAGATTATTGAGCAAAAGTTGATCACGCCTAAAAACATCACCCACGTTATATTGCATGGCTCTGGTTCAGCTCAACTCCTGGAGCTTATAGAGCTACACGTTAACGATGCTATAGAGCGCTATGTCGCTATTACTCAGCCATACTTTGCCCTAGGTGTGGGGTCTGAAAACTATCATAGGATGAAAGCGTTGGCGGTAAAGCAGATATTTGATAACTCTGATAAATATCTGTTGTATGCCTATGATTACGCTAACGATGCTTTGCACGTCGGCCAAGATTTATGCGAACGAATGCAAGCCTTAAGCGCTGAAGAGTTTGAAGGGGTGTTACGCCCCGCTTATCAACAAGACGAGTGGAAGCTCATCGTCACAGGTGCCTTATTAGGCCTACTCGCTGGCTTCGCGCAATTATATTTGGTGTTTTTGTAAATGAAGACATCGCAGCGGATTTTACTGACGGCGCTCACCCTGTTTAATCGGCATGGCGAGAATGGTGTTACCAGTGTAGACATAGCCATGGAGTTAGATATTAGCCCCGGCAATTTGTATTACCACTTCAAGGGCAAAGAAAGCATGGTGAGTGCGCTTATGCGTATGCATGAAAAGCAAATGCAGCGTGTGCTGGTACCCAACGCTTTAGATTCGCTTACCGCCGAAGAGGTAATGTATTACTTGTATCTGCTGGTAGACAGCTTGCACGTATTTCAGTTTTTTTATCGAAGCCCTGCGGATATTGTTGAAAAATATCCGTTAATTGAAAAGCCCCGTAAAAATATTCTTTCAAGTTTACACAAGCAGCTTTCTCAATTACTGACTACATTAAGCCATAAGAAGGTATTGGTCGCATCACCTTCAGATCTGACGTTGCTGGCAGATTTGCTTAGCCTCATCATTACTCAGTCTTGTCAATTTGATGAAACTAACAGCCATATGGATGAAACATCTCAGCGTTATCATGCGCTGTCGCTCATGATGGTGAGCTTACTTCCACGATTAATACTCAGTGAAGCACAACAAAACAGTATTTTAGAGGCGTTGCATTCACATGCATTAGCCAATGTCACAGAGCATGTGCCACAGGATATGTTTAATACAAAGGAATAGTCGATGAGTAAAACACTTAGTTTTCTTGATAAGTCCTTTTGGATAACGGAATCCGACGACAACCCTAAACATGTTGGATGTCTTCAGCTACTAGAGATGCCCGAAGGCGCGAAAAGCCCTGAATATGTACCTGCTATTTATAATGAAATTAAAGGGTTTGCAAAAGGGACGTCACCGTTTAATTGCGTTGTAAAAACCGTGCTAGGCTATCCGGTAGGGCTTTCGCCAGTGAAACATCTGAACATGGATTATCATGTTCAATTGCATCACATTGACGATGTGAGTGACCGACAGAATCTAGATGATTTTGTTGCGCAATTGCACGCTGCACGATTAGACCCTGATAAACCTCTGTGGCAATACCATTTCATCTTCGATACTAACAGTAGTACTTATGCCATTTACGCCAAGGTACACCATATGTATGGCGATGGCGCGACCTTAGTAAGGTGGTTTCAATCTTGTTATGTTTCTGCTTCCAATAATTCTGAATTCACGCCTATTTGGGCGGTGAAACGACTCCGTCATAAACGCAATGATTCCACCAGTTTCTACAAACGCTTAGTGAGTGTAGGAAGCGCCATAAAAACGGGCTTCGATTTACTTATCATTTTAATACGCATTTTTTTAAAACTGTTGAGAGTGAACCCTCATTACATGCCTGTGCCTTTTTCAGGTACGAAAACCGTGCTAACGGGGCAGGTGGTAGCGGGAAGGGTAGTCACTACCACAGATATCGATTTTAAACGGGTAAAAGCCTTAGCTAGACGCACGCGAGCATCAGCCAATGAAATTCTTCTGTGCGCTTTTGATATTGGGGTTCACCGGTTACTTCAGGATCATGGTCAGGTTTTTAAAAAAGCACTGTATACCAATATGCCTATAAACCTTCGAAAACCGGGAGAGAAAACCACAGGCAATAAAATTGCTATTGTGCCGGTACAGCTAGCCCATGGCGATCAAGACCCTTATCTTCGTTTACGCCAGATTATTATTAACCATAGAATCGTAAAACATGCCGCGATGCGAGCCCGCCCAGCTTCCTTTAGTGGCTACACCATCGTGATCCAATCTTTAGCCTTGGTATTTGAATGGCTTAAAATTTCCAATGTGGTTAAACCTATCGCTAATATTTTGGTATCGAACATACCTGGCCCACGAGATACGCGGTATTTAAAAGACAGTAAGTTACTTGCCTGTTATCCCATTTCCACCATGACCCCAGGCGGCGGGGTAAATATCACATTGATGACCTACGCAGGGGTGGCCAATGTAGGTATTGTTTGCTGCAACAAAAATATAAGTACACTGAAGCCGTTAGCCGGTTATGTGCAAGAAGCTTTCGAGATGTTGGAGGCATGCATAGATAACCCTCGGCTGCGCATTACTGATATAGGGGAACATGAAGAGTCGGTGCCTGTGTCGATTGTTAGCGAACACTAAAAATAGAACCGAAGCGAAGATGGTTCGACCCTAACTGTTTTTCCATAGCGTGCAAAAAGTACTTCCCGCCATTGATCTTCGCGCATTATATGGTGAAGAGGAAGTGTAGCCATTTTATCCAATATGGCTTTTTCAATTTGAGGCTTATGGAAATCAAGTACGGCTTGTTTCGAGCCGCTTAAATATAGCTTCAAATATTCTACCGCTTGGTCGGAAGTACCCACGGTTACCAGTGATAATATATTTTTTAACGAGCGACCCAACAGCGAATCTAAATTGCCGGGTACAAAGCGAGAAAGTAAAAATTGGGTGTCTTTTAATAAGGCGTAGTCGTCGTTCACCATAATAATGTTGTCTACCTGCTTATCGATAAAATAAAGGGTAGATTCATGTTTGTTGTAATCCGGTGAGGCACTTAGCGTAATGATAAGGTGGGCACGGTAAATGGTCGTTTCAGCAACGTTAATGGTTATTGACGCTAATAATTGAATGCATAGGCGGTTGTCTGGGGCATTAAAGGTCAATTTACCACTGTTTACCGCCACATGTGCTTGGCCTGCGGGTATGGCTAAGGGGAACGATTGAGGCAGATTTTCAGACAATAAAGCATTGAGCTCATCGGCTGAAAACTGGTCGTAGCGAAGCCTTCCTAGCTTGATTAAAAGCTGGGAAATAAGAAGCATACCTTTGTCGCGTAAACCTAGTTTCATTTTTTCATGCTATGCGTTTATTTACTTAAACGGGGTGTGATGGACTTAACTCGTTATACATAAAACAGTTTTTAAAATATATAACATATCACTTTTGGATGGGCTGTTTATTTTGATAGTCTGGTCTTACCACAATGCTGCATATCATTTTATTTTTGACAATAAGTGACTAATACTAAGCATCTAATAATAAGAGTCGGCACAGCTCAGTCATGCGCCTACAATTCGTAATTGCATAGTAATACAGGCATTAACTGAGTATTTCACCGCGTAAAAGTGTTTTGGAGCAATGCATGAATGAGATTCAGGGTAAGTATGACTATATCATCGTAGGTGGTGGGTCTGCAGGTGCGGTATTAGCGGCACGATTATCTGAAAACCCAGCTCTGAAAATTCTTATGCTAGAAGCCGGTACGAAAGACACTAACCCGCTTATTCATATTCCTTTTGGTTTATCGCTATTAAGCCGATTTGAAGGCATAGGGTGGGGGTATCATACCGCACCACAAAAAGAACTATACGATCGTGAGCTATTTTGGCCTCGAGGAAAAACACTAGGCGGCAGCAGTTCCGTTAATGCTATGTGTTACATTCGTGGTCAAAAAGAAGACTACGATTATTGGGTAGAGCAGGGCGCAGCTGGCTGGGGTTTTGAGGACGTACTACCTTACTTCAAGCGCTCTGAAAACTTCTTCAAAGGTGAAGACGAGTTTCATGGAGAAGGTGGGCCGCTGCATGTTTCTCAACTTAAGCACACCAGTGTGCTTTCCGATGCTTTCGTTGAAGCCGCAAGCCACGCAGATTTTAATGTTGTAGATGATTTCAACCGCGATATACGTGAAGGCATTGGCTATTATCATGTTACCCAAGTCAACGGACAGCGCTGCTCAACCGCAAAAGGCTATTTAAGCCAAGCACTTCACCGCAATAATCTTACTGTACTTACCGGTGTGGCCGCGGAAAAAGTACTATTTGACGACAACAGAGCCATTGGCGTGCAAGTACGAGAAAAAGGCAAAATTGCGCGGTATTCTATTAACCGTGAAGCGGCTAATAGCGAAGTAATACTCTGCGGCGGCGCTATCAACTCTCCCCAACTACTTATGCTTTCCGGTATCGGGCCAAGAAACGAATTGGAAGACAAAGGCATTTATGTCATGAATGACCTGCCAGGGGTGGGGCAAAATTTACAAGACCACCTAGACGCTATTGTTCAATTTACCTGTAAAGCACGAGAAGGTTATGCGATTGCTGCTGGTGCATTACCCTCTTACCTAAAGGCCTCGTACGATTATCTTTTTCACCGTAAGGGAATTTATTCTTCTAATGTGGCTGAAGCGGGTGGTTTTGTAAGTTCAAGCCTTGCTACCCGAGGCCCAGACATTCAATTTCATTTCTTGCCCGCTATATTAGATGATCACGGGCGAAAGTTTGCCTTTGGTTATGGGTACGGCGTGCATGTGTGTTGTTTGTACCCTAAAAGCAGGGGCAGTATTACGCTGCAAAGCAGCCATCCTGCCGATCACCCGCTTATCGATCCAGGTTACCTCACGGAACCTGAAGATAGACAAGTAATGATTGAAGGCATACGAATGGCAAGAAAGCTGTTAGCTGCACCTACGTTTGATAAATTTGAAGGCAGTGAACTGCATCCAGGCACTGATGCTGAGTCTGATGAAGCGCTTCTTGAGTTTCTAAGGGAGCGGGCTGAAACCATTTATCATCCTATCGGTACTTGTAAAATGGGGAGTGACGACGACCCTATGGCCGTGGTCGACAATCAGCTTAAAGTGCGCGGCGTAAAAGGCCTGCGTGTGGTAGATGCCTCTGTGATGCCAAGCCTTATTGGCGGAAATACCAACGCGCCTACCATCATGATTGCAGAACGAGCGGTAGATTTTATTAAAGCTGAGCATGAAGGGCTTACTGCGCCCATTTAACTGATGTCTTAGCTTTTCGATACTTGCATGAACAAATCGGCGGCGCAGTCACACATTTCATCAATGTGGCTGCGATCAGCATATATCCCATCAATTAATAACCGTGCAATACCATGCAAGGTGCCCCATGTTACCTGAGCCATGCGAAGTGCGTCTTGCCCTGCTGGTAGTAGGCCTGTTTGCTGCCAGTATTTTGTCATATCTACTTGGAACTGAAAGCAAGGGTAAGCCACTTCTTTTAGCCCTTGTGTTGCGCCATTGTCGTGCCAAATAGTACGACCAAACATCAGCTCATACATTTGCGGGTTGTCCGCTGCGTAGCCTATATACTCATGAATAAACTGACGAAACCGCGCTTGTGGTGTCACGTCGTGTTGTTCGAAAATTCGCTTGGCGTTGGTATGCCACTGGCTAAAACCTTTGGCCGCAATGGCGCTTAACAAGGCGCTTTTATCTTTAAAGTGATGATAGGGCGCGGTTCGCGACACACCAGCATCTTCCGCAAGCTTTCTAAGTGATAAGCTGTCTATACCGAATTCTGCCACCCGTTTCGTCGCCGCTTCTAATAAAGCGGTGCGCAAATCGCCATGATGATAAGTTTGTGCTGCGTTTGTCATACTGGTGTAAACCAAACCCTATTTTATGGTTGAGACGAATAGATAACGTTTTATCTTGACAGTGTCAACATTGCATTTTATCTTGACGCCGTCTAGTTTGCAAAAATGTTAACAGGAGAGTGAAATGGAAGCCGAGTCAATGTCGCAAGAAAACCCGTATTCTACCCTTGAAGTGATACAAGAAGGGTATATTGCAAAGGTCGTGTTAAACAGGCCAGAAGCCATGAACAGTATGAATCCTGCCTTTTGGACAGAATTCCCCGCTGCCATTCGCGCGATAGACGACGAGGGCACCGCCCGCGTTATTATCATTTCTTCTACCGGAAAGCATTTTTCAGCTGGCATGGACTTGTCGGTATTTTTGAATATGGCGAAAGACTTTAAAGGCGACCCATCAAGGCGTGCAGAGCGCATGCGCCGTATGGTGATGCTATTGCAAGATAGCTTTACGGCGATAGAGCAAGCTCGTATGCCTGTTATTGGGGCAGTACAGGGCGGTGCCATTGGCGGCGCAGTAGATTTGCTTAGCGCCTGTGACATGCGTTATTGCACCAGCGATGCCTTCTTTACTATAAAAGAAACGCAATTAGGCATGACCGCCGACGTAGGTACTTTACAACGTTTACCTAAGCTTATTCCTATTGGTGTTGTGAAAGAGTTGGCGTACACCGGCCGTAATTTTGGCGCCCAAGAAGCCCAGCAGTTAGGCTTTGTGAATAAGGTATTTGATGACCAAGATATCATGCTTAGCGAAGTGACTAAGTTAGCGCAGTCTATCGCGATGAATTCTCCCGTTGCGGTAGCAGGCACTAAAACCATGATTAATTACGCGAACGAGCACACTACTGCTGAGAGCTTAACTTACATGGCAACGTGGCAGGCAGGCATGTTCCAAATGGAAGATGTGATGAAAGCCATGGAAGCACAGAAAACCCAATCGCTTCCTGATTTTGAGCCACTTCATGGCGCAGTAAATAAGATGAAAGACTAGCGTGCAGGCAACCGAATAGCCTACAAGAAACACGCTGTAAAAACAGAATATAGAAGCATTAAGAAACAGGCACTAGTTAAGGATTTATGATGAATACGACCGTTACCGATCATCCTGTATACCCAAGTTTATTTCGCCCGTTAGATTTAGGTTTTACCCAGCTTAAAAACCGTGTGCTAATGGGCTCTATGCATACTGGCTTAGAAGAAATGCCAAAGGGCCATAAGCACATGGCTGCGTTTTATGCAGAGCGTGCCAGAGGCGGTGTCGCCCTTATTGTTACCGGTGGAATTGGCCCGAATGAAGAAGGCTCAACCCACCCTTCAACTCGCCGACTAGATACAGACGAAGCTATCAATCACCATAAAGAAGTGACCGATGCCGTGCATATTGCAGGTGGTAAAATTTGTATGCAAATATTGCATACCGGTCGTTATGCTTATAGCGATAAATTGGTGGCGCCTTCTGCAGTGCAAGCGCCCATTAATCCGTTCAAGCCAAAGGCATTAGAAGACGACGAAATAGAACAGCAAATTAAAGATTTTGTATTTTCAGCCACTCAAGCACAGCGTGCTGGTTACGATGGCGTTGAAATTATGGGCTCTGAAGGTTACTTCTTAAACCAATTTATTGCTAAGCGCACCAACCATAGAGATGATGACTGGGGCGGCGAATATGAAAACCGTATCCGCCTACCTATTGAAGTGGTTCGTCGAGTACGCGAAGCAGTGGGTAAACACTTCATTATTATTTACCGTTTATCAATGCTAGACCTTGTTGAAGGTGGCTCAAACTACGAAGAAGTGGTTCAGCTAGGTAAAGAGATTGAAAAAGCCGGTGCAACTATCATCAATACCGGTATTGGTTGGCATGAAGCCCGAATTCCTACTATTGCGACAAAAGTACCCAGAGCCGCTTTTACCTGGGTAACAGCGAAGTTCCGTGAAGCCTTGAGCATTCCGGTGATAACGTCAAACAGAATTAATACACCGGAAGTGGCGGAAGAAGTGTTGGCGCGCGGCGATGCCGACATGGTGTCGATGGCACGCCCTTTCTTGGCCGATTCGGATTTTGTACGTAAAGCGCAGCAAAATCGCGCAGACGAAATAAACACCTGTATTGGCTGTAACCAAGCCTGCCTTGACCATGTATTTAATGGCAAGTTAACCAGCTGTTTAGTTAACCCTCGTGCGTGTCACGAGTTAGAGCTTAACATTGTGCCGGCCGACACCAAAAAACGCATTGCGGTAGTTGGGGCAGGGCCAGCAGGTTTAGCGTCAGCCGTAACGTCTGCCCAGCGTGGTCACGACGTAGTAATTTACGATAGTGCTAACGAAATTGGTGGTCAATTCAATGTAGCGAAACAAATTCCGGGTAAAGAAGAGTTTTATGAAACCTTGCGTTATTTTGCTCGTCAAATTGAGCTGCATAAAAATATTACGTTAAAGCTAAACACCAGAGTTGATGCAGCCATGCTTAACGACGAAGGCTTTGATGAAGTGATGGTGGCCACCGGTATTAAACCGCGCACGCCTGCCATTGAAGGCGTTGAGCATGAAAAAGTGATGAGCTACTTAGACGTGCTTAAAGCGAAAAAGCCAGTAGGGCAGCGCGTAGCCATTATTGGGGCCGGTGGTATCGGCTTCGATACGGCCGAGTTCTTATCACACGGTAAATCGACCCCAAGCCAGGATATTCCTGCGTTTATGAAAGAGTGGGGTATTGATATGACCTTTACCGCGCGTTCAGGGATTGAAGGGGTCAAGCCACAGCCTGAGCCGTCTAGTCGCGAGATATTCTTGCTACAACGTAAAACCAACAAAGTGGGGGCTGGCTTAGGTAAAACCACGGGCTGGGCTCACCGCGTAGGGTTGTTAGCGAAAGGGGTTAAAATGATTCCAGGCGTAACCTACGACAAAATTGACGATGAAGGCTTACATATTACTGTTAATGGTGAAAGCCAACTACTTCCTGTCGATAACGTAATTATTTGTGCTGGCCAAGAGCCGATGCGCGACATCGTTGAAGGGCTTAATATGCCTTATCACCTAATTGGTGGTGCCGATGAAGCATTAGAACTAGATGCAAAACGTGCTATCGACCAAGGTACGCGAGTGTGTGCTGCGGTTTAAATTGATGTTTGGGATTTTGCAGCAGGGTTAGGAAGATACCTTAATATTTACTAACCCTGATATAGATGCCAACATTGATAATTGTCTAAAAGGCCTATTCCTGCGGGAATAGGCTTTTTTATTTGCTGTGGTATTTTATAGGTAGCTAAGCGCAGTAAGAGCCTTTCGGGGCTATTTTGGTATGCGGCGGTTGTGTACGTAAACCGGACATTTTCACCTTAGGCTTTCTTTTTGAGAACGGTTAGTAACTTTTTTCGTAACAGTGAAAGTAAGCTCGTAACATTTAAATTACGAGCAATATTTAGACGATGAAAGCGTTAGCTCTTTTGAGCTAACTTATCTTCAAGTCGAGAGATTTCTTGCTTTCTTCCCAAGTCGGCAAGCGGGCGTTCTGCTCTGGCAGGAGCTTGTTTCGCTTTTTTTGCATACGCTCGTGCTTGGTCGTACTTACCATTGTCATATAAAAATTCAGCGTAAAAGTAGTTGGGATCAATGCCATTAGGGTTGATTTCAAGGGCATGCTTTAACAGTTTCTCCGCTTTCTTGTCATTGCCAAAGCTTATCGGCCAACCCGGTAGCTTATGATAAAGTACCCCGAGGCTTGTCATGGCTGATCCTGCCAAGGCATTTTCTTCTAATCGCATAGCATGCTCAAAGCTTTTACGCGCGGCTTTAGCGTATTCGAGTGCACCTAACCCGCCTTTAGCCCCTGCTGCGCTAGATTGAATAATGCCTTGCCAAATAATCAACTCAGGATTGTTGGGATTTTTAGTAACGAAAAGCTTCGCTTTTTCCATAAGTGTGACAAAGGCTTTTTCTTTTTGCTTATCCTCCAACTCATAGTTGATATGAGCCCATTCGTGTTGAAGTATGGAAAGAGGAGACTGAATCTCTTGCTGCATCGACGGGGTTGATACTTCGTTTACGGACTGTCTTACGTTATCTTGGGCAAATGTGTAACTTACAAAGCCCAGAGATAATGTAAGTAAAGTAATTCGGGTTACAAAGGCTAAATTTTTCATCATGATCGCTCCGGTACTAAATCAACTTACTAGTTAATTCGTTAGTATTTTGCGCGTTGTCTATGCACGCACTCTGCTCTCTTTTGCTGAATGTGTGGTGTTTAATAATGGGTAGCTTTTTCGCCAACGCGTTATCTACAATGGTGGGAAGAATGCCATTCAATTTGGCAAAGATTCGCTCAGCAAAGCCGATGCTAAAGCGAGTTTTGTTTTGCTCTACTAATTTAATAAGCGCTTGTGCAACAACTTCTGGAGTATCAACTTGATTACCCAGCGCTTTATTGAGTGCAACAGCTCTCTCGTCATTTATTGCCGTTGAGGTCGCTCTTGGAGCCAAATAGTGAAACCGAATGTTGCTGTCGTGATATTCGCGGTGCAGGGCTTCACTCCAACCTTTAAGCGCAAACTTCGTCGCGCAATAAGTACTGTGAGCGGCAAAACCAATGCTACCGAATGCTGACCCAACATTGACGACATGCGCATGAGGACGTTGCGCCAAAATGGGAAGTAAAACTTGGGTAAGCAACATGGGAGACAAAAGGTTAGTTGTCACCACTGACTCAATAGGGGCACTGGTAAATTCACCGACATGGGTTGTACCAGCATTGTTAATCAGCATACTTACCGGTAAACGTTCGCAAATGTGAATAAGCTTTTCTCGACCTACATGGTGCGAAATGTCTGCAGCGACAATAGTATGTTGGTGTTTGAGGGACTGCTGTAACTGTTTAAGCTTTAATTCATCTCTACCAGTTAGAATGAGGTGCGCACCTTTTTCATCAAATGCTTTAGCAACGGCGTGTCCAATGCCACCACTGGCACCTGTTACTAGTATTACTTGATTTTGCCATTGAATATTCATCATACTTTACCTTGTGTTATCCCTACCTAAAACAGTGTTCAACAAGTTACGCAGTTTGTGCAACGGGGCGTAAACCATGTTCTGGCGTAAGTTCGCGAAAAATATCACCATACAAGCGATAAAACATGTTAGCGCTGTGTATGATCATGGCCTGCTCTTGCGGGGCGACTATTTTGTTCATTAACCCCTCAAAGAACACTATATGCTCTTGGTCAAGCGCACCATGTGAAGTCAAATATTTGAAAGCTGACTTGGGGAGCGACAGCTTATCTTTGATTTGCTTTGCCGTAGCATCAGCGAGCGCAATACTTGTGCCTTCCAGTACAAACACCATTCCAAAAAAATAAAGTGGATTTTTACGCGCAATGGCGTCAAACGCATAGGCAACCATAAGTTCAGTAGCAGGTGCAGGCTGGCCGTAGCGAGCTTCGTTCTTATCCACCCCACATGCTGCTAAGTCGTTTAAAATCCACTCTTGGTGTCCCATTTCCTCTTCAATATATTCGCCAATTGCTTCGCGAAGCCATTCTTTGTCTTCGGTTAATTTCGCGCCAGTAGCCATAAGAAGCGGGACGGTGAATTTAACGTGGTGATAGGCCTGTTGAAGGAACGCGATATAATCATCAAGAGAAAAGTCATTATTAAAACAACGTTGAATTATTGGCACTTGTAAAAACGCATTTCTAGCTTGCTCGGTACTTTCTTGAAGTTGTTGATAAAATGACACTATTTACTCTCCAATGTTAATCTTTTGAGACGCACTGTTTCCAGTATGCGAGATAATATGAGGGGGTGAATACAGTGCGCCTAAAGTGCAGCTGTAATGAGTGATTACATCGTCCCGTTTGACCTTACCTGTTTGAGTTAATAACCCATTTTCTGGTGTAAACGGCGCAACGACATCAAAGTTTTCTATTTGTGCATAGTCGGGTAATTGTTGATTAATCAGTTCAACGGCTTTTCTAATTCTGTCCGTTGAGATCTGAGGTGATAAAGGCACTATCAAAGCAACACAGTGGGGGCGAGCTTCACAGAAGACGAGCGCCTGACGCAATAATCCACTCCCCATCAGTAAAGATTCGATCCATTCCGGCGACACGTTTCTACCTGCGCTGTTAACCATAATATTTTTCTTACGGCCACTTAACGTTAGAACGCCATCGTTAATAACACCTAAGTCCCCAGTTCTCACCTCGGGTGGATAAAAACTTTCTGGTTGATTCAAATATCCTAAAAAGTGATTGCCCGCCACGACAACTTCGCCTTTGTCTATATAAAGAGTATTGTGGCCAAGCGCTTTGCCTGCAGAACCAGGCACATTGCAGTTTGGTGTATTGAGTGTCGAGACCGAAACAGCCTCTGACAGGCCATAGCCTTCATAAACCGGTAAGCCTCTGGCTCGTGCTTCAGTCAATAAGAAAGGCGAAACATGAGCACCGCCAACTGCTATAAACGATAACGACGTCGGTGGCAGCCAGCCTTTTGAGCATGCTTCGAGAAGCACCATGAGCAATTCTGGCACTAAGATAATTGATGTTGGCTGAACACTGTCTATGAGCTTTAGTAATGCTTGCGGGTTTACAAGTCGACTACCTTCAAAACCTCTCGCACTTGCAGATGCAAGCTGTACAGTACCGCCATGAAGTAGTGGCGCGTAAATACCCGCTATATTTTCAAGCAATGTGGAAAGAGGCAGTATGCATAAATGATTGACTTCGTCCTGTTGAAAAGCGCTATCAATAGACTTTGCAACTTGCCACTGAGATTCGCTAGAAAGGCACACACCTTTTGGCGTGCCTGTAGACCCTGAGGTAAAAGTAATCTTATTAGTGTCTTTAGGCATATTCACAGATGTTGCGAACGGAGTTAGTGTATATCCAGTAATGTTTAAACTATCACTTAAGGTTTCTTTTTTAGCCGCCGGAAATAAGGTTAATGTTCCGCTCGAAAGTAGGCATTCACACTGACTCTCTTCGATAACATGTCGCTGCTGCGTCTCACTGAAAAACAGTGGAATAGGTACGCAGCAAACTTGTGCTTCTTGGCATGCAAGGTCAGCTACCACCCACGCAAAACTATTGTCAAAGGCGATAGCAATGCGACTCACATTGTTGTTTATGATCCAAGTGGCGAGGTGAGTAACTGCTTCTTTAAGTGCCAAGTACGTCAACGATTTATCATTATGCTTCAGCGCAATAGCTGAGTCGTCACCGTTTAAGTAGTGTTCAAGCAACATGCGAGGCTCCTTTTGGGTAGCAAGCTAAGGCATCGTTTAGTTGTTGTTCGAAATTTGAACCAGTGATGAGTCCAATTGCCTGTTGATAGTATTGACGAAGAAGTACACTGTTCACTACCTGATGAGTAACTTCTTTGAGGGACAGGGCTATTACCTGTGGTGCTGTATCGTAATACGTACCCCAGTTATCTTGACTGGATATCAGTTTTCTTGCATCAGCGGGTGCCAAGAAAATAAGCGAAACACCTGAATTTTGAAGAAGTTTTTTTACCTGTTTCGTCGCACTAAAGACCACGTGCTTTTTACCAAGCTGAGAGAATAAAAAGAACAGTGACAGTAAAAGTGGTAGCGTATATCGCGGTGAACAACTAAATAAGTTACCTACTTCTACAATTTCGTGTCTTTGCGTGCTAATTCCATGACGTAATAATTCTCCCTCAATAGTGCTATCTAAGTACTGCTCGATGAAAAGTGCGTGGTTGGTGCTGTCAGTAGCACTACATCTCGCACCGGCGGCAGCCTTTACTCCGTTAAATTCAAGTGCAAACAACATAGGCATGAATGAAGTGATATGCGCGTTATAGCGAGTAGCGAAGCCATTAGCGATAAAGGTTTCAATTTGTTGCCTTGCTGGGTAAGTAAGATTTGCAGCAACAAAAGCAAGTGATGTGCGCTGTCTTCTGTGCTGAAATGCCACCCCATCGTCGAGGGGGGTTGGTGCTACCGATAAAGTAAGGCTCATACGTACACTCTTGTGTTCTTCGATAGTATGAGTATTACCGCGCTACCTTAAGAGTACCTTAAGTGGGTCACTTTTTTAGAAAAGCTAAATCAAAAACTTGCCGTGCTAAAATAATGCTGGACATTATACTGGCGTTGACGGGCACTCTATCCATAACAGTCGATTTCGTTTTCACTCCTTACTAACGGTAAACAGGAGCGTCTGAAGGTAGACTACATGTCGCATAAGCAGCATCTGAAGAGATAAGTAACCACTCGTCTCGATGTGCAAAACCTAAAGATAATGCCTTTTCTAAATCAACACATTGAAATAGGTAGTCCTTAGGGGCTAACAAAAAACGAGCGGGCCGCGCTTTAAGCCACGCCCAAGCAGTGCCATTCTCTCTTTCTTTTTCGGTATGGTAACCAAAGTGAGCTAGGGGAAATGGTGAATATAGTAAGTATTGTTCCTTAACGTCGACAATGCCCACATCGAAGTTACCAATGCTGGTCGAAAGAAAACTCATCTGCGTTTGAGCACGCACTAACAGTTGTGATGGGGTGCGTATTTCATTGAGTATCCATACGCCCATTGTCGATGGGATGACAGTTATTATCACTAACCACGATACGAGATGTTTAGATAAATTTAAAAACTGTGTGAACAAACCCATCATACCTATTAGAAGGCATATGGCCCCTAACTTGGTAATAGTACTTAAGTCGCTGTGAAAGCGTAAAATTAAGGAGCTTGCTGTTTTTTCATTCAACAAAAGCACGGTGCCAGTAATGAAGACAACTAGCGAAATCACAAGAGTCACAGAACGCGCAAAATTACCAATCGCTTTTGAGATGCCACTTCGAGAGAGTAATAACCCCGAAATCATAGCCACAGCAGGAAGTGCTGGAAGTACATAAACACCGCGCTTCCCAGGGCTAAAACTGAAGAATGCAACGACTAATAATACCCAAACTGCTAGCGCTAAATAGGCAGGGTTGTCGCTTAAGAGACGTTTTATGCCTTTACCTTTAAATGCTAGTACTATGAGGGCGGGGAACCAAAACACTGGAATAACTTTGAAAATATAGTAGTACCATGGCTCAATATGGTGCCAAGCATTTGCATATCGCTGCGCTGTCTGCTTCAGCAAAATATTTGATAAGTACTGCTGAATCGTTGGGTCTTGCTGATGTGCGCCTAAATAAAGCACAGGCCCAAGCCAAACTAAGACCACACCTAGCATAACCAAGGGCCCTAGTAATGCGCGTTTTTTCCATCTTGTTGTGGGGAGTTGTTTTTTGAAGGTTAAAAAAGAAAGGGGGATTAAGATAAAAATAGGCAAAAAACCCACGCCTTTAGTAATAATTCCCAGACCCATTGCGCCCCACGCGATGAAATAGCAGCGCCAGCTTTCGGCTATACAAAAATGGCGAATAAAGCCATAAATGCCAACCCAAATAAAACAAGCAACCAACGCATCTATTTGAGCAAACTTGGCTTGAATTAGAAACTGTGGGCTCAACAATAGCAGCAACATGCTGAGTATAGCTGTTCTCTCATCAGCAAGAGCTCGTGATAAACGATAAGTGACTGTCAACGTTACGAGGCTTGCGATGGCATTAGGTAAAAGCATTGCAACGCTTAAACTGCCAGTCAAAACGTAGAAAAGTGCGATACCCCACATAAATACAGGGGGCTTATCAGGGTAAATCTCTCCCCCACGCATTGGAATCAGCCATTGACCACTTGTCACCATCTCCTTGGCAACTAAAGCAAAACGTGGTTCGTCCGGCGGCCAGGCATCGCGAAAGCCTAAACCACTGAAAATAATGATGGCTGCAACAACAAAAAGTAAGAAAACCTTACGCTCGTGACGAAATATATTTGTCACTTGGCGTTGTCCTTGTGAGTAAAGCGCAACATTGAAAGTATTAGCAAAACGCTAACTACTAGGCCTGCTATATGAATAGGTTTTTCAACGGCATTAATATAACGTGAGCCACCTCCTAGCATTGAGAAAAGTAAGGTTTGCGGAATAAATCCTAGCGCACTTGCCGAAATGAAAGGAATAAAAGGTACTCGAAACGCACCAGCTAAAGCATTGGTCGCAACATTAGAGCCTATTGGAAATAGTCGAACCATGAGTATTGTTCGAAAGCTGCTCTTCACGAGTTTCACGCGCATTTGTGAAAAACGGTTCTCAAAAACTTCTGATTGAATGGCTTTGGCTATGAGCTTTCTAAAAGGACCGCGTACCAATAGATAGGCTGTACTTGCGGAGATACAGGTAAGTAGTAGCGCTATAATACTACCCTCAAATGAGCCAAAACCAACCCCACAAAAAAAGCTAACAGCTTGCCGGGGAATACCCAGTGTCATTAATACAACAAAGGCACTTAATACCAAGAATACTTCTTCCGTGCTGAGTTTCGCTATGTAAGATATCAACCAGTTTGGATCGGCGCTATGTGCAAGAATGTCACTGGTTACTTGAACTGATAGGTAACAAACCACTGCCATCAAACTGGTACTCACCAAGATACTGACAGTACGCATAAGAGGAAAACACTCACTTTTCATGCGTGAATATCTCGTTGATGGAACCGAGTTTATTGCGATACATCAACCACCTGACGCCGAGCATATCTACAACACCAGCCCAACCTCTATTCCAAGCATTGTAATTTGATTGACCTTCATGGCGAGCTCGATGATTCACAGGCACACACACTATATTGCCACCTAGACGTTTTGTGAGGGCAGGTATGTATCGATGCATATGATCAAAATAAGGAAGCAATAGGAAGGTACGTCGTGGAAGCAGCTTTAAACCACAACCCGTATCAGGTGTATCATCATCTAAAACATACTGACGAATGCGATTTGCCACTTTAGATTGCACGCGTTTCCATCTTGTATCTTTTCTTTTTTGTCGATAACCAATGACGCAAAAGTGGGGACTGTTTACTTGTTTAGCTGTTTCGATTAACTTTGGGATATCCGCAGGATCGTTTTGACCATCAGCGTCTAATGTAATAACCCATTTTCCGTGAGCAGCGAGAACGCCGTGATAAACAGAAGTGCTCTGTCCGCAACTGGAGGGATGCACTATTACCCTTAGAGTAAGGGGGAATGATCCTGCCAACGTGGCCAGTAATGTAGATGTGCCGTCATCACTACCGTCATCGACTACGATAACTTCAGTTTGTTCAGGAGTTACTGAATGAGTAATTTCCCATAGCAATGAAGGAAGATTTTTTGCTTCATTTTTTGCAGGAAGAACTACACTAACTTCTATCTGGTGCATATGGCGCGTGTATGAAAGTAAAGATGCGCAGTATTGTATGTAAAAAACCTTAAGGAAAACTTAAGCCCTTAATACGTCTGTGCATTAAAATTCGTATTCCAGTGACATACGCAATGTATGATCTTTACTGTCACCATTGAGCCCTGCGATAAAGCCAAGCTCCCATTTTAACTGCTTTTGCCTGTCGAAGCGTTTAATTCCCATAAAAGCCGGACCAGCACCCACATAGTCCTCTCCTACATATATCTCAATTCCGGGTTGAACCTCTGGGATCCAGCGATAGCGAAATTTCGTTTTGAATTCGCTTTCCCACTCATCGGTAATGGTTTCACCCCATTCATATACTAAGCTTACGTTAGTAGTTAGACTAAACTGGCCAAACTCTTTTTCAGTTAGAATGCCGGCCTTAGCCGCCCAGTCGTCCGTATTGTGTTGCTTTTCTAATTCAAATAAGGCTCCCCAATCAGCCCAATACTTTCCTTGTTCAGTGACCATCCAACGAAGCTCAAGCTCATAAGATTCGATTCCAAAATCTCGGTTTTCATCGCGAGCTCCTACAAGGTAAGCTTCCAGGACTACAAACTCAGAAAGGGCGTGCCCAAACGAATAGCGTTGCATCAATACATTACCGTTGTCATTTTGACGTGAGGTTAATTGCCACTCGAATTCGCGTTCAAAAGGCAATACGTAAGGGTGGTAGACTCTGTCTACTGTAAAATTGTCAGCGCTCACAGAAAACGCAGCAAGAAGAACCAACAATAATAAGATAGCGCGCTTCATTGTGTATCCTCCACTTGTTGCCACAACGCAGGTATGCGCTTCCGTATTGCAGCAATACCATTGGGCACAACTAGGGTAAATATAAATAGCATTATGTAACTCATAGATGGAGTGGCTTCATAGCCAATTAGCGCGTTCAATAAATGCCCATACTCACTGTTGTCATTGATGATCTGACTACTATCCCAAACTTGTTGTGGGGTAGGTAATATATCTATTTGTTCCAGAAGAAGCGCAATGTTTGCAACTTGCGCGGCAACAAAAACTGTAGTGAAAAAAAACGTCGCCTTATGGCTTAAAAAGTGAGTTAGAGCGATATTAAGCAAAATAGCAATGCTGATACTGATCCCCAACCCAATTGTAGTACCAAGAAAAAGCAATGTGCTATCACTGTTACGCGAGAGCTCTGATACAAAGTACACCATAAAATGCAAACTGTTAGGTAACCCAATACCAAGCACAAGCAACGTAATGCCCACACTCACTAAGTAACATCTTGAAAGAGGAAAAATCACAAGCGTACAAATACCTATCCAGGCAGTGACTAATAGCAGTGATTTTAGTAACTCAAAGCCAGCGCCCTCTGCCAGTTGAGAGATAACGCCTAGATAAGAATATGTCATTGCTGCGGTCACTAACAGTGAGGCTATTCGCCATACTAGCGACAATCGTGAAACGCCAGGTAATGCAAGAAGTACACTGAGCAATAGAAAAATAGGTAATGTGTCTCTTAAGAAGAGTACGACCGTATTAATGAGCATCAGGCTTCTCCTCTTGTTCCTTTACGACTACTTTGCCCACTGCACTGTTAGGGTGGAATTCTCCAAAGAAAGGATATTCACCTTGTGTCAGCGGTCCAATGTAAATACTGCCTTTGCTTTTGGCAAAAATCACTTTTTCTCTGTTAAGGGAAAAACTGTCTATTTCCTCGGGGCTATCGTCGAAATTGATGAAAGTAAGACGTACCTTTTTCCCCGCTGGAACCACTACATTCTGCGGGTAAAAAAGATGATCTTTAATTTCTATCACGACTTCAGTTAGTGCAAACGCACGAGGAGAGAAAAATGATAAAAGGCCAATAAAAAGGCCAATAGAAAATTTAAAGTAAGAGTTCATTTTCAAACTCCACCTTCACTTCAAGGCCTCCGATCTTAGCATCATCAAGCACAACATTGGCATTATGCAGAGCAGCAATTTGCAATACTATGGCCAAACCAAGGCCGCTGCCTGTTGTCGTCTTAGCTTGTGCTGCGCGGTTAAATCGCTTTAATACGCTGGCTCGTTCACTTATTGGTATGCCAGGACCCGAGTCCGCGACACTCAAAACTACGTTTGATGCGAGTTGTTCAATTCGAACAACAATTTGTGCCCCTTCAGGGGAATAATTACTGGCGTTGGTAATAAGATTTTGCAATAAGGTGTACAACATAAAATGTACGCTGTTTAACCAAATCTCATCGCCTTCTAAGGATATCTCTTGCTGTTTGGTTTCAATTTTTCCATATAGATCGCTAATCACTTCTTGCGCAACAAAGTGCAGATTAACTGCCTCTTTTTGTTCTACAAATGTCTCCGGACTGGTACGTGTCAGTAACAAAAATTGATTCACCGCGTCAATCATCCGATCGGTGTCGCGTTGAAGCGTTTCAAGTAGTTTACCGCTATCTCCTAATTCTTCAGCAATATTGTGAATATTGATTTTCATCACACTTAGCGGTGTACGCAGTTCATGTGCGGCGTTGGACGCAAACTGCTGTTCTCTTTCAAACGCAGCACTTAGTCGAGAAAACATTGAGTTGAGCGTAGAAACAACAGGTTTAAGTTCACTGGGTTCTCTATCAAGTGCAATGGTAGAAAAGTTATTACCTGTTCGTTTAGCCAATTTTCGAGAAAGCTGTTTTAGGGGGGCAAGCCCCCAGGTTATTCCTAAAAACAAAATTACGACAAGAAGGGGAACACTGACAATAAAAGGAGTAATGGAAGCAACGGTTAATGCATCTGCTAACGTAAAGCGATTACTCAATGGTTGCGCCACCATGTACCAAGAGCCATCATCTTTTACATAAGAGGTATGCACACGCCATCGTGTTCCAAGAGCATTTTTTTCTGAGAAACCGTCTTTAAAGTCAGAGAGTGGGGCCTTTAACACTTTGCTTGAACTTTTTATCAGCTTATCGTCCTGCCAGATTTGAAATAACAAAGCGTGATCTTTACCTGGTGAGCCACCATTGAACGAAGCAACGGCACTACTTAACGCGGTGAGTTCATTGTCTAGTAGCGTAGTTGATATACCTATTGTGGCACGATAGCCGTGGAGCGCCGCACTGAAGACAATAAGGACTAAAGCACTGGTAAGAGTTAAAATAAGAAAGCGACGAATCGACGTCACGTTAATCTCCAGAGTTGGATATGCAATACCCTACGCCTCTAATGGTTCGAATGAAGTTTTCTGGCATCTTTTTTCTTAAATTGCTGATATGCACTTCTATTGTATTGCTTGAAACTTCCTCACCCCATTCATAGAGTTTGCTCTCAAGTTGATGCTTACTCAATATGCGACCCGCGTTTTCAATTAGCGCTTTCAAAAGCATAAGCTCTCTACGCGGAAGATGTACTATGTCACTATCAATAGTCAATGTATGGTGCTTTGTATCAAGGCTGACGTTCTGCACAGTGATCACACTTTCTGAAGACGTACCTAATCTGCGCTCTAAAACCCGTAAGCGCGCCAGCAACTCATCAATTTCAAAGGGTTTGGGGAGGTAATCGTCTGCACCCGCATCTAGCCCTGATATTTTGTCAGAGGTCTTGTCTCTTGCGGTCAGAATTAAGACTGGCAGTACTGGATTAGTTTTTCGAATACTCTTGAGAACGATTAATCCATCCTGGTCTGGTAGACCTAGATCCAAAATGACAATATCATTTTGCGATGGGCGAAGTGTACTTATTGCGCTGGCACCATCGTAGACACAGTCTACAGTATAGTTTGCCTTTCTTAATGAAACTTTAAGCGCGTTGGACAAAGGCTTATCGTCTTCAACTAACAGTATGCGCATAACACTCCCATAATTTCTCAGTAAATTTAAGGATATACAAAAAAACTTAAGAAAACCTTAAGCATTTTTTATTACAGGTCTGAATCGAGCAGGTTTTTTCAGACCTTTCATAGCTTCTAATAATCGTCAAAAATGCTACCACACACTTCCTATGGGCTTTTATGACCTCAACAATTACGTTGGCTACAGAGGAGATATCCGCAATTAGTACAAAACTCAAAAAAGCCAATAATCTGTTTGTCCGATAATTGTCTACAGCAGTCGCTTAATACCTACAAGGGTAATGAAGCGGCTATGAAGTATGTTTCTACAAACTATCTGCCATTCATACAAAACTGTCTAGTAAATGCGTTCTTTAGCTACGCTAACGCTTTCATCTAGTTGAAATAAAATAATCATCAATAAAGCATATAATGAAACAATAGAATCCTAGACATCTATAAATAAAACAGGTTATTAATTTATAGGCGCTGCTTTTTCAATTTAAGCTATTAAATCATTACGAACATGAGATTCATTTATTATGTGGATTGTTTATGCGTTGCTCGCAACATTTTTCTTTGGTTTGCGAGGGATCTTGTATCAATGGACATCGCAGAAAAACTTAAATCGCGATCTACTACTATTTGGTGTTTTCTGTATAGGTTTTATCATCAGCGTAGTAGGGGTACTGTTGTTAAATCAACGATGGTACGGCTGGGCAGATGTCGCTGTTGGTATAGGGCTAGGCTTTGGATCTTTTGCCGCTAATGCTGTTTTACACAAAGGGTTTTCAGTAGGAAAAGCATCACTCATCAGCGTTCTAGCAGGGTTGACGCCTTTGTTTGTCCTCATCTTTGCCTTTTTAATTTGGAATGAGACGTTAACATCTATTCAATTAATTGGGTTTGTTATTATTTTTTGTGGCCTTTGTATTCTTAGATATTCTTCAGATATCTCTATTGATAATTTAAAAGGGGCGCAATGGGGGCTACTTGCTGCATTGTGTTTTACGTTTACAGATTTAATGGGTAAACAGTCCACACTTTTAGAGGCAGATGTTTTTGCGACGTTAACGTCTATGTTCGGCTTTGGAAGTTTTCTTTTTGCCATGAGATGGTTAGCAAAGCGTAAGAAATTTATAGGGTCTCAATATTCAGAGAAAACTAATTGGTCGGAAATAAAAACCTTTTCTTGCGGACTGATAGTAGGGGTCGCAAATGTAAGTGGAATGGTTGCAATAATATCCGCTTTTTCTATTGGTAATACCGGGTTAGTTTCCGCAATTTCAGGAATGAATATTTTACTTATTCTCCTTTATTCTCATATTGTTTTGAAAGAAACATTTAGCCGTCAAGAAGTGCTAGGCTTAACCGCTGCTTTTGTCGGTGTTATCGTGCTTAGATTGAATTAAAACTTTTTTGCCAGTAGCTTTTTCTGCCAGTACCTTTAACTGCAAGCACCTTTTTCTGTAAATACCTTTGCGCGCAAAAATACCAGCGCAATCGCGATGGTCGACTGGTAGGTTTTTGCGCTTAAGGGCTTAAGGAAAAGAGTAGCGAACAATGCGTTTTAGTACGCTAGTGTACTGCTTCCAAAAACTGCCTGTATTGTAGTGCATACCGTGCTGTTTAAATACGGCTTGTACTTTAGGAGCCATTTCTCGGTATCGTCTGGCGGGAATGTCAGGAAATAAATGGTGTTCTACCTGAAAGCTTAAATGCCCAGTAAGTATGTGAAATAAATTTCCGCCCTTGATATTTGATGAGCCTAAGGCCTGACGATAGTACCACTGGCCGCGTGTCTCATTTTTGCAATCCTCTGCTTTAAAGGTTTCCACATCACCGGTAAAGTGCCCGCAAAAGATGATGGTAGATGTCCATAAGTTACGTAGCAAGTTGGCAATAAGGTTGCCTGACAATACCCATAAGAACAGCGGGCCAGCCAGCAAAGGGAAGAGCACATAATCTTTTACCAACTGCCGTGCGCCCTTACTGAAAAAGCGTTTTTTAAGCTCGCTATGGGTTACTTGGTTTTTGCGGTTTTTTTTCTTCTTGCCGAAGAATACGCGCTCTGCGGCCATCTCGTGATACGACACACCCCACTGAAACATTACGCTAAGCAAAATATAGGTAGCGAACTGCCAAAGGTTTTTTACCCGCCATCTAAAATCATTCGATAAGCGAAGTAGGCCATAGCCAAAGTCTCTATCCTTGCCAATAATATTGGTGTAGGTGTGATGTTCGTAGTTGTGCACCCGGTTCCAACTTGCCCCATCGCAGGCAATATCCCACTCATAGCGCTTTGAATTTATATGACTGTCGTTCATCCAGTCATACTGACCGTGCATCACGTTATGGCCAATTTCCATGTTATCCAGTATTTTCGCTGCTGCTAAACTTAGTACGCCAGCTACCCAAAGTAGAGGCTGTAAGAAACCAAGCATTAATAATATGCGGCCACTCCATTCACAAATACGCTGGATAAGTATAATACGTCGAATATAGGCTGCATCTTCAGCGCCGATTTTATCTTTTACTTCCGACTTTATTGCATCAAGTTGAGTTTCCAACATGTCGTAATCGGGTTTGCTTACGCTCTGCGGTGGGGTAGTTGCTTGTTGTAATCGCGCGTCAGTTTTACTAGGCGCTTGTTGTCGTTCCTCGGTATTAATTAAGACGCGAGTGTTCATAGTTGAATCTCCAAATCGGTTACGGCTTGCGATACACACAGCTGAATAAGTTGCTCGGCACTATCGGATAACTCGCCGGTGCGGGTATCGCGCACTACGCCCCGCTTTTTCACACATTGGCATTGATGGCAAATACCCATACCGCAGCCATACGTTACAGGCTGTTTGGCTTCTTGAAGCTGCGAAAGCAGAGATTTCTGATTATTCACCGATAAATGCTGGCCGTTGTGCATCAAAGAAAAGGTTTCTTTTTCGCTCAAACTTCCAATGTTCACAGTGGGCAATGCGGCAAAATGTTCACTGTCTAACGTTGCCCTCACCAGTTTTGCTACTTCACGTACCTGCTCGTACATCGCATTAGGGCCACACACCAACCAGTGGGCATCAGCAAAGTGGGATAGGTAATCCTTTACATCGCCATCTTTTTGTCGAGTCAACACGGCAAAAGTAAAGTTGTTGGCGCGTTTTTGAAGTGCTAGTAATTCGCTTTGCAACACGTGCTCGTTGGGCTTTGCAAAGTAAAGCAGATGAACAGGTGCGCGGTGTATTAGGTTATTTTCAATGGCGTCTTCAAGCATAGCGATAAACGGCGTTATGCCCGATCCGCCCGCAACCATAAGTACGGGTTTATCGGTATTAGGCAAGGTGAAATTCCCCTTAGCCGCCGAAATATTCACCCATGTATTGGGTGTTATCGAGGAAAGAGCCGGGGTAAGTGCACCTTCGTTATTGACCTTAGTGATAAGCCGAATATTTTTCGTCTCGCGGTGAAAGCTTGCCCCGCAAGCAACGGTAAATACGCGGGTAGTAAGCCTTCCATTCACTTCAATGGTTAGCGCGATATGTTGCCCTGCAATATGACTAGGCCAAGCTTTTTCGGGCGTTAGAATAACTTCCAGCATGTCAGAACTAAGATTTCTGACAGCTTCAACTTGCGCTCTGTAATAGCCATCTCGCCACGCAGGTTTAACCTGCTGCACAAGCACTTCCCAATATCCTCTCCATGAACTGTGATGGAGCAAGCGATGGGCTAGATTATCGAGTAATAGTTTCAACGTTGAGATCACACCTATTAATTTTTCAAAACAGACTTAGCTAGAGAGTAAAAATAATTTAAGCGTACAAGTGTATGCTCAGTCAGCGCACAAGTGTAAGCTTAATTTTATTCTCGTCAAGTGAATAGTTAAAAATACGTACTCACGTAGGTAGATTTTTGAAAGGTTTGTAACGTGTATTTGATGGGGGCTACAGGGGATGAGTTCGAGGCGCGTGATACCGACATTGATTAAACAAAATTTAGATGATCTTACTGCTCGACGCTGACATTGAGCCGCCTTGAACGTGGCGCAGAAGTGTGTAGCATGATTTATAAGAACGCTTAATCTGAGGGATGAACGAAGGCGTCTGTGGTCCCACTTAATAGCAAAGTAGGGCGGTAATTATTTCTTGCAGTTTAATTTTGGTAAGGCGTATTCGCGAAGTATTTAAATTATAACTTGCGCAACAAAACCCTCGTAAATATCTATCTTGAAACCTTTCTTCTTTGTGCTATATCTTAAAACACGGTGTAAATTTTCTAATTAAAAAGCTCAAATCAATATTTAATTCAGTAAAGGAATACAGAATGAATTACTTAATCGTATTAGGCGCTCTATTCGTTTTAGTAGCGCCGCCTATCCTTAGCGCTAAAGAAAATCCAGTGCTGCAAACACTTGATAGTGTGAAACGGGAATTGAAAGAGGGGGAAACTCACAATTACCTCATTAAGGCCACAGAGAAGCACTTTTTTTCTGGAGAGGTTAGGCAAAACTCAGTAGATGTTAAAATTCAGGTCTTTGATCCCGAAGGCACGGAAATTAGATCCTTCAATAGTACTAAAACTGGTTTTGAGCCTTTCACCATAAATACCAAGATGACTGGCGACTATAAAGTAGTGGTAAGTCCCTTTGGTGAAAGTACCTCTGGTCTATATTCAATACAGCTCGTGCGTAACGAAGCTATCGCTAATAATCCTTCGAAACGTCTAGCGCAGTTGCTTAGTCCCTATGATAAAGAAGCTACTCCTGGTGCTGTAATTGGCGTTTTTGAAGGCGGGGAAGTCACCCACATTCATTCTGTAGGTATGGCGAACATTGCGCATGATGTCGCATTTACTCCTGATATGCCAACCAATATTGGCTCTGTTTCAAAGCAGTTTACTGCAATGGCAATACTACTGCTTGAACAACAAGGTAAGCTAAGCTTAGACGACAACATTCGTAAGTATCTCCCAGAACTCCCTGAATTCACTACTAGTATCACTCTCAAAAACGTCCTTACACATACATCGGGTTTACGAGAAATATTCAATTTATTAGGGATGCGTGGTTGGACCGGCGAAGAATTCATTTACAAAGATCAAGCTATTGACGTGGTTAAGAAGCAAACAAAGTTACAAGCTGCGCCGGGCGAGGAAATGAATTACAACAATACAGGCTTCATTCTGCTGTCACTCATTGTTGAGAGGGTTAGCGAGCAGTCATTTCCCGAATGGATGAAGGAAAATATTTTTGTACCACTTAATATGAGCAGCACTTATGTAAGACGGGACCCTGGCCATATCATCCCTAATGCGGTTCAAGGATACGACACTGACGAATTTGGTTTTCGAGAAACTGGTGACTTGTATTCAGCACCGGGTGCTGGCGGTATTTATACTACTGTCTCAGATATGGCTAAGTGGTCGCAAAATTTCATCACGGGCGCGTTGGGAGGCAAAGAATTAATTACTAAATTGACAACCCCTAATGTACTCACTAACGGTGAAGAACAAACTTATTCTCTAGGACTGGGAGTAACAGAATATAACGGATTATTGGAGTATTCTCACAGTGGTGCTGATATGGCACATTACACTAACTATGCTTTTTTTCCCAAGCTTGAAAAAGGGGTATTTTTAAACACTAATAACACAGCCTTTAACATGGGTATGTGGAACGATATTGTTGACCTGATTTTTGGCGAGCATTTTATAGAGCCATCAGAAGATGACGATAACAAAGAAGGCACAAGTAGTCTTAGTTTACCCGCAGAATATTTGGATCAGTTAGCTGGAAAGTATAAATCTGAAATGCTTGGAATGACACTGGAGATAATTGCTTCAGACGGACAGCTAAAAATGGCTTTTAATGATGAGAACAATTTGCCGATGATTGCGCTATCTGAGACAGAATTTACGGTTAACGATGGGCAATACAATGTACTCTTTTTAATGGACAATGAGGAAATAAGCGGCATCTCGATCAAAGCCAATTTCAGTACGCAGCGCTACGAGTTCACAAAGCTAGAGCTATTTGAGCCGAGTAAAGAGCAATTGGCCGACTACACTGGTAAATACTTTTCCAATGAATTAGAGGTTCTCTACACAATAGAAATTGACGAAGAGAATAGTCTTACACTCAAACTGTACAATCTCCCAGAATTGACGTTGACTCCCTCAGAGCGGGATGTCTTCAGCGAAACGTATTTCCTTTATAGTGATTTGAGTTTCATTCGAGATGAAAACGGCAAGGTAACTAAAATAGATATTAGTAACGGTAGAACGCAGGGGGTAATGTTTGAGCGTATGCCATTGTAGTTTTGAGCTTACCTGCATGGAAAGCCCAGTGATTGCTGGTGTAGTCAGATAATTTCGCAAAGAAAGCCGGTTTTCGTTCTAAGAAAATCGGCTTTTTAATGCTTACGCAAAAGATGAGTTTGACATTACGCTGAATTGAGCCAGAGACGAACGAGTAGAAGTTAGGATGTACTTGGCCTAGTCTAAAGCTTTACTTTCTTCTCTTACTTTTAAGGTCAGCTCGCTGTCTTGGGGGCTAATGGAAAAGTCGAATTTACCTAAAATATTCATGCCTAACAGCC
>NZ_CAXBMP010000024.1:0-70144 GCF_963976965.1 uncultured Alteromonas sp.
GTAATTCAAACCGTGGTGGGCATGAGCCTCTCGATGACGCTTCGCTCGGTAGTCACCTTTGTTGGCGCGTTGGTGCTAATGGGGATATCCAGCCCACTACTTACTTTTTGCGTCATTATCGCGGTCCCCGCCGTACTTGTCCCCATTAAAGTGTTGGCACCGCAAGTGCGCAAGTTCGCTAAAATAAGCCAAGACAAAGTGGCGGATTTAGGCTCTCACATAGATGAAAGCCTGCATGAAATTATGACGGTTCAAGCGTATACCGCAGAAGACAAAGAACGAGCCCACTTTTCATCTCGCGTAGAGTCTGCCATGGATGCGGCCAAGCATCGTATCCATTACCGCTCTTTATTAATCGGCTGCATTATGTGCTTAAGCATGACAGCGATAATATTTATTGCTTGGGTAGGCGCACGCCAAGTATTAGAAGGTAAAATGACCGTTGGGGAATTGTCAGCCTTTCTATTTTACGCGGTGATGGCAGGCGGCAGTATTGCGACTGTAAGTGAAGTGATTGGAGAAGTGCAACGCGGCGTTGGCGCCAGTGAACGCCTTTATCAGCTGCTGAATGCAACATCAGAAGTGACCTCGCTGTCTGAACACTCGGCTTCATCTCAAGTGCCTCAGGTAGCGCCCGCTATTGCGTTCAAAGACATGAGTTTTGGCTACCCAGGCACTAAGCCATTATTTAACAACCTAAACTTGAATATAAAAGCCGGTGAGAACCTTGCTCTAGTGGGGGCGAGTGGCGCTGGAAAATCATCACTATTCCAATTACTTATGCGTTTTTATGACCCCACTACCGGTGAAATCACGTTTGACGACACGCCCATTGTGGGCATGCCGCTAAGATGCTTGCGCCAACATATCGCCATTGTTACCCAAGAGCCTGTAGTATTCGCCAGTAGCGTAATGGAAAATATTCGCTATGGCAGCCCGAATGCAAGTGACGACGAAGTGATTAATGCAGCCAAAAAAGCCTTTGCTCATGAGTTTATCGATAATCTAGAAAACCGATATCACACTCAGTTGGGTGAGCGTGGCATCAAACTTTCTGGTGGTCAGAAACAACGTATCGCTATAGCCCGTGCAATATTAGCAAATCGCCCTATTCTTCTTTTAGATGAAGCAACAAGTGCGCTAGATGCCATGAGTGAACGTATGGTTCAACAGGCAATGAATCGTTTAATGGAAGGCAAGACCAGTATTGTTATCGCGCATCGCCTGGCCACCGTTCAGCATGCAGATCGTATCGTTGTGATGGATAAAGGCAGCATTGTAAGTATGGGCACACACGCAGAATTAATGAAAAGCGATACCCTGTATAGGGAATACGCTGAACTGCAATTGCTTAGCTAAGCCGCCTATGGTGCTATAACACTAGAATTTTGCTTGAGTAAAGTGGCAAAAAAAGAACGCGATAACAGCCACTAATTATCATCATTAAAAAAATAAAAAACTAAAAGATTTCGGAAAAAAAATGACAAATATGATCTCCCGATACGCGAGGGTATCGGCGTGCTGTGTGGTATTAGCACTAACCAGTGTGCCGGCTTACAGTCAATTTATGGGTGACAAACAGGCTAAGTTAGTCGTAACTGAGCCAGTCTCTTTCATGTATGAAACCCGAAAAGTGGAAGCTGTGGGCAGTGCCGAGGCGCTTCGCTCCATTGCACTTTACCCTGCTGTTGCCGATGAAGTCATCGAGGTCAATTTTGTTCCGGGCCAACTCGTTGAAGCTGGCAAAGTTTTAATAAAGCTAGATAACCGTCGTCAGAAGAATGCCGTTAAGCGTGCAGAGTTAACATTGAAAGATGCACAGCGTACACTTGATAGGCTTATCACTAGCCATGCGCAAGGCGCGGTGCCTATTAGTGAACTTGACCTTGCTCGCACTCAGCGTGACCTAGCCGAAGTTGCTTTAGAAGAAGCTATTGTCGACTTAGATGACCGGTTTATAAAAGCACCTTTTGATGGCGTTGTAGGCATTACTGACATTGAAGTGGGCGATCGAATAAACGAACAAACGTTAATCACTACTCTGGACCATAGAAGTAAGCTTTACATTAACTTCAAAGCCCCAGAAGCCGCTTTACCTGTGCTAATGAATGCGCCGGACGTGACGCTAGAGCCGTGGAGCGATCGCGAAGTGTCTATAAAAGCCGAAATTGCACAAATTGACTCGCGTATTAACGAAGCAGATCGTACTTTGCGTGCCCGCGCACTGTTAGATAACTCTGCAGACAAATTCCGCCCTGGTATGAGCTTTCGGGTAAATTTAAGTATTCAGGGCGACCGCTATGCAGCGATCCCTGAAGCCGCGTTATTATGGGGTGCTACCGGCGCTTACATTTGGCTGGCAGAGTCAGGAAAAGCGAAACGTGTTGATGTAGACGTTCATCAACGTTTACGCGGTGCAATATTAGTGTCTGGCGCCATTAGCGAAGGAGACAAATTAATTGCTGAGGGTGTGCAACGCCTTCGAAATGGACAAGCGATTACGACTGAATTGGTTGGGGGCCCCGCCAATGAGTAATGCGCCTGCAACCAACGACCTCCCCTCTTTATCAATTCGACGACCGGTACTCATAGTTGTTCTTAATTTACTGATTGCGATTGCTGGTTTATCGGCATTAAATGCACTAGAAGTACGAGAACTACCCGACGTAGATACGCCAAGAATTACAGTGACTGCCACCTACCCTGGTGCATCACCGGAAACTGTTGATGCCGAAGTTACCAGTCGATTAGAAGGCGCGGTAGCTCGGGTTAGCGGCGTAAAAAACATTTCCGCACAAAGCGAAGAAAACTCAGCACGGATAAGAGTAGAGTTTCGCGCTGGCGTTAACTTAGAAGATGCCGCCAACGAAACCCGAGAGTCGGTGAGCCGTGTTCAGCGACAATTACCGGATGATGTTGAAGAGCTTGCCATTATTCGCGCAGACAGTGATGCCCAAGCAGTAGTAAGCCTAGCTATTTCAAGCGACACCCTAGACATGGAAACCCTGACTGAGCGTGTTGATACCGATGTCGCTCCGCTTTTTTTGAGCATTCCTGGGGTAGCCGATGTCAGCATGAGTGGCGACCGAGAACGTGTGCTTAGGGTATCTGTAGATCCCCTTCGTTTAACCAGCTTTGGGCTATCGATGGCCGAAATTGCCAGCGCATTAGAACTCGCCCCTTTTGATGTGCCAGCAGGCAGTATTCAATCTTCCGATCAAGCCTTAATTGTGCGTGCAGACGCGACATCAGTCAGTGCTGAAGACGTAGGTAACATTGTCATTTCAGGTGATATACGAATTAGCGATGTAGCCAGTGTGTATTTTGGCCCAGCCGATTCCAGCAGTATGGTTCGACTTGATGGCCGCCCTGTTATTGGCTTAGGCGTTATCCGACAAGCCAGCTCAAACACCATTGAAATTTCAGATGAAGTGCTTTCTATGGTGAAAGACTTAGATAAACGCTTTACGGACATGAAGATTGTAGTGACATCTGACGACGCTGAATTTATTCGAGATTCAGTGAAAGAAGTCGTGGTGTCGTTAAGTCTTACCGTAGCCTTGGTTGTTCTTACTTTATTAGTGTTTATTGGCTCTTGGCGCGCCACTATTGTGCCAGCGCTGAGCATTCCGGTCTCACTTGCAGGTGCGTTAGGTATCATTTGGGCCATGGGCTTTTCGGTTAATATTTTAACTTTATTGGCGTTGGTGCTTGCCACAGGCATGATTGTTGATGATGCCATTGTGGTATCTGAAAACATTCAGCGCAGAAGAGCTATGGGGCTTGGTCCTCGTGCAGCCGCGGTTATTGGTACCCGCGAAGTATTCTTTGCGGTTATTGCTACCACCGCGGTACTAGCTTCGGTGTTTATACCCATCGCATTTTTGCCTTCTACCGCAGGGCGCTTATTTAGAGAATTCGGCGGCGTGCTAGCGGGAGCAGTTATCATCTCATCGTTTGTTGCTTTATCGTTAGTACCCGCGCTTACCGCTCGGCTTTCAAAAAAACAATCTACGAAGTCGGGCTTTTTCGATGCTACGTTTGGCCGCTTCGGTCACGCTTGTTTACGGCTATACCAAAGGTCATTAGTGTTCGCGTTAAAATACGCATGGGCGGTAGGCATACTAAGCTTACTAGCTGGCGGTGGTGCATACCTGCTGGCCAAGAATATCGATAATGAATTAATGCCAAGTGAAGATAGAGGCACCATTCGTATATTTGCTCGCGGCCCTGATGGTGCAGGTTTGAACTTCATGGACCGACAGGCCGAGAAGATGGAGGAAATGCTATTCCCTTACGTGGAAAACGGCACCATCGACTCAATTTATACAGTGGTAGGCCAGTGGGATCCTAACATTGTTTTTATTACTGTTCCCCTTAAGCATTGGGATGACCGCGATAAATCGTTGCAAGACATCGTGGGTGAAATTCGCCCAGGCTTGCAAGCCATTCCAGGTGCGCCGGGCAATGCTTTTGGCGGAAACAGCCTTAATTTACGTGGCCAAGGCGGTGGTTTGGAACTGGCACTCACTGGTGATACTTATGAAAACATTCATAAAGCGGCATTGGCGTTTGCTAACGAAATAGAAAATGCGTTACCTGAAGTGGGTAGACCGCAAATCAGCTATGACCCTACACAGCCTCAAATGCGAGTTAATATAGATAGGCGACGTGCAGAGGAATTAGGAGTGCCACTGCCAGATATTGCCAGTGCCCTTCGCGCCGCAGTAAATGGTGATGATATTGCTGATTTAAACGTAGGTGACCAAGCCATTCCTATCATGCTGCAAACTAATAATAGAAATTCTATTAACCCATCAGATCTGACTAATCTGTATGTGAAAAGCAGTACTGGCAACTTAGTGCCATTATCCAGTGTCGCATTTATTACTGAAGAAGGCGTGGCGGCAGAGCTTGAACGCCAAGCGCAGCGCCGTGCCATAAATATCGAAATGGATTTGCCAGAAGACTTAGCGTTAAGTGATGTGGTAGACAGCATCCGCGCACTTGGCAATGAAACACTTCCCGATGGCATGGGGTTGGTATTCTTAGGTGAAGCGCAAACCTATGAAGAAACGTCTAAGCAAGTTGCCCTAACTTATGTACTCGCATTTATTATTGTACTGCTAGTATTGGCAGCGCAGTTTGAAAGTGTGAATTCAGCCGTCGTGGTTATGTTAACGGTCCCCTTCGGTATTGCTGCGGCAATTTATGCCCTGTACCTAACCAGTACAAGCATTAACATATACTCGCAAATTGGCTTAGTGATGTTGATTGGTCTTCTAGCGAAAAACGCCATATTACTTATTGAGTTTGCCGACCAGTTACGCGACAAAGGCTACAGTGTTTACGATGCCATTATAGAAGCGGGTCGGGTTCGCCTTCGCCCTATTATGATGACATTGGTGTCCACTATACTAGGTGGTCTGCCACTGATACTTTCAACCGGCGCTGGCGCTGAAGCGCGAAATGCTATTGGCTGGGTTGTATTTGGTGGGCTAGGTATTGCAGTTGTCTTCACCTTATACCTAACGCCAGTACTTTATCTTGCCCTAGCGCGATTTACTAAACCTCGCGCCGATGAAAGCCAGCGGTTAGAAGGGGAAATGCGAGACGCTGAACTGCGCGAAGAAGCCAGTGTAAGTTAAGGCCAATACAGACGGCGTGAATACTCGCTTACTCATTTGTACCTAATGTACCTTTTAAAAGCCTCGTTTTTAACGGGGCTTTTTTATAACTCAGCGGCTAATAAAGGCTGCACTATTTAAGCTTCATCATGATTATCATTGTCGCCGATTAGGTAATTGGTGAAGCGTTTTTTCACTCTGCCATCAGTGATAGTAAAAAGTTATCACGCTGATAGTTAAAATATCGCATAAAATGGTTCATTCATGCCCATTTCACTGTTTATTTCATTCCCTAGCTTTTACAATCCGCGCGAATAAAAATTGCTGTTAGGAACTGACACCATGTTAGACGTGGCACTTATTGTCATCGCCATTCTTGCGCTACTGTGCGTTATCTTCGAAGACCTTATTCATGTAGACAAAGCCAAAACCACCTTGTTACTTGGCACTATCTCTTGGTTGCTTCTATTTATATTTTCCTCCTCTATTTCTCAGACCGAGCACATCAACGACGCATTGATGACTAACCTTACTGAGATTTCCACACTGTGGTTATTTTTGGTGGCAGCAATGACATTCGTGGCGTATTTAAACCGAAAAGGGTTAATTGAAAATGTGATGAATATTGTGATGCCAAAGAAAATTAGCCTGAAAGCATTATTGTTCTTTACTGCTATTTTCAGTTTTTGCTTCTCCTCATTAGCCGATAACATTACGGCAACTTTGGTCTCAATTGCGCTCGTACTATCTCTGGGCTTGCCATTGAAACAAACCATCCGCTTTTCTGTGTTGGTGGTGTTTGCCGTCAATTCTGGTGGGGTGTCATTAATTACAGGCGATGTCACAACGTTGATGATTTTCCTACAACACAAAGTCTCTATTACCGAGCTTCTCATGCTGATAGGTCCTTCCTTTATTACCGTGATGTTGCTAGCTGCATTATTGAGTATTGGCATTACCGGGGAAGTAAGAATTAAAAAACAGCGAAATGATATTGCAACCGTAGATTACATCATTGCCGCCATATTTCTTGCTACCATAATATTTACACTGGTCGCCAACGTCATGTTTTCCATTCCACCCGTACTTAGCTTTTTAACTGGTATGGCAGTTATGTTCATGGTGGCAACGCTCTACGGAAAACATAACGACAACGACCCCATACTTGACTACATTCGTTACATTGAATTCGACACCCTGCTGTTTTTCTTAGGCGTACTATTGCTTGTAGGTATGTTGGAACATATTCATGCACTTAATGGCTTTATGTATTTATACGATTCACTGCCTGTGAGTGTAGCCAATTACCTAATGGGGATAGTGTCTTCCATGATAGATAACGTACCTTTAACCGCAGCATTGTTAAAAGCTGAAATAGCAATGACGACGCCCGAGTGGTTATCGTTCACTTATGCGGTAGGTGTGGGTGGCTCTTTATTGGTGATAGGATCTGCAGCAGGCATTGTGGCCATGAGTAAAGTGGAAGGGCTAACGTTTGCTTCCTTCCTTCGTTACTCTGGCCTATTACTACTTGCCTATAGTGTTGGCTACACCATGGTATTGCTGTTAGCTAATGCATTGTTCTAGCAAGACAATGTACTAGCAAGACAATCTACTAGCGAGAAAATGTACTGAAATCACTATTCAGTGACCCAGTCTTTGCTACCTGCCTTTGCTACCAAGCTTAGTTGCCAAGCTTTGATACAAAAAAGTAACTTGTGTGCATTACATTTAGCTAAGCGCTAGACGTTTACCGAGCGCTAGATGCATATGATGCATACGTGCTCTAGGCAGTTAGTGCGGAGCTTGGCTACTAACCTGATTGGGCAGCGTACTGCTGCCTGCTATCAATGCCTTTGCTAACAGTTTGTGAGTAAGTACTGATAACAGCTCTGTTTCTGCTTCACTTCGCTCTCCATCTACGCCAGTAATTGCCATGGCAACCTCTAGGGTTTTTTCCGCGTCAAAAGCCAGGTCATCTTTTAGCGATCGCATGAACTCAAGTTCATCCCCAGTATCAATAGCTTGTCTGGTCTGATAAATCGTATCGTTCAAGAAAGCTTCTCGGCAAATTGGACTTTGCCAGTCTAATTCTTCAACCATTGAATTGAGATAATCTTGTTCGGATAGCGTCACCATACCGTCTACTTGGTATAGCAAAACAGATAATTTGATAAGTGCTTGATTAAAGGTTTGTTGCTGTGAAAGTTGCATAGTTTCATCCTCTTCGTGCCATACGCATTGGCACCACTACTTGCCCGCATCCTGCTAGGCAGTTTATGTTTCTAACGAGAGTTTTAATGTTGCTCCTGCTCGTTGACAGCTATATTACGACACCATGAACAATTAAGTTCAATGTGTGAAATAAATGTAAAATAACTGTTTCATTATAGTCTTTTTACCGTGGGATCCAAGTAAATATGCGTATAAGAAGCCCAAACTAAGTGTGAATATAATTGAAAAGAATAGAGCCGCTAACGCAGCCCTAGGGTGATATCATTAATGTAGAAGTTGCCCGTAAACGTTTTGTCATTTTCACCATGGGGATCGAGGGCAAAAAATTGCTTTTCTTGATCGGCAAGCGCTTGATAGCCGCCAATCACTTGATACATCCAGACCTCTCGATCAAACCCTAATGCTTTTTCTTCGTAGTAGGTTAACGCGGTTTTCGGTTGGCCCGAATCAATGACTTCACAGAAAAAGTCCTCTATGGCCAACTGTAATTCATCCTTTTCAAGAGATACCGTAGATTGTGCGGTTACATCAATATCTTGTGGCTCGTCGGCTTCGTCATGTTTTCCTTTACGCTGATGAATATGCGTAAGCGAAGACACAATTTCTTGATAATCATTCTCGTGCTCAACGTTATTCACATCTGGCGCAGCAGCACTAATCACGCTGTTCGATTGATTAAACAGAATTGGCACTTGCGTCAAGTTAGTGTAGTTACCCGGCGCAAAGTCAGGGTGTTGCTCCATGTGCAGCAAGTAGCCCTTTAGCAAGCGTGTACGACCTTGGAATTCTCTGAATCGCCCGAGTAAATCTATCAAGCGCGCTTGTACTACTGAGAGTTCTTGCGCAGCTTTTGAAAAGCGCTGTTGCAAAGACACCACCAGCAAATGGCGAAGCTCTCGGTTTGAGCCAGCGATTTCACTTAATTCGTCAAAGCGGAAACATTCCAACTGTGACAGCAAGTCAGTAACTTGCCCTTGCGCCAGTTCGTTTTCACGAATTTTCGCATCTACCGACGACACATAACCAAACTCATTAGTTATACGCCCGAACAACACACGTACGCTGTTCGATAATGACTCAGACAGTTGATACACATGCTCGGTTAAATCGCTCATGTGAGCAGCAGATTCGTTGTATTTATTATAATGCAGGGCTTCTTTGTAATGCTCGGCTAAGGTTTTTAAACTCGCTAGCGAGGCACCGATATTAGCATTAATCGTGCGGTTTCTTTCGTCTTGTAAGCTACCTTCTAGTAACGTACGCACCGCGCTTTTAAGCCGCAACTCACTTTGTGACTCTGGGCGCCAAAGCACGCCAAGCTGCACCAGTTGCTCTAATACTTTAGGGCTGTGATTTTGCTCATCAACCGTCCCGCCAATATAAGCCTGCATGATAAGGTCGCTGTGCTTACCCAATGCATTCAGTAAGCGAGTGCCTGTTTGAATAAGCGCTTGGCTCATAACAAACTACCCTGGGTTATAGCAGCATCAGCTTGCTCAGATAAACTTAGCGCTTCGGTTTCATCAATAAAACGCAGCATTTCATAAAGGTGCTCTACTTTACCGGTGGCAAGGTAAATCTGCTTTTCTGGGTTTGGCTTGGTTAAGTAGCCCATTTCAGTTAGGCGCTTAAATACCTGCTTTAACTGACCATCTAGATTCACGCTGGTAGAACCAAACATGCGGTAACGAGAAATTTTCTCTAATTGCTCGGCATACGCAGGGGTATCTTCAATAGTTGTTTGCAGTTCGTTCAAGCGAATAGCATTGCCCATGGTAACCGGCATATCAGATTCATTGGCTTGTTGTACTAACAATAACCATTCCACCAGCGGCACTAAATTAGACGCAGTATCTTGAAACTGTTGCGTTAGCATTTTGCGCTCTGCCTCACCAATGGTGAGGTAACTGGCAAAAAACACATCGCCTTCAGCTGTGCTTGAAAGTGTGCGATTTAGCATGGCTAAATGTGGCTCTAGTTGCTGGGCTTTTTCACGGTTTTTTAAAAAACGCCATGCTTCTTCGTCAGTAACCTGACAAATAAACGTCCCTTGCAATAGTGCGCTTAACACGCGGCCTTGTTCAGTCATCATGATAATGTCTCCTGGCTAGCGGCGTTCCCTTTATCTTGTGCTTTTTTTGCTTGTAGGCGAGCGGCAATGCCACTGGTTCTAGGCTGAACCACCTGCAACTGGCGGGTTACTTTGTCAATTAAGTAGCGATTTTCAAACAAAGTAAGTACTTCCGATTCAGGGTTTGGAAACGCCCCTACCACGCTAATGTTATTATTCTGACAGGCATCAAATATTTTCTTCACATTGCTTTGATGCAGCGTACCTAGTTCATCAATTGGCCAGTGTACGGTTGCTTCTGCGTCGCCTCGCAATAAACGAGTAAAGGCCAGTAAGAACTTACACAAAATAAGGTAAGCCATACCATGACTAGACGATTCATTAAGCTGACGATCGGTTCGGATAACCAAGTCGCTTTTGCCTTCACGTAAATGAAGTTCGATATCAAGCAACTTGCTGATGCCGCCAGTCAGTGCCGCGCGGCCTAAAATATCTAGCACACGGCGCATACTTAGCCCGTATTCTTCTTCAGGTAAGGTGTTGGCGCCCTCTTCCATCCAATGCTCGTAAAGCTTTCTAAACTGCTCTAGCTCTGGCCAGAATTCTAGCTCACTTATGCGAGATCGAATTTTCACAGCTGAATCAGACACGCCATCTAGGAACAACTCACCGTCGACTTCTTGGGTAATTCGGCGGCTTTGCGACACAATGCGCTTATCTATATCGGCAAGTACAAAGTAGTACTGAGACAAGTCAGCCCCGAATATTCTGCCCTGCTCACGCAGGCCTTGCAGTTTCTGAGGTACTATCACGTTAAGCAGCTGAGATAAGTGCGATACCATACGGCGATGGTCGAAGCTCTTTACTCCATGGGCGTTAATAGTGGCGCATTCTTCGCGAGCCCGTTCCCATGTATCAGAAAGCCCAGTTCCAGCTTGCGCTGCTATTAGCTGATCAAACCTTTCTACATAGGCGCGAATATCACTATAAAGGGTATCTCGTTCTTGCAAGTGCCCTTGAACTTCAGAAATACGCTGGTTCACGCTGACATCGTCATGCTTAATTTCAGTAAACTCTTTCGCAGCTTGCAGAGTAAGCTTACTGAGTGATTTACTTAACGTTCGAACTTGTTCTAGTTGATCCGTAGCTGTCTTCAGCCTAGCTTCAAGTAAAGCTTGCTGTTCTTGTAGTTGTTCCCGTGTCGCTTTGTACTCGCTTTGCTTTTGAGCTAAACCGCGCTCAGATTCCCCTAAAGATTTCCGTGCTTTCGCGAGCTCGTCCTGCCATACCACTTTTTGTTTAGTGAATATGGTGGAATACCAACGTTCATAATCAGCCACCTTATGGCGGTGGGCTTCGGTGCGGTTTATATCTTCTTTCAGTTTATTAATTTGCTTTTTAAGCTGACCTATTTCGTCTATATCTACACCGCGATTATTCAGCTCATTTTCAAGCCACTTCTGCATGTCTTCACGGTCGCGGGCAGCATTCGCTTTTGCCTGCTGCGTGTCTTTATCAATTTGTGCAATACGGCCTGTACTGTCGGCGATAAGTTGTTGCCAGTGGAAGCTATGTTCTGTTTCCGACTCTCGCTGCTGATCTTTTATTTCATCACGGCTAAGCTCATATTGGGCTTTCGCTTGCTTTTGGGCTTGAAGATTAGCATCAAGTTTGGTTTTCGCCTTTTGCTTGCGCGCTGAAAGTGCCTGCTGGTATTCGCTTAATAAGCTATCGCGGTCTTGTTGTGCACGCTTACGGCTAGCTTCGGCACTTTTCACTGCATTGTCTTTTTGCGTCATCGACAATTCAGCATTACGCACATCTTCATTGGCTTTAGCTAAGCGCGTTTCGCATTCATTTTGCGCCGCAAGTGATGCCGCTTGACGAGTTTCGGCTAATTGGAGCTGTTGCTTCAAGGCTTGTTCAGTTTGCGCGTATTCCGGCGTCTCAAGCTCTGATAGGGCTAGACTAACGCCCATCAACGACGTATTTACTTCGTCAGTGTCTGACTTTTCGTCCGATTTAGCAGCGCTTGCGTCTTTAACCACACTAGGGCTCAAGTCGTTTCGGTCTAACAACTCAGGGCGAAGCACCTTACCTAATGACAATTCCCAATCATCAACATTAGCTCGCAAGAACTCTAGCAATGAGCCCTCACCCGGATACAGCAAGCCATTGATTTTTGAAACTGCACTTTCTTCTTTTTGAAAGGCAACACGCGCTTTATCAAGTGCGTTTGAGGCATCTTGCCTAAACTGCACCGCTTTACTGTGGGCTTGCTGAGTTTGTCGGTATGCCGCTCGAGCTGCATCTTCGTTAACCGACGCTTCTTTTGTAGCGGCATCCAGCAAATCTAATTGCGACTGTTCAAATTCGTTGTAACCCGCGTTAGACAACGACGCTTTAAGTTCAGCTTCAGTGACTTTAAGCTCGCCAGACGCAGTTTGAAAATTGGCTTGTAACGTACTGAGTTGACCTGCGTAATCATCACGGATACGCTGTATAGCTTCATGCTCTTGTTGCGTTTGCTCAGCTTTCGTTTCTGCCGCCTCTTGTCGTGCCGCTGAAAGCGACTCTAACGAAAGCGACAACTTATCGCCTAGCTCAGCCAATCGTTTGTTGTAGGCTGATTCAATATCTTGGTGCTTTTCAGTAAGCAATAAATAGCGGCTGTCGGCCAGTTCACGGGCGTTTTGCCACTGCGCTAGATTGGCTACATCTTCTTTTAGTTTATCGATATTCTGGTCTTGCCATTTATCGAATTCACGCTCAACGGTATCAAGTTCACTGGTGTATTTTTCAACATCTGCACGGGCAGAGGAAATAACTTGGTTAAGGTGGTCGCGGGTATCGTGCCACTGACTATCCGTTTGTTTACGCTGAAAGGTATTCTCATCTAATTCGTTTTTAGTGGTATCAACGCGGGTTGATAGATGCACTTTATCCAACTCAAAGCTGTGCTTTAAGTTAGCTAATAGTTGCTCAGTGCTGCTTAACGCCATATCGGCTTGTTCAAGCTTGCTGAACTCAGGGCGAATATTGTCAAACTGTTTGATTAACTGGCACTCTTTAATCCAGTCATCAACACGGTGACGGCTTAAACCTGAAGTAGGCGGTGTTACCCCGTCTTCTTCCAAAATAGCGGCAATCATGGCTTTAATGGTTTCCATCTTGCCTTCTTTCGAATGCACCGCTTTTGCAAGTTTTTCGATATGACGCATGTGCTTGCTTGGCTCGCACAGGCTAAATATTTTAGCGTAACCTAACAGCTCTCGGCCGTTACCGCTTTGGTTTAATACACCATGATCGTTTTGCACAATTGCACGGAAATCTTTGGTGTTAAGTAAGCTGGTTACCATCACGTTATTGCGTTTCATGGCGCGGGCAAGTTCAGCGCTACTTACGCTAACGTGCTTGCCACTTTTTTGCTTAATTAAGTAATCATCAATATCGAACGGCTTACCCACTAAACGATAGTTAACACCCGTACCGTTGGAGCTTAAGACCGCTTGGCACAAATCACCATCGGCGCGCGCATATTCATAAATAATAAAACTAGATAAACGAGGTAAGTACCAGCGCTCAAAACTGTCGCGAGTGGCAGGAACTACGCGGCTAGGATATTCGCCGTAAAAAACCGGAATGAGCCGCTGCAAGGTAGTTTTACCCGATGCATTTGTACCACAAATGTTGGTATGTCCATCAAGCTTCAATTCTACTACACCCGGTAAATGGGTATCGATGAGAACAATACGTTTTAAGCCTGCCATTCAGTATCCTATATTTTTGAGTCTTTGCATGTAGCCTGAATAAGCTACTACCACGTTAATCAACCGTCTTTATCATTCCATGTTTAACAAACTATTACTGTATTTAGACACGCTTGTTAAATGGTTAATTAGCCGGTCAGTGTATTATGAATTGAATGATTTGCACAGATGGGAAAAGGGTTTGTGGCATGCCAGAGCAAATGAATGCTGCTTTTTTATTCAAAGGCTGCTCAATATTCACATGCGCTTTGTTCCACAGAACTAGGCTAGGCAAAAGCAGGACAAGATGTGAGCATATTTATAGGGAGAAAAGTGAGTTAATCGGGTTATCTATTTACTCTGATACCCTTGCGGTTTCAGCGTTGAACCCGTGTTCAGCCAACCAGTCAAAACCATCTGATGCAGTTTCAAAGTGGCGTGTTGACCCTTTTTGTTTTTGCAGATCGATCATACGGTCAAGTTGATAGGTTTTTAATGCGTTGTCTTTATAGACTCTCGCGGTATGGGTCATATTATTTGCTTCCGCCCACACCAGCATTTCGTTGATTACAGGCTCTGCATCAGGAGTTGATAACGCCCATTCATCAAAATAAACTAAATGTGCCCATGGCGCGTGGCTTATCATTCGACCTGTATCTTTAAAGGCTTTGCTAAAGCTCTCAGTAATCATTGCGTCCCACGCACCTTTTACGTGGATGACAACAATATTATTGTCTCGCCTAATAACGTAATTTTTGTTCTTCATCTTAACTAAGCACTCGCTCGTTTTATCAGAAGCTTTATTTAAATATAGAAGATAGTTAACTAAATGCTTGAGCTTTCACTCAACTTATCCGTGGCGGACTCGTTTTTTCACAATGTGAAGGCACAAAAAAGGAGCTATTAACTAGCCCCTTTTCGTTTCAGATTAGCACTTCAACTTAGTGCATCAATTTAGTATTTCAACTTAGCACCTTTAATGCTTCAAAGCAGGAATCACTCAGTTGCCGTTTTCCCTACCTTCGCATTATTATTGACTGCATAGCGCTATTAATTTAGTAAAACAGATACCGATTCAGGTGCAGTAAATGAAACACTGTAGCTAGGCGCCATATCACCAGATGCCTGATTTAGAATATTATCGAAACGCAATACAGCACTATTCGATTTTTCAGCCACATACACATTACCGTTACTTAACATCAAATCGACTGGGTTGCCTAACATGCTTAACGGACCAGAGATAGATACCGACATATCTGTTAGGCCACTTGCGTTTTTAGCACCTGGAATAACATAAAGCTTTCCATCGGTGGCATCTGCTGCACTACCCACATCAGAGATGACCAATGAGTCGCTTTGTGCATCGTAATCGATACCATGAATATTCGTAGGCGCGGCAACAGCCGTTCCCGACATTGCGGGCGTAATTAATCGGTCTTCACCGTCAATAGTGTCCATACCATTATTAAGTTTACGCACCACATCTTCAAATACCGCGACAGTACCGTTAGTCAGCGCTAAGAACGCTTGGTCTGTTTCTGCATCATAGTCAACATCCCAAGGGCTAGCGCCGTTAGATGCCGTTAGCGTAAGTAACGGAGCAACATTACCTGCAGAACACGTTGAGAAAATGCGAACACCTGGTGCGGTGGCATCAATATCGGCAACAAATATAAGATTATCGTTTGATGAAATATCAATACCTTTAGGCGCAACAAGTCCCGTGCTATCACCGCTAATCTCATGGTCGTAAGACGTATTATACATACCGTCATTACGGGTAGATTTAAGACGGTTTACTACCAATATGCCACCTGTATTGGTTGCCGTATCATCAAAGGTAATATACCCGTCCCCCACGGCGGTGTAAGTTGCGCTCTCAATACTAATAGTGCTATCGAAGCTAGCTAATTCACTGCTTAATGTGGCGCTATACTGCGTAACACCGCCGGTGGTATCGCCAGCTTCTCCAGGATTACTGGTTACACTAAGCCCCTTGATGGGCATGGTAGATAGACCATTGTCAGACGCGTCCATTTGCATTTCAACATCTGTTAATTCGGCAATTGATTCAGGCTTACTGGTAGAGGTAACAAGGTCAGGAGCTATGTCGCCACTCTCACCACTAAATATGTTAGTGAAGACAAGAATAGCGTCATTCGACTTTTCGGCCACGCGCAGGGTAGAACCGGTAAGCGCAATATCAACAGGATTACCTAATACCGTTGATGCACCGCCAATAGTTCTGGTAGGTACGGTAGCACCATCAGCAGTGGCTGCACTGGTAAGCACAAATAGTTGACCATCGTCAGCTACGGCAGCATCACCAACATCCGATACCACTAATCTGTCTGACATAGGCTCGTAAACAATACCGTGAGCGTTAACAGAAATTTGGTTTCCATCGCTATCTGAAGGCACTATAGTACGCGTCACTGTTGGGGCAAACTCAGAGGCTATCACATCATCGTATACCGCAATGGTGCCATCGGTTAATGCCACAAATAAGCGGTCTGAATCTTCATCAAATGCCACATCCCAAGGTTGGGCTGCGGTTACAATTTCCGCTACCGGAGCCACATCGCCAGCAGCTTGGCTACCAAAAATACTGATGCGCATACCAGTAAAGTCGGCAGCAAAGATAATGCCCGCGTCATTAGCAACTGCAATTCCTTTCGGGTTAGTTAGTCCTGTGTTGGCACCACTAATTTCTGTGTCAGCATCAGCTGAATACATGCCTGATGTGCTGCTTGATAATGAACATAAAGTACGTAACAAGGGCGTGTCGCTGTCTCCTGCTTGCACTACGCTGCCTGTTTGGGTGAAAACGACACCTTCATTTGCGCCTGTGGTTAGCGTTTCAAGCGTGTTCGCGTTTTGATCAACAAGACTTACGGTGCCACTATTGCTCTCACCATTATTGGCAATAAGAAATTGGCCTTGAGGCAAGCCTGGTGCGCCGTTACTTCCGTCTGCGCCATCCATACCAGCAGCGCCGTCTATGCCATCTTTTCCGTCGTCGCCATTACAACCAGATAACAGCATGGCCACCGCCACAGAAATAGCCGTTAATTTAAGTGTGTTTGATGTTGTATTTACCATTTTCATGCAGTGTAACTCCATTATACGTGCTCTCAGATTAAGTAGACGCGTGAAACTGCTAACGCCCTGTCACTTAAACCAAACGACTCGCACATAGAATTAGATGCAAAAAAATAAAAAAAGCCTCATTTAGTCAAATGAGGCTTTCAATTTAATGGATAATCAATTTTTAAAGGCTATCTTGGTGGGAACATACCGCCACCGCCGCCGAAACCACCTGGGCCTCCGCCGCCACCAAATCCACCTGGGCCGCCCGGACCACCTGGAGGCATCATGCCTTTCATCTGGCGCATCATTTTTTTCATGCCGCCGCCAGACATTTTTTTCATCATCTTCTGCATTTGAGTAAACTGTTTAAGTAAACGGTTCACATCTTGAATCTGAGTACCAGAACCTGCGGCAATACGACGCTTGCGCGACCCTTTAATAATATCAGGGCGAGAACGTTCAGCTGGTGTCATCGAATTAATGATGGCTTCCATCTGATTAAACTGCTTGTCGTTAGCTTGTTCTTTAATCTTTTCTGACATACCGCCCATACCAGGCAGTTTGTCCATCATTCCCATCATGCCGCCCATGTTCTTCATTTGCTCAAGCTGATCTTTAAAATCTTGCAGATCGAAGCCCTTGCCTTTTTGAACTTTTTTGGCCAGTTGCTCCGCCTTATTGCGGTCAACCTTACGTTCTACTTCTTCAATTAAGCTGAGCACATCACCCATGCCTAAAATACGTGACGCGATACGCTCTGGATGGAATGGCTCTAGCGCATCTACTTTCTCGCCCATACCGATAAACTTAATAGGTTTACCTGTAATATGACGAACAGAAAGGGCAGCACCGCCGCGCGCATCACCATCGGCTTTCGTTAAGATTACGCCGGTTAATGGTAGTGCATCGTTGAACGCTTTTGCTGTATTAGCCGCATCTTGGCCTGTCATGGCATCAACCACGAACAAGGTTTCAATTGGCTTCACAGCAGCATGTAAATCTTTAATCTCGTTCATCATGTCATTGTCGACATGTAAACGACCCGCGGTATCAACTAGCAGTACATCGAAAAAGTTTTTCTTCGCTTCATCAATGGCGCCTTCAACAATGTGAATAGGCGTTTGCAAAATAGTTGATGGGTGAAAAGCAACGTTCACTTCGCTAGCAAGAGTTTCCAACTGTTTGATCGCCGCTGGGCGATAAACGTCGGCACTCACTACCATGACTTTTTTCTTTTCACGTTCTGTTAGGTATTTAGCTAACTTAGCTACAGAGGTGGTTTTACCCGCCCCTTGCAGGCCGGCCATTAAAATAACCGCAGGTGGCTGGGTAGCTAGGTTTAGCTTTTCGTTAGCTTCCCCCATCACCGCTTCTAGCTCAGACTGAACGATCTTAATAAAGATTTGGCCAGGCTTAAGGCTCTTGGTGACTTCAGTCCCTACCGCACGTTCTTTAACTTGTGCAACGAAGGATTTAATAACCGGTAATGCAACATCCGCTTCAAGTAACGCCATGCGCACTTCGCGAAGCGTTTCTTTAATGTTGTCTTCTGTAAGACGCCCCTTACCACTGACATTTCGTAATGTCTGGCCTAAGCGTTCTGATAAATTTTCAAACATAGTATGAAACTTCTATTTATTTCAGACGTAATGCGCCTATTGTAACGTAAAAGGGCAACTTAACGTACCGTCTAGTGAAGGAAATTTCTTTCCTCTGTCTACTGCTCACGCATACAAGCGCGCTATGAGCCACCATTAAACTAATTCAGGTCGTTATTGTCTCATCTCGCAGGCTTGCATGCGAGGGAATTAAACGAACTCTATTGCCCCAATACATGGTACTTGCATAAAGAAAAACAAGGAGATGGTTGAATTTAAGCCCAACTTCCAGTATCAATACCGCCAGTATTGGTGATAAACACCATTTTTTACAGGAAACATCATGAACACCGCTTTCGCCATTGCCGCCGCTGCGCTTTACGCTATGGCCGCCATTGTTTTACTTGGCAAGTTTGTACATCAAGAAGGCCCAAACAAACGCTTAGGCCTAGGCATAGCTAGCTTAGGTGTTGTTGCGCATATTGCGTTTTTGCTTAACGTTATTATGGTAGCGCCTGGCCAAGACATGAGTATTACCAATGTGCTTTCACTCGTGGCGTGGATAATCACCACCGCCATGCTGATATTTGCGCGCGCTATTCCCAATCTTATTTTGCTTCCGGTGGTATTTGGGTTTGCTAGCTTATCAGTGCTGGCCTCGCTATTTATCCCCGTGTCTTACATCATGCATATAGAGTTGCAACCGGGGCTAGTGGTGCATATCAGCTTGTCTTTGTTTGCTTATTGCACATTGGTTATCGCTTTTCTTTATGCCTTGCAAATGTCATACATTACCTATCGATTGAAGCAAAAAGGCGCAACGCTTCTACATTCATCTTTGCCACCTTTGATGTTAGTCGAAGGCATATTGTTTAAGCTTTTGCTGGCGGGTACCTGCTTGTTATCTGTATCACTACTTAGTGGATTTGTTTTCTTAGACGATATGTTTAATAAAACGTATGCGCATAAAACGGTGCTATCAAGTGCCGCGTTAGTGGTGTACTTAATACTATTGGTCGGTCAGAAACTTAGAGGATGGCGCGGCAAACAAGTGATATTTATGACAGTACTTGGGGTTATTTTACTGTCACTTGCTTACTTCGGTAGTAAATTGGTTCGAGAAATATTGCTATAAATCGCCATTTATCCAAATGAATTAATCAATTTTACGTGCACACCTAGCGTATGCTGCGTATATTGCACATGTAGACCTAATTTCAAATGATAGTATTTGAACATCAATAAATGATAGGAACCCAATAGTTGGACGACATATCTACGAGTACGCTGTTTATCGCGCTCGGCGTACTCATATTACTTTCTGCGTATTTCTCTAGCTCTGAAACAGGCATGATGTCGATAAACCGATATCGCCTTAAGCACTTGCAAAATGAAGGCAATAAATCTGCCCAACGGGTTCAAAAACTTCTTGATCGCCCTGATAGACTTATCGGTCTTATCTTAATAGGGAATAACCTTGTAAATATTGCCGCGTCATCGTTAGCGACAATTATTTGTATACGCTTGTTTGGCGATTACTGGGGCTTATTTGCAGCTACCTTTGGCTTAACTTTAATTCTACTTATTTTTGCGGAAGTCACCCCAAAAACATTAGCTGCGCTTTACCCAGAGAAAGTGGCCTTCCCAAGTTCAGTCATACTATTACCCTTGCTAACGATACTTTATCCGTTCGTGGCGTTTATCAATGGCATCACCAATGGCATTTTAGCACTGCTTAAAATTAGCCCTTCAGATGGTAATGACGACTCTTTAAGCCGGGAAGAATTACGCACTGTGGTATACGAAGCGGGAAGCCTTATCCCTAAAAAACACCAAGATATGTTGGTGAGCATCCTTGATTTAGAAAGTGTCACAGCTGAAGACATCATGGTGCCAAGAGCTGAAATTGTTGCCATAGATATTAACGATGAATGGAAGCGGATTCAGAAGCACCTTACCCATGCCCAACATACCCGCGTGTTGCTTTACCGCGATAGTATTGATGATGCAGTAGGGTTTGTGCATGTGCGCGATGCACTGCGGTTACTATCAAAAGATCAGTTCACCAAGTCGAGTCTATTACGTGCGGTAAGGGAGATATACTACACGCCAGAATCAACGCCATTACATACGTTAATGTATAAGTTCCAAGCAGAAAAAGAACGCATCGCACTCGTTGTTGATGAGTATGGCGATATTATGGGCTTGGTTACGCTAGAAGATATTCTTGAAGAAATTATCGGTGATTTCACGACCAGTATGGTGCCTGATCACAGCAAAGAAGCGCACGTTCAGCAAGACGGTTCTGTACTGGTAGACGGCAGTGCTAACATTCGCGACCTAAATAAAGAAATGGATTGGAACTTGCCTACCGAAGGGCCGAAAACGTTGAATGGTTTATTGCTAGAGTATTTGGAAGAAATTCCTGAGAACAAAGTGAGTGTTCGCTTGGCAGGTTACCCGTTAGAGATTGTGGATATTACCGAAAACATGATCAAAACGGTTCGTATTATGCCGGAGTACTTCAATGCACCCCAGTCTGGCGCTTCAGACTAGATTTTATCTACTGCTTTTTGAGCACGTTTGGCAAGCACTTGCGCTTTTGCAGCCGCAACCTTGTCAGACAATGTAGACAATTTTGTAATAATGTCCTGCATCTCCTCATCTTCGCGCAAATCTGCTTCCGCCATGTGCGACTGCAATGAACGCTTGAGGAGTTCAGGAATAGATTTGCTGGTCATTCCCCACCCTGCTTTCGAATAAACTTTGACACTCTCAATATTTATTATCGGTCAAAAACAAAACTTCTGAAGCAAAATTCACAAATAAATCTTTAGTCTAATGTAACCATGGATGTTCAAGCCAGATACATACTTATCTCGGCCTATTGTCGTCAATTAAACTTTCAGCCTTGATAATGTGTTACCAAGGTACCTTTTTGTGTTCTGGGTGAGTATCGGATGACGGCTATAGAGGCGGTAGCGAATAAACTGGTTGTGTAAGACTGGCACAATGCATCAACTAAATAGCTGACTAAGGGCATGTGGCTAACCACCAATATTCGTTTGAGGGGTTGTTTAGAATTCACAGCACTGTGAATGCGTGCAGACAAATAATCGCTCACCAATTCTGCCGAGCCGTCGGGAATAATATCTTCATTAACTTCGACTTTATCAGCGACGATATCGAGGGAGACCATATCAAGGGTTTGACGCGTTCTGCGATAAGGGCTGATTAGCGCCAAATCCACGGCGTTATCAGGGCAATAATTCGCACACAACCACTGCGTAGCGGCCGACGATTGCTGTCTACCAACTTGAGTGAGCTGCCGACTTTTGTCATCCAAACGCGGTGCTTCTGCCTCTCCGTGGCGCATGATAAATAAAAAAATGTCGTCGTTGCTACTTTGACCTGACATAACATTACGCATACTATGTTTTATGTGCAGTTACGATAACAGAGTGCTTTAATTACGCATAGCACAAAACCTAAATAGTGGTTATTAAACTGTATTATTTCATTTCAGGGATTGTGAGCAGTTCGTGGTTTTCCTGACAATTTTGTCTTGAGTTTTTACAATGAGATCATGTGACTAACGTTCAAAAATTTGATAATGCATACCATCTTACCTTGCCTAACGGCCTTAGAGTTATGTTATGCCATGAGCCACAATCCAGCACTTCCTATGTTTCTATGGCGGTTCGTGCGGGCCATTTTTACGATCCAAACGATTGTCAGGGTTTAGCCCACTTGCTAGAACATATGCTCTTTATGGGGAGTCGACATTTTCCAAACCCAAATAGCATTAATGGGTTCATCGAGCAGCATGGCGGTAATATAAACGCGTGGACCGGCACTGAATATGCAAACTACCATTATCAGTGTGACGGCTCAGCTATTGCGCAAACCCTTCCGGCCTTTGCTGATATGTTGCGCCAACCTATTTTAAATGAAACCGCGCTCACTAATGAAATAAAGTCTATTGATGCAGAGTTTCAGTTTAAGATTAAAGACGACTTACGCCGGCTTTATCAGATTCACAAAGAAACCTGTAATCCTGCCCACCCCTTCTCAAAATTTTCGGTTGGCAATGCTGATATATTTTCAGAGCACGAGGTGAGCAGCCTTCGCGAGGCATTAAGAGCCCTACATAAACAGTATTATTGTGGTCGCAATATGTGTTTGTGTATTTCAAGCCCGGTTCCTATTGCTCAGTTAGAAGCTTTGATAACGCAAAGCTTTTCGAGTTTTGAAGCTGGCGCGTTAGCTAGCGACGCTTGGCCTGCACTTTACTCCTCATCTCAGCTTGGTATTCAAATTAACATTAAGCCGCTACAAACTGCACGGCGAATGATAGTCACTTTTGCATTGCCTGGTATTCACAACGATATCGATACCAAACCGCTAAATTATATTAGTCATCTACTTGGTGATGAAGGCGAAGGCAGTTTACTTGCTTATTTAAAGAGCCAAAACTGGGCGGTAAACCTTATCGCAGGCTCGGGTATTGAAGGCGACAAATTCAAAGATTTCAATATAAGCTTTCAGTTAACAGAGCTTGGATTAGCAAATCAACAACATGTTGTGATGGCGCTATTCAGTTACTTAGAATTGGTTAAGCAGTCGATTAACGACTCATGGCGATTCGAAGAAAAAGCGCAACTTACCGCGCTAGCACTAGAATATGAAGAAAACGTCAAGCCGCTAACGATGGTTTGCGAATTTGCTCAGCACCAATTTTTATTCACGCCAGAACAACTTAGAAAGCTTCGCACGAGTATCGGTAGTTATGACGGCGCTGTCATGAAAGAGGCTTTGTCGTTCTTTACGCCTTGTAATATTCGGTTAAAAGTAATCTCTCCGGATGTAGAAACCGACAGAAGCTGCGCATACTACAACGCAAGATACCGTGTTCAACCTATTGCTAAAGAACAATTGAACGCCTTTACGTCACCAATAACGATAGAAGCGTTATCGCTTCCCCCTCCAAACCCTTATTTAGGGGAAAGCTACGCGTTAGTATTGCCAGAAACGGGGTTTGATAACCCTACGAAACTGGTTGATAAAGACGGCGTGCGCTTTTGGTTTGCACAGGACCAGCAGTTTTTTAGTCCTAAAGGCGACATTTATTTATCGTTTGATATGGTGCATTTCTCTGATTCATTAACCGCAGTAGCTGCTAAACGAATTTGGTTAAGTGCATTAAATGACTACCTGCAAGCCAAGTATTACCGCGCTGAAATTGCAGGGTTACATTATCGAATTTATGGTCACCAAGCTGGCTTTACGCTGCATACCCGAGGCTTTACCAATCAGCAGATGTTATTAGCTGAGCAGTTATTAGAAGCAGTCTTATCGTTTAAACCATCAGAGTTTAACTTTCAGCATTACAAACAAATGCAGCTTCAGAATTTACAGAACTCACTGCTGAACAAACCGACTAACCGCTTGTTCTCTAGGTTGAGCGTGTTGATACAGCGCAATACTCAAGCTCCTGTGGAATTACTGGAAGCAGTAGCCAACACTTCCTATGAAGATATGATTAACGTGCGTGACACTGCATTTGACGATTATTTCATAGAAAGCTTCGTGCATGGCAATTGGGCCAGCGAGCAAGCACAAAGCTTCGCGAAAAGTATTGATAGTAAATGTGTTAATACCAGCGGTGTGCCTTTGTCTCGCGCGGTGTCAAAACTTCCCGTTGGTGAAGCTTTTTATCATCAAGTCAGTTGTGAGCACGACGATGCTGCTGTTGTGCTGTATTTACAAGCACCCACTGCAGGCCTACACGACACTGCACTTTGTATGGTGTTAGAGCAAATGTTGGCTGCACCATTTTTTAATGCGCTTAGAACAGAACAGCAGTTGGGCTATATTGTTGGAACCGGTTATGTTCCCCACAATCAACACCCAGGAATGGCATTTTATGTACAAAGCCCAAATAACAGTGCCAAAACGCTTCTAGATGCGATGACGGTATTTTTATTTCAACAGTTAGAAGAAATCGAGTTCTATCGTTTTTATTGGTCTACCATCAAACAGAACTTATTGAAGCAACTAGAAGAGCGCGACCTTAACTTGTCGATGAAGTCGCAAAGACTATGGATAAGCTTAGGCACGCAAGATTTAAGCTTTAATAGAAATACCCAACTTGCTGAATGCATTAGCGCATTAAGTTTCGAAGATATACAAAGCTATGCGCATCAACTTGCCAAACGAGAGCGTTGCGGAGAGTTGATTCTGTTTGCTGAAGGTAAACACGAAAAACTAGAAACGCCAAAGCACAGAACCATAAATGGAATTTCTGAGTTTAAATCCCAAATTCCTTATTATTAGCAAATAATGGTTAACAATTGAACCATCACCCACCTATAACTAAAAATCGCTTGTAGAGCCCGCGTTATTTCGGCATATTTATTGTTCTGGCTGTTAGGGATGCGGCCAGCCTAACTATAAATTATAATGATAAGGCGTAATGCCAAAGGTGTGTAGGTGCGCTCAACCCTAGCTTACTCAGTTATAGCTATATGGCTTCAACTGCTCGGAGTAATTTTCTCCGATGCGGCAGCCATAGAAGTTGCTGATTTACAATTTTCTGAGTTAGATAAACGAGACGGTTTATCCAATACTGTTGTCCTCGACATTGCCGAAGACGACAAGGGATACATATGGCTTGCGACAATGAATGGCCTAAACCGATATTCCGGCTACGATATAAAGCAATACCACCCTTCTGATATCGACCCCAATGCACTTCCCAGCGGCTTTATTCAAAAACTATTTGTCGACTCAGAGGGGACACTTTGGATAGCTACTCATTCTGGATTGGCTAAATACCAACCTAAAACTGATAATTTCAAAACCTTCTCTAGTACGAACTCTTCTATTAAACTTGAATTAATTACCACCATCAGCGAGTCAAAAAACGGCGATATACTTTTTACTGATTCAAAGTTTCTTTACTCACTCTCTAAAGAAAAAGAGGAGGTAAGAATAGTAACGAAGGCTTTCGATGTACCAAGTAATATTAAAGTGGTTTTCGATGAAAGCTCAAAAATTTGGATTGGTTCGAATGAAGCCGGCGCTAAAATTTTCGATAAGTCACACTCTCAAATATATAGCTTAGACAAGGTTAACCCCTGGGGAATCAACATAGCTATAGGCGCAATGCATGATATTGAGGTTATCGAGGGAAATTATTGGTTAGCTACCAATAAAGGTGTTTTCATTTTAGGAAACAGAGGCAATTTAATTCGCTCTATTGATAAAGACTTGTTGTCAATAGAGCATGATGTGAATGTACTCAGTATCGAGCGGGTTTCCGATTCAGTTTGGGTTGGAACAGATGCAGGGCTATTTATTGTCCATGAAAATATTAACGAACCGACAAAAATTACCGCGTCTAGCCTTACTCATATTGATGCATCCACAGAAAATGTAACTGGATTGAATCAGAACCTTATTTTTAATCTTCAGAAAGACGCAACTGGGGGGGTATGGCTTGGTACACTTCAAGGCGCCTTTCGATTCCACAAAAATTACTCTGAAGTTAAATTTCATCCTAGCTTTAAGGAGAGTAATTCTGATAAACCAGTCGAAGCTACGATTTGGGGATTAGCTCAAAATTCTGAAGGTGAAATTTTATTTGCATCTCAAAATCGCGGTGTAGGCGCTTTACATGAGGTAACAGGAGAGCTTTCTTACTTAACGAAACATCCTAAACCCCAAGAGAGTACAACCTTCTGGGATTTGGCCGTAGATCAAAGTAACACTTACTGGGTTGCCTCATCAGATGGTCTTCTAGCTTACAGAAGAGAAAACGATAACCTTTATCTGATTAATCATTTTTTTGAAGGGCAATTTATAGATTATATACATCAAGATGCAAACTCTCTTTGGGTATGGTTAGACGAAGATGGGCTGTATTCAATTGATTTAAAAAAAACCAGTAACCAGTCATATGATTCACTTGTTACAAAACGAAAGATAGAGTCCAACTCGACTTTTCACCTACCAATCTTCACCGATTCTAATAATCGAGTTTGGCTTCGCCATAAGGACGGCGTCTTAATATACAGCGCTAAGAACGATCAAGTAGAACAAGAACTCGATAAACAAAGCGGTATTAACTCACTGGTATACAGCGTTTACGAGACATCGGATGCTCTTTGGCTAACGACTCGTTCAGACGGCGTCGTAAAGTTAAACAAAAGTACCTTTGAAGTCATTCAAAAGCAGAGCAGAGACGGTGGGAACGGATATATTTTCTCTTCTGTAGGCATAATGGATTCTATATGGTACGCAGACAGTGCTGGTGTTCATCAGATAGAGCTTCCCTCTCTCCAAGAAGTCACAACAATATCAAATGCTCAATTAGAGTTTAATTCCCTTGGTGAAAGCGCGATTTTGGCGACATCTGAAGGGGACATTTATTTTGGTGGTAATAAAGGCTTTAATAAAATTGCTAAATCATCCTCCAACTTTAATCATCAAGTAAAAACGCTAGTACCCGAGCTTTTTGGGTTCAGCGTATTTGGCCAGCCAAAGTTTAGTGGTCAAGAACTACGTAATGCTGACAATAGCCTAATAGAGAGTGATGTCTCTAAAGTAGAAAATATAACTTATGATCAGTCAAAGGTTTTAGATTATTTTGAGTCGAGATTTAGCGTTTCATTTGGGCTTATTAACCCAGTTTACCCCGATGAAGTTTCTTATCGATATCGCCTTAAAGGTTTAGATAATATTTGGGTTTACAATAATAAAAACAGAAAAGCCCAGTTCAATAATATCTCGTTTGGTAATTATCTATTCGAAGTTCAAGCCAGAGAATCGGGCAAAAGCTGGTCAGATAGTCGAACATTAGAGCTGAAAATATCTAGACCCCCTTGGTTACACTCAGTCGCATTGGTTTTTTATGCACTTATACTTACCATTGTTCTAGCCTTTATCATTCGACAGTATCAGTTGCGTAAATCGAACCAACTTTCCATACGTGAATCAGAGGAACGCCTTAAACTTACTTTATGGAGTTCTGGCGACGAACTATGGGATTGGGATGTGTACCGCGGTCAAGTTTATCGAGCCAACACATGGGGCACATTAGACTTCCCACAAGACGATATAAGAACCACTGGCGCCTATGATGCTAATATCCATCCTAACGACATTGGTCGGGTTAGGGATGCATTACGCAGCCATTTAGAAGGTAAAAGTGACTTCTACGAGCTTGCCTATCGCGCTAAAACCTTCAAAAACCAGTGGATATGGTTACTCGATCGCGGAAAAGTCGTTGAACGGGATCATAATCAGCAGCCGGTTCGTATGACCGGAACGTTGAAGAACATTAACCATCTAAAAGAAGCTGAAGAACAGCTGAATCTGTTTAAGCGTTCAATTGAAAATATCTCTGAGGGTGTGTTTATTACCACCACACAGTTCAAGTTTATTTCAGTAAATAACGCTTACTGTAGCTATACAGGTGAAACTAGAGAACAAGCCCTAGCTAGCTATCTGCATTTCCATTTGTATCCCGATGCGTTTACCGAAGAGATTAAAAAGACTCTGAAAACCAAAGGAAATTGGTCAGGTGAAGTAGAATCTGTTCGCGTTAATGGTGAACGCTATGAAATGGAATTAAACATTGATGCGGTGCACGACGACGATGGAAAAATAAGTCATTTCGTAGGTGTATTTAGTGATATCACCTCACGTAAGAGCACTGAAAAAGAATTACTGAAACTGGCTAATATAGACCCATTGACCGAGCTGCCTAACCGCTCATTCTATCAAGCGAGTCATCAAAACTTGGTCCGTAAAGGCGCCCCTCACACCCTGCTGTGTTTGGATATGGACAACTTTAAGAAAATAAATGACTCGCTTGGCCACCAAACTGGCGACATTTTAATTAAACAAATTGCTAAACGCTTACAACGAATTACGGGCAAAAATGCCACTTGCTATCGCCTTGGTGGCGATGAGTTCAGTGTCTTAATGGAAGATAGCGCAGATATTCATACTGTCACCCATTATGCGCAAAACCTACTCGATACCCTTGCTCGCCCTTTCATTATCAATAAGCAAGAGTTTGTATTGGGCGCAAGCTTAGGGATAGCCTTCTTCCCTGACGACGGTAATACGCCACAAGAAATGCTAAAAAATGCAGATACCGCCATGTACTTTGCAAAAAATAATGGTGGTAATAGCTATCAATTCTTCAGCGGTGAAATGAACCAAAATGCGGTTCGTCAGTTGCAAATCGAAAACTTAATTCGCCAAGGAATTAAAGACGACTTATTTACGGTTTACTACCAACCGAAGGTTGATATTGCCTCTGGTAAACTTGTTAGCATGGAAGCGTTGGTGCGTTTTGAACACCCGCAGAAAGGCATAGTGAGTCCCGGGCAATTTATTCCCCTTGCTGAGCAAACAGGCCAGATTATCGAAATTGGTGAGCAGGTGTTACGTAAAGCCTGTATAGATACAAAACGCTGGGTCTCTCAAGGCCTGTTTACCGGCCGAGTAGCCGTAAATATCTCAGTTAAGCAATTCGAACTTCCAGATTTAGACGACAGAATTAACCGAATTTTAAGCGAAGTAGGCCTATCTCCACTGCACTTAGAGTGTGAAATTACCGAAGGGACGCTAATGGAAGACCCTGAAAATGGTCTTCGGATGATGAGCCGACTGAGAGAGCGCGGCATACACCTTGCCCTTGATGATTTTGGTACTGGGTATTCATCCTTGGCCTATTTAAAGCGATTCCCGCTCAATACCCTTAAAATAGACAAAGCGTTTATTGACGATATCGCTAAAAGTAGCGTAGACCGTCATATGGCAGCAGCAATAATTAATATCGCCCATAACCTTGGCCTAAAAGTAGTGGCTGAAGGGGTTGAAGAAGAAGAGCAGCTTAATATCTTACGTCGCTATGATTGCGAGATGCTACAGGGCTTTTTATACAGCCGTCCGCTCAATGCAGAGCGTTTTGAAAAATTACTTTCTGAAAATCAAAAACTTCATAACCTGCTTGGCCATTCAAATATCTGACTATATTTTGGCGCTTACTACTTTTGGCTAATCCAAGTGTCAAAAAACACACCAAAACAACAATTAAACCAATTAAATCAACAAGTTAAAAAGTTGGCACAACTCTCGCAATATCCTCTATAACCGGTAAACATCCTTTCTATCGGTTTTGTTTGTTCGTTCTTAAAATAAAAAAATCAGAGGAATATTAAAATGTTAAAAGAGTATGCTGTTGCATTAGTACTATCTACCGCTACCCCTGTTGCTGCTGATAACCAAGAAGGCGCTAAACAAGCCCCTGAGCAGCAAAAAGAGTCTGTTACACAACCTCAAAGCTACCGCCCTAAAAGTGGTAATGGCTACGGTGTAGGTTTATAATAGCCTTCCAGAATTCCAAAAAAGAGAGTATATACTCTCTTTTTTTATGTCTGCAATTTAGCTGTGCACTAAATGTATAGCCTCAATGAGAAATAGAGAGGGTTAACCCCTTTAACCACAACAGGGCTTCTATAGCCGTTCTATTGTCTTTCTTTAGTCTTTATCTAATCGTTCTCTAACCGCTCTCTAGCCAATCCGTAGCCGTTTAAGCTTCTACCATCAAATTATTAAATCCTACCGCTCTGCGCCAATGTATATGTCTGGCAATACCAAACATAGGGAATACAAAAGGCCCTATCACTAAAGCAAGCACTGCCCAATATTTGGCATTCATTCCCCACTTTACAGCCTCTACATAAAAGAAAGCACTGCTTAACAGGCTTATCGATATTAAAACAAACAAGACACTCTCCTACTTAGCTCACTCTTAAGGGAAATAAAAAAATCTTTTAAATATAACGCCAATATTTTGACTGGTATTTTTTTAAGCCGCAGAATTGTACTGATAATTGACTAGCAAACCAGCAAAATTACTTATTACACACAAAAAAGCCGGGAACCTTCATTTCAGGCTCCCGGCTTTTTATCTGTAGCTTACATGTTAGTAAAAGGTGCTATTATCTTCAGCCATTTTCACCAATACATCTGCAGGTGCGAATTTGTCACCCACAGTGCTAGCGTAATGATTCAAACGCTCAACAACATGCTTAATTCCCAGTGTGTCCATATAACGGAAAGGTCCGCCTAGGAAAGGTGGGAATCCGATACCAAAGATAGCACCAATGTCGCCATCACGGGCATTGCGAATAACACTCTCGTCTAGACAACGAGCGGCTTCATTAAGCATCATAAGAACGCAGCGTTCAGCCACTTCTTTTTCACTTAATTTCGTTGACGGTGTTAAGCCCAATAACGAGTAGATACTTTCATCTACTTCTTTACCTGGCTTCTTACCTTCATAGCTGTAAAAACCTTTTTGGTTCTTTTTACCTTTACGACCATCAGCCAGTACTTTATCGAAAGCTGAAGGCGCCGTAAAACGCTCTCCAAAGGCCTCTACAAGGAAAGGAATGATCTTAGTACCAACATCAATGCCTACCTCATCAAGTAACTTCACAGGTCCAACTGGGAAGCCAAACTTAACTAGGGACTTATCAATGTGCTCAATAGGCTCACCAGCAAGAATTAAGCTTGCCGCTTCATTCATGTAAGGGGCTAAAATACGGTTAACATAAAAGCCTGCGCCGTCTTTAACAACGACGGGTGTTTTGCCCTGCTTTTTCGCAAACTCGACGGTAGATGAAATAACCTGATCCGACGTAGTTTCATGAGCGATAACTTCGGCTAATGGCATTTTATCTACAGGTGAAAAGTAATGAAGACCAATCACGTTTTGAGGACGAGCTGCTTTGGCAGCAATTTGGGTAATTGGAATAGAAGAAGTGTTAGAGGCAAAGATGGTGTTCTCTTTGCAGTTTTCTTCAATATCCGCGACCATTTTTTGCTTAAGATCTAAATCTTCAAATACCGCTTCAACCACAATGTCGGTATCTTGGTAGCCGCTATAATCTAAGGTGCCAGTGATAAGCGACAGCTGCTTTTGCATTTCGCTACTACGCATGAAGCGCTTCTTCACTTTCTTATTTAAAATGTCGTAGCTGTATTTCATCGCGTTAGCAATGCCTTCAGGGCGAACATCTTTAATACGAACAGGCACGCCAGCTTTAGTAGAGGTTACAAACGCGATACCGCCGCCCATTAATCCGCCGCCGAGTACGCCAACCTTTTTCATCTTCTCTGGCGCTACGCCTTCAATACCGTTTTCTTTCTTCATATCGGTAATCGCGAAGAAAATCTGACGCAATTGAAAAGATTCTGGTGTCATCACCAACTTTCCGAATGCTTCAGCTTCGGCTTTAAGGCCCGCTTCAATGCCATCACGCATGCCAGTTTCGATGACATCAATGATGTAACCTGGCGCAGGATAGTTACCTTTCGTTTTTGCAAACGTTGCTTCGCGGGCCTTTTTGAACATCATACCGCGGCCTGGGCCGGTATTTTCAAGCATTTTGTCCATTACGCTTTTTTGCGGCGCTTCACGCTCAGGCTTACGCTTAAGGGCGAACTGCTCTGCCACTTTTAGTAACACGCTATGCGGTACTACATCATCAACAATGCCGTACTTTTTAGCTTGCTTGGCGCGCGCTGGCGCACCAGTAAGCATCATTTTCATGGCTTGCTGTATACCAATCAAACGAGGTAATCGCTGCGTTCCACCACTACCTGGCAATAGACCAAGTTGAACTTCAGGCAAACCTACCTGAGTGCTCGGTGAATCGGTACAAATTCGATAGTGACATGCTAGGGCAAGCTCTAGACCACCGCCCAATGCTGGGCCATTTATGGCTGCAACAAAAGTTGCTTTCATGCGTTCAATACGGTCAAAAATAGCTTGGCCGCCAGCCGCGATGGTGGTGGCATCTTCTGCAGTATTACACGCTGCCAACATACTTATATCGGCACCGGCTACAAACGAATTTGCTTTACCACTTACCAGCACTACACCTTTAATACTGGTATCAGCATCAATGTCATCCAGCATGGCAGATATTTCATCGCCAAAAGCGGCTTTTAGCGTATTCATAGACTCACCAGGTACATCCATGGTGAGTATGGCTACGCCATTGTCTTGCTTGGTTAACGTAAAGGCACCGGAAGTTGCTTGAATGTCATTTGTCATAGTTGTGTCCTGACTCATATTATTCTGTCTCCACAATCATAGCTGCACCTAAACCACCCGCTGCACAAGCGGTTAGTAGACCAGTACCACCACCGCGACGGTTAAGTTCGTTAAGCATTTGGGTAATCATTCGCGTGCCTGTTGCCGCAAACGGGTGACCGTAAGCAATAGAACTTCCCATAACGTTAAATTTGTCCATGTCGATTTCACCGGTAGCTTTTGCACGACCAAGTTTTTCTTGGGCAAATTTATCGCTGGCGAACATTTTTACGTTCGAAAGTGTCTGTGCGGCAAAAGCTTCATGCATTTCGATAAGCGTAATATCGTTTAATGTCATACCTGCGCGATCTAGCGCAATTGGCGTGGCGTAAGATGGCCCCATCAGCATGTCTTCCCATACATCAATGGCTGAGAAGGCATAACTCTTAAGGTAACCTAATGGCTTATAACCCAATTCTTTAGCACGGCTTTCCGTCATCATAATAACGGCTGAAGCACCATCAGTTAGCGGAGTAGCGTTCGCTGCCGTTACTGTACCGTATTTTTTATCAAAAACAGGGCGAAGCTTGGCATAGCCTTCAAGCTTAGAATCGAAACGTACGTTGTTATCGCGAGATAACGCGCCTTTATACGGTTCTGCGTAAGCGGTCATTACTTCACTGTCTAACTTACCCTCTTCCCAGCTTTGCGCGGCAAAACTGTGTGAACGATGCGCAAGTGCGTCTTGTTCTTCACGTGAGATATGGTGGGATTTCGCCATTTGCTCAGCCGTTTGTCCCATAGACAAACCTGTTGAGTATTCTGCAACCGCTGGCGGCACAGGCGCTAAATCTTTAAGGCCTAAACGCTTAAAGATATTAAACTTCTGACCCAAAGTTTTAGTTTTTTGAAGATCGACCAATGCGCGTGCTAGGTTTTTAGATACACCAATTGGCGATACAGACGTAGAGTCCGCACCACCAGCAATACCTACCTGAACGTGGCCAGCCATCATACTTTCGGCAATATTAACGGTAGACTGGAAGCTGGTTGCACATGCACGAGAGACGCTGTAAGCATCAGTATGCACATTCATACCAGTACCCAATACGATTTCACGGGCGATATTCGGCGCTTCAGGCATTTGAACAACCTGACCATAGACAACCTGATCAACCCATTCTTTTTGAATGCCATGGCGAACGAGCAGTTCGTTTACGACCATTTTACCTAAATCGACAGCGGGAACACCGTGGAAGTATGTCGCCATTTTTGCAAACGGAGTACGTAACCCCGCCACAATGGCGATACGATCACCCTCGCGGGTAGTAACAGATTGTCTTGTTGACATAATGCACCTAAATTAAGGACCACGGGAAATAAGTGGTCTGACCTGTAATAAACCCAATTTTTACAAACAATGAACAAAATAGCAAATTATCAACGTTCACGGACAGTTTTCAGCCTATTTGTGTCGAATAATCGTCGCCTATCTGAAAATTAGATGTTTTTAACGACTTGAACTAGACGACAAGGGAACCATATAAGAAAAACATAGTCTGTTTTATGCCAATTTATCTACTCGTAACATACATTTGGGCGAGTTAATTGGTTTACTTTTCCTGATAACTAGAATTTCAACGGAATAATTGCATTATGGCAGCGGAACAATTTCAGCAACTGCAGAAGTATTTAGACCAGCAAATCATTGGTCAAAGTGCACTTACCAAAAGCCTCCTTATTGCGCTTTTAGCTGATGGGCACCTTTTAGTAGAAGGGCCTCCAGGTCTTGCAAAAACCAGAGCAATTAACGCGCTTGCTAATGGTATCGACGGTGACTTTCATCGCGTTCAGTTTACCCCTGATTTACTGCCTGCTGATTTAACCGGCACTGATATTTATCGCCCTGAAACCGGTGAATTTGTTTTTCAAAAAGGCCCCCTATTTCACAACTTAGTATTAGCCGATGAAATTAACCGTGCTCCAGCTAAAGTACAATCGGCACTGTTGGAAGCCATGGCTGAGCGCCAAATAACGGTAGGCAGCAAGACCTACCCGCTTCCTCCTTTATTCTTGGTAATGGCGACACAGAACCCTCTAGAACAAGAAGGGACTTACCCACTACCAGAAGCTCAGCTCGATCGCTTTTTGATGCACGTCGATATTGATTATCCAGATGCCGAAACAGAGTTAGAGATTTTGCGATTGACCCGTGGTGAAGCATTATCAGTACCGCCAGTAACGCCGCCTAAATTAACCCAGCAAGATATCTTCTCTTCACGTAAAGAGGCGCTAGCACTACATATGGCGCCCGAACTTGAGCAGTATTTAGTGCAATTGGTGATGGCGACCAGACAGCCAGCTAAATTTGACGCCAACCTTGCCGAATGGATTGCGATGGGTACTAGCCCTCGTGCCACCATTAGTTTAGACAGATGCGCACGCGCACATGCGTGGTTAAGTGGCAGAGATTTCGTTGGCCCTGATGATATTCAAGCGGTGGTACATAATGTACTTCGCCATCGCATTATTTTGTCTTATCACGCAGAAGCACAAGGCATTACTATGAATGATGTGCTTAACCAAATTGTTGCTACCGTAGCTGTTCCATAAAAGATGAGTGATGTTCATTCGCAGTTAGCGTTACTGCAAACCAACGGGGTTAATTTGTCTACTGCTGAACTATTGCGGTATCAGCAGTTGGCAAAATTATTTAGTCTTGCGCCCAAGCGCTCGCCTCAAGCTCGCCTTGCCGGTAGCTATTTGACCAAACATAAAGGTCGAGGCATGGAGTTTGATGAAGCTAGACATTACCAACCAGGTGACGACATTCGAGCAATCGACTGGCGAGTTACCGCCCGTACCGGTAAAACCCACACCAAAATATACCGTGAAGAGCGAGAACGCCCTGTATTTTTGTTTTGCGACTTCTCGCCATCAATGATGTTTGGCACACGATTACTGACTAAATCTATGCAGGTTGCCCACATCTGTTCGTTGATAAGTTGGTCTGCGGCAGCCCATGGCGATAAAGTAGGTGCCTTGTTATTTAACCAAAGCCAGCATAAAGAAGTGAAGCCCCTTGCTCGAAAACGAGCTGTTTTGCACATTTGTCACGAATTGATGGATTTACATGCTACTAGCCATGAGCAGGTAGCGAGTAATGAGGCTGATGTCCAAGCCTTTGCCGATGCGTGTGCTCGACTTCGTCGGTTAGCTCGCCCCGGTAGCCTAGTATACCTACTGTCTGATTTTCAGCATTTAGGCAGTGCAGCACAGCAGCATTTAAGTCAGCTTTCACGTCATTGTGAAGTGAGAGCAATTATTGTCGACGATCCTATTGAGCATACACTGCCTCAAACTCGCTCCATTCAACGGGTAAGCGTTTCCGATGGCATTAACCAACAACGATGGCTATTAGGTGACAGAAAAGAAGAAGATACCTATCAACGTTGGCGTGAACAACAAAACAGTGCAATGGAACAATCGCTTAAACAAGCAAATATTTCTCGTTACCATATTTCTGCGGGACTGCCTCTTGATACCCAAATTCAAGGCATGCAACAGGAGCGCTTTTGATGCAATCAGCCCAAGGTATGTCGCAAACCGATCCTCTTGCACAGCTTAAAGATATACACGTTCCTAACAATGTAGACATCTGGCCTCTGGACTGGGGCTGGTGGTGCTTAATTGCGTTATTTTTAGCAGGCACAATAAGTCTCATTATTTATCTTGTTAAAAAGCGTAAATTCAACAAGCCTCGTCGCGATGCACTAAAACTGCTTGGAAGTATCTCATCTTTAGATGAAAACTGGCCTATGCAAATCAATAGTGTACTAAAACGTACCGCCGTGACCTATTTCAAACCACAAGAAGTAGCAGGGCTTTATGGGAACAGTTGGCATGATTTTCTATTGAATACGCTGCCAGAAAGACGCAAAAATACTATGAGCGACTCACTATCAACGCTGCATTCGCAGCAGTACGCGCCCAAATGTGATAACAAGCATTTTAACGAATGTAGTAAAGCAGCAATTGCGTGGGTGAAACACTTTAACGTCACCTCGCCTTCTAATAATAAGAGATTGCGCGCTTCACAGCAGCCATCATCGTTTGAACAGCAAAAAGGTAAGGAGGCAACCCATGCTTGAGTTCGCATGGTGGTGGGCTTTGTTCCTACTTCCCCTTCCTATACTGGTTCGATATTTAGTGCCCGCGAAACCCCAGCACGTAATGGCTGCCCTACAAGTGCCTGCTTTAAGGCCGGGTATTCAAGACACTCCCTCACCGCTTAAAAGCAGCAAAATCCCGGTGGTTATTGCATCGCTAATTTGGCTCTGCGTGGTAATTGCAGCGGCACGCCCTCAATGGTTGGGAGAGCCCATAAGCATTCCGAGTGAAGGCAGAGAGATGATGTTGGCGGTAGATTTATCCGGCAGTATGAAAATTGATGACATGGAGTTAAATGGCAGGCAAGTGAATCGACTGACCATGACAAAGTCTGTGCTGTACGATTTTATCCAGCGCCGCGTGGGTGACCGTTTAGGCTTAATATTGTTTGCCGATACAGCCTACCTTCAAGCGCCACTCACTTATGACAGAGATACAGTTTCGACTTTACTTAGCGAATCTGTGATTGGTTTGGTGGGAGAGCAAACCGCTATTGGCGATGCTATTGGTTTGGCTGTAAAACGATTTGATGAAAAAGAAGAGTCAAACAATGTACTTATTTTGCTTACCGATGGACAAAACACCGCTGGTTTTATTACTCCTGAGCAAGCAAAAGAGTTGGCGGTAAATAAAAAAGTGAAGGTTTACACCATTGGCGTAGGCGCAGATAAAATGCTTATTCAAAGTTTCTTTGGTAGCCGACAGGTGAACCCCTCGCAGGAGTTAGATGAAGACATGCTTAGTGACCTTGCTACCTCTACAGGCGGGCAATACTTCCGCGCTAGAGATGTAAATGAATTAGAAGCCATTTACGCAAAGTTAGATGCATTAGAACCTATACAGGGTGAAGCACGCAAAATGCGGCCACTTACCGCTCTTTTCTACTTTCCATTGGCGGTAGCCTTAGCTTTATCTACCTTATGGGCATTAGTAATGATTGGAAGTACATTGATTAAATCACTGTCACGCACACCTCTTTCATCAAGCGATAAAAAGGAAAGTGTGTAATGGAAGACTTTATTAACAATGTCCATTTTTTGCGACCCGAGTGGTTTATAGCACTTATTCCCGCGCTTATACTCTATATAGCTCTTAAGCGAAATACGTCGAAAAAGTCGGGCTGGCAGTCGGTTATACCCTCACATTTATACCAGCATATGGTGATAGGGAAATTTACGAAAGGGCAGAAGCCCCCATTCTGGCTGCTTGCATTAGGATGGTTGCTAGCGGTTGTTGCCTTAGCAGGCCCAACATGGGAACGCCTCCCCCAACCGGTTTATCAACTGAAAATGGGCCATGTCATCGTGATGGACATGTCTCTGTCGATGCGTGCTACCGACATTACCCCAGATAGACTTACCCGTGCAAAATACAAAGCCATCGATCTTGTAAATCAAATAGGCGAAGGCGAAATGGGTTTAGTGGCTTATGCGGGAGACGCGTTTGTAGTGAGTCCACTCACTCAAGATGCAGCCAATATCACTACCCTGCTTCCAAGTCTATCGCCTGAAATCATGCCCGTTCCTGGTAGCGACCCTTTGTTAGGTATTGAAACCGCAGCTGAGTTATTAACGAACGCTGGCTACGGTAAAGGTATGATCTACTGGATAACCGATGGCGTTGACTTTCGCCAGCAACAAGAACTACAAGAATACGTGGCCGAATTACCTTTCACCTTAAATGCGCTGGCGGTAGGAACAGATGACGGAGCTCCTATTAGGCAGATAACAGGTGAATTACTTAAAGACAGAAGTGGCGCTATTGTGATCCCTAAACTTAATAGCAGTGCAGTCAATGCCGTTGTAAGAGCTAGCGGCGGTAAATTTAGTGAAATCACCACTAATGATAACGATATTACTTCACTCGCTTCCTTGTCGTTACTTGATAGAGACGGCGAATCTGAGGAAGGTGCGAGTGATACCGAAGGCGACCAATGGCGCGAATTTGGCCCCTATCTATTATTGGGTTTACTTCCCTTAATAGCCCTTGGGTTTCGGCGAGGTTTAGTGTTTGCAGTCATAGCAGCCATCTACATGCCGATGAGCAGTGAATCTGTGATGGCGCAATCTGTCGCCCAAGAACCGCCGTCAGAGAATTCGACGTCCTCGTCAGTGTCGTGGTGGGAAAAACCTTTTTTAAATGCCAATCAAGAAGGGTTAGCAAACTACGCTGATAACGCATTTGATGAAGCCGCCTCTACTTTTGAAGACCCTGCGTGGCAAGGCGCGGCACATTACAAAGCCGGCGACTACGAACAGGCACTTGCCGCTTATCAACAACAAGGCGGTATTGAAGGTTTGTACAACCAAGGCAATGCATTGGCTCGCCTGGGCAAGCTAGATGAGGCCATCGCCAAATATGATGAAGTGCTATCACTAGATGCTAATTATCAAGATGCTGCAGAAAATAAAGCGTTATTGGAACAGTTGAAGCAGCAACAAGAAGAACAAGAACAGCAAAATCAAGAAAATCAGCAATCGAATGAGGGTGACAACCAACAAGATTCTGGCGAAGGTGAAAATCAAGAAGGTAGCGACGATAATAGCCAAGATAGCCAAAGTAATGATGGTTCAAACAGTGAAGACTCATCTGAAGAAAATGGCGAGCAGAACGCGTCTGATAATCAAAATGCTAGTGATGAAAGTGATAGCCAAAATGACCCCCAATCTTCACAAAATGAAGGGGGTGAACAAGATGATAGTCAGAACCAAAATGAGTCGGACGCGCAAGATGGTGCCAACGGTGAAGAAAACGACAAAGAAGACTCAGGCACCCCACAAAATACTGGAAATGAAGAAGGTACAGATGAAACCCAGCAAGAAACCGATGCAGCCATGGCCCAAGCTGGTGAGATGACAGATGCTGAAAAAGAACAACAGCAACGTCTTGAAAATTTAATGCGCAGAGTACCAGATGACCCCGCGTTCTTATTAAAACGAAAAATGCAATTAGAAGCGCAGAAGCGCCAAAGACAACGCATGCCTTCAAATCGGAGTGATTGGTAGATGAAAGCAATTTTATTCACTACAACCCTTTTCTTACTTTTACGCAGCATGGTTGTGCTGGCAGATGTGACTTCGGTTGAAGCCACTATCGATAAAAATCCGGTTATGCTTGATGAGGCTATTCGGTTAACCGTTGTGGCAAATGGCGGCGCAGACCGTGAGTCTTTTGATAGCTCAATATTACTAAAAGACTTCGTTGTTGGTAGAACGTCGGTAAGCAGTCAAACATCTATTGTGAACTTCGACACCAAGAAAACCACTACCTGGACTACCACCTTGTTTCCGCGTAAAGAAGGTACCTTTACCATTCCGGCTATTAACATAGAAGGCAAACAATCTGCGCCTATGTCGGTGAGTGTTATTCCTGTTCAACAGTCTGATAATGTCGCGCGCGATTACTTTGTGACTACCGATATTGATTTAAAAGAAGCCTATTTAAACCAACAGCTTTTCTACACCATAAAACTGCATTTGGCGACGAATATTGAGCGCGGGAGTTTGCAATCACCCACCATGCAAAACGCCGAAATAAAGCAGTTAGGTGATGACAAACAATATACCGACATTGTAAATGGTAGACGTTACCAAATTATCGAACGCCAGTTTGCCATTGTGCCCCAAGCTTCAGGTGAATTTACCATTAGAGGGCCAGTTTTTACTGCAGAAGTGGCTGCCGCTAATACTAATCAGCGTTTTGGATTGTTCAACCGAACTCAGCAAGTTAACCGTGTTGGACCCGATATTACGGTAAATATTAAACCGATCCCCGCGGGTATTGATTACCCCTGGTTGCCATCTGAAATGGCACGGGTTGATGAAGAATGGCCCCAAGGTGATGCCTTTGTAGTCGGCGAGCCGATCACTCGCGTGGTCACGCTTACGGCACTAGGTGTAGTGGAAGAACAGTTACCAGAAATACCAGAGTTTTATCCTCCTCACTTTAAGTTGTATCCAGATCAATCCTCTACTACCACGGTAGAAAAAGACAGTACGCTGATTGCACAACGTAAAAGTTCACTGGCGGTGATCCCAACTCAAGCAGGTAGCTTTGTATTACCGGAAGTCACTATTCCTTGGTTTAATACCTTAACCGAACAGACAGAGTATGCGACTATCCCGGCCCGCACAGTCACCGTTCAGCCAGCCAACGTTCAACCAGATGCTGGTGCAACGTCACCTTCTATGCCTACACAGTCAGGTTTCGATAATCAATCGGCTAGTAACGCAACCTCAATGCCAGCTAATCAAGCTGGCCAAACTGAAAGTGATAGCGGGCTAAATAGTGAATCACAAAATTCAGTAGCCAATAATGGCGAAGCGCAAACTCCCCATTACTTAACTTGGCTATTTGCAGCCCTCTGGGTGATCACGGCTATCGCTTGGATAGCGACTTATCTAATGCAAAGAAAGCAAAAGCCAGATTATACGGCCACTTCCGCTAATACTTTTTCAGCAGCGAATTCAGGTGATGAAGCGGCGGCATTTAAGTCGTTAATGGCGTCAGTAAAAGCGAGTAATACATCGGCAATTGCACCAGCATTGCAAACCTGGTTGAAGTGTTTATATCCTAATCAAAGAGGGTTTATAAATCCATCCGACCACGGTGCAACTAGTGAGATTCAGCCTCATTTAAATGCATTGCAGCAAACGCGGTTTAGTCAGTCGAAAGGCGATTGGAAACCAGAATCGATGCAAAGTGCGATTAAAAACGCCAGAGATACTTGGTTAAAAAACAAGAAGTCTGGTAAAAATACCTTAACTAATTTGTACCCCTCTACCTAGATACTGCGCAAAGGAAAGGCGCTTTACTTGGACTGCTAGGCACGAGTGGCTTATCAATAAGCATTAACTCGTGCTAGGGGTACGAATTTAAAGAGAAAGCTAAAAAATAGACGGTAGCAATACTACCGCGACCACCTAACCAGGAGAACTCATGAAAGCACCACTGTTATCGTTATCCCCCATTGCTATTGCAATGCTTGGGCTAATGGCTTGTTCACCCGCATCAGAAACGAGCCAAACCGCCAAGCAACCGGCCCCAGCAATAGAAACTGAAACTCAAACTGACTCCGCACGGGTTAATGCTTTTTTTGAGCGTACTTTCGAAGAAGACCTTAAAAGCTCGCCTATGTTTCAAAGCTATTTAGGCATTAAGTGGGACTACGACAAGTGGAATGATGTTTCTGAGGAGCAAAAAGAAAAGAACATTGCTAAGGCCAAAAACCGCCTTGAAACTATTGAAAGTTTCGATACGACTAAGCTGAACGAGCAAGAAAAATTAAGCCTTCGTTTGTATAAATTAGGTATTGAAAGAGATTTAGCTAACGACGAGTTTCGTCATCATAGCTATGTCGTACACCAATTTCGTGCCGCGCATACTCAAGTCCCTAGTTTCCTTATCAATATACACAGCGTAAAAAGCAAAGAAGACGCCCAAGCTTATATAAGCCGTTTAGACAATGTGAGCGAGTATTTCAAACAAGTCATTAGTCAGATGAAGCTACGTGAGCAAGCTGGCGTATTTCCCCCTGCTTGGGCTTATGATCAGATGATTGCTGCATCACAGAACGTGGTGACAGGCGCCCCTTTTGATACCAGCGATACGCCTTCCACTATTTGGGAAGACTTTAATGCCAAGGTTGATAACCTTGAGCTTGATGATGTAGAGAAAACAACCTTGTTGGGTGAAGCAAAAGCTGCGCTAGTTACTTCTGTTATGCCGGCTTACAAAGACTTTATTCAAGAATTAGAACATCAAAAAACCATTACCCCTGAAGGTGATGGTGTATGGCGCTTGCCTGATGGCGATAAATGGTATCAGAACCGCTTAAACTGGTTTACTACCACTGATTTAACCGCCGATGAAGTGCATCAGATAGGCCTTGAGAATGTTGAGCGTATTCATACAGCTATGCGCGATATTATGAAAAAGGTGGAATTTGAAGGCACGTTGCAAGAGTTCTTCGTATTTATGCGTGAAGATGAACAATTTTATCTTCCTGCCACTGAGGCCGGACGTCAGCAATATTTAGATGACGCAACGAAAGCCATTGACGATATGCGCGAAGCACTACCAGATTACTTTGGCATTCTTCCTAAAGCCCCTATGGTGGTTAAACGTGTTGAAGCGTTCCGTGAGCAATCAGCCGGTAAGGCGTTTTACCAAAGCCCTGCGCAAGATGGCAGCCGCCCAGGCACTTATTACGCAAACCTTTACGACATGAGCGCAATGCCAACCTATCAACTAGAAGCATTGGCGTACCATGAAGGTATTCCAGGTCACCATATGCAACGCGCAATAGCACAAGAGCTTGAGGGTGTGCCTCAGTTCCAAAAATTCTTAAGCTTTACAGCCTACACCGAAGGTTGGGGGCTTTATTCCGAAGAGCTTGCTAAAGATATGGGCTTCTACCAAGACCCTTACTCTGACTTTGGCCGCCTTGCGATGGAATTATGGCGTGCATGCCGACTGGTTGTTGATACCGGTATTCATGCTAAAAAGTGGAGTCGCGAAGAAGCGGTAACTTACTTAGTTGAAAATACGCCTAACCCACAATACGATGCACAAAAAGCGATTGAGCGCTATATCGCCATGCCGGGTCAAGCAACAGCCTACATGATTGGTAAGCTCAAAATCATGGAGCTTAGAGAAAAAGCAATGACTGAGCTAGGTGATAATTTCGACTGGGCCGGTTTCCATGATGAAGTACTTAAACATGGCCCTGTTCCGCTTTCAATTTTAGAAGAAAATATCAACAATTGGATAGCCAGTAAAAAAGTTAGCTAGTTGTGTATTTCAAAATTAAACGGGTTCTAACATTAGACGCGTTTGTTATTAAATCCGCTTTCTACGCAATTTAATAACCTCTAGCAATGAAACTTAAAGCAGCCTTAAGGATAACCTTCCGGCTGCTTTTTTGTGTCATAATTAACAAAATTAAAAAAATGTGGGATTTTTTATGTTTGCACGAAATAGATCTGGAAGCAGTCAGGTCTTATCCAACATGAAAGCAAAACACAAACGATACGAAGCGCTCGTCAATGCGTTTCACGCAGATATATTTCGCTATGCATACTGGCTGGTTAAAGACCGCTCGGTTGCGGAAGATATTGTGCAAGAAACCTTTTTAAGAGCATGGCGCTCACTCGACTCACTCAACGATGAAAAAGCGGCCAAGTCATGGTTAATTACCATACTGCGCCGTGAAAATGCTCGTCGTTTCGAACGTAAGCAATTCGATACTGTCGATATTGATGATGTGTCGGTGCATGATGAAACCCAAGATGCAGAAGTCGATGTACAAGACAGAGAACTGCATCGTCTATTAGGCGGGTTAAGCGACGAATACCGAGAGCCCCTTGTATTACAACTTATATTTGGGTTTAGCGGTGATGAAATATCACAGCAACTGAATTTAAATAAAAATACTGTAATGACACGATTATTTCGAGCAAGAAACCAATTGAGAGAGGCGTTAGAAAGGCAAAATGAACAGAGAGGTCAGGCAAATGGATGAATTAGAATTTAGGCGTCGAATTTACGCCGATCCAGAAACCACTGACAGTGATGTTATCGCCGCAGCGAAAGCTGATGAAAGCAAGCGCAAGTTCTGGAACGAACAAAAGCAATTCGATAAGCAGTTAAAACAAGCTGTAAAAGTAGATGTGTCTGAAGATTTAAAGCACAAACTTATTTGGCAGCAATCGGCGAACGAATTTGCAATCTACCAGAAGCGAAGTCGCTGGTATGTGGCTATGGCCGCAAGTATTGCCTTTACGGTGGGAATAGGCTTTACCATGTGGTATCACCAACCTGTAAGTATTGGGGGGCAAGCTCTCGCGCACATGCAATACGCAGAGACTGAGCGAGCACATACGTTATTACCTGTAGATTTAGAGCAAGTTAATGCAAAATTAGCCAGCTTTGGTGGCACCTTCACAGACATGATTGGTGATGTTGAAGTGGTAAACTACTGTCACTTGAGCACAGTGAGAAGTTTGCACCTTATTGTTGATACCCCACAAGGCAAGATGTCAGTGTTTATCGTACCCGAGCGAGGTGATGTAAGAGTACCGGCTGAGTTTGAAGACAAGCAATACCATGGCGAAAGCATAAAAATGCAGCATGCAAATATTATGGTAGTGGGTAATAAAGGCGCCGATTTAACTGAAATGAAAAAGGCCGTTGCCGACAGAATTCACTTTTCTGCTTAGCGTATGCTATACCAAAACAGCGGTGTCAGCTTATTTTAAATAGCGTTACACCACGATTTAGATTTACAATTTATAATCGGCCCTCGCGGCCGATTTTTTATACTAATGTATAAGATAAAATAGCGTTGCTATCGAGTAGGAATATTTAAACACTGCATAGTTTACTTTATACTATCGTCTAATAAAAATAACATCTGGTTTCGTTTTCGCTGTCTTGGTTTCACTCTTGCGGTAATAAGAAAACGCGTATTCCCCTATGAATAAATGCTTTAGCTGTGCTGTTCCCCCCTTTTGTTACTATTTTTTCAGAAAGCCCTTACCTATCTTTTTGCGTTACTAATTACCCTTACGTCAGTGAATGCGGTTGCTAACAACGTATTAAGCGAAGAAGAAAAATTTCGTCAATTAGGCAACCTCGTTAACACCATCATGTACATGTGGAATAGCCCTTCTGGTTTGAGTGACGATGAGATTACAAAATTAATCTTAGCTAGCGAAATTCAGCAGGATTCATCAGAGATTGGCAAGGTAATCAAAACTGTTCTTTATCACTTAGATGGTTCTTTATCGACATCGGATTCAAAAATCCCCCTAGATTTGGCTGAGGAAGCATCGCCAGCTGATTGGGCGTACCTTAAGAATATTAATGTAAGCCGGTATATTGCTTTAAAAGCGGTCTTTATTATGTATAAAACTGCGAATGCTCATTTAGATACTGGTGAACGTCTAGAGTACAGTATTCCCCTACTCTATTCGCTTAAACAAGAAGCCTTAAAAACTTCGGATCATCACGCAGCCGCCATAGCGAGTATTTGGCTTGCTATGGAATACTCGGAAATAAATCAAATGAAAGCGGTTGTGGAAATCGAATATGCACTACCTTTCTTAAAACATATTGACTTAGAGAACGGCCTAGAGACTTCACTTAATAAAAGAATGGCGCACTCATGGCTCGCCGATGCCTATACCACCCTTAATGACTACAGTCGCGCTGTCACTCATCAGCAATTTGTCATAGAAGATAGCAAGGAACACGACATTGCTACGTCATATGTCTATGTTGGAGTAATCAATAGTCTAAACCACTTACAGCGATTCGATGATGCTTTCACATTGGTGGATGAGGCTGAACAAGTTTCTATAAAAAACAAAGTGCTCCACAAACTCTATTCAGTTTATGGTTGAAAGTAAGTGTTTTTTTACACCGAGATGAGCCGAACGATCGAGAGCAAATAATAGCGTTAACTGAGAATTTGTCTCACTTTGAAGGCATTGCTCTTCCAACCAATATGAACCTATTACCCGTACTTTCCGCACTCAAGACAACTTATTTAGCACTTGAAGGCAGTGACGCTGAATTTAAAAAGGCGATGGACACGTTAACTTCGGATTTTAACTCACAAGCCAAGCACTCTTCTTACAGCACATCTATTTTGTTGAGTAAGCATGCTCATCTTAGCGACCTATATAGATTAAGAGGTGATTTTAAGAATGCTCTTCTCCACCAACATGAATACGATTTTATTAGAAGCCAACCAAATGGATCATATGCCCAATTGGATGAGTTAAACATCGATTCACCGTTGCAACGAGACATCACCATTAACAAGTTGCAAGAAATGGCACGACTAAAAGACAAACAAACCTTAAAGTTAAAAGCGGAGCGATTCCAAGCCCTCACTTTTGCGTTAGCTGCCCTGATGTCGACGTTTTTACTTTTCTGGTTTTGGCGTGAACAGCGTTCGCGTGCTCAAGCCAGTGAAATTGACGAGCTAACAGGCGCCCTTTTTCGACGTGCTATGTTCAAAGAAATCGCAAAACCTATGTCCAACAAAATTGCATCCTGTTTAGTGCTCATCGACCTAGACCACTTTAAGCAGGTCAATGACAGATATGGTCATGTGGTTGGGGATGAAGTACTAACAAAATTTGGGCAAGTTGTTCGCCAGCGTATTAGAAAGACAGATAAGTTCTGCCGCTATGGCGGTGAAGAGTTTTTGTTATATTTGCACGATACAACAGAAGAAAACGCGAATGCCTTGCTTGAAGACATAAAAAAATCGTTAGAGAGCAATAAGAATTGGTCAGCAACTGACTCTACATTTAGTGCTAGCTTTTCTGCCGGCGTCATTCAGGTAAAAGGCGAACGTAATATCAATAAGATTATTAAGGCGTGCGACAACTTACTCTATCGCGCCAAAAGTACCGGCAGAGGTAAGATAGAAACCATGTCGTTCCCCGCTTATTTGAATGAAAACATATAAAATCAACGTCCATTTCGGCCTTGATAGGTTTCTACATTTAGAAAACTTTATTGGGGTTTGCACGTATCCAACATATGCAAGGTTAATGACTTACGTAGAGAGTCTTTGCTATTGATGGTAGCATTGCATGAAAAAACATAGGGAATATATATGGCTACGGGTACGATCATTTCATTGGGGCTCTATTTTGCTGTCATGCTGGGTATTGGCCTTTTCGCTTACCGCCAAACAGATACAAATGTAGAAGGCTACATGCTAGGCGGCCGGCAACTCGGTCCCGCCGTCACAGCCCTATCAGCAGGCGCATCGGATATGAGCGGATGGATGCTCATGGGTCTTCCCGGTGCAATGTACATTTCAGGTCTCTCTGCCGCGTGGATTGCCGTTGGCTTAGTATTAGGCGCATTGGCCAATTACATTTTAGTTGCACCTCGTCTAAGGGTTTATACCGAAGTTGCGAATAACTCTATTACTCTTCCAGATTACTTTGAAAACAGATTTGCTGACAACTCTCGATTACTTCGTGTTATTGCCTCGGTTGTTATTGTTATTTTCTTTACCCTTTATACCTCTTCAGGGGTAGTCGCAGGTGGAAAGCTATTTGAGACCTCATTCGGTCTTTCCTACGAAACCGGTTTGTATGTTACCGCAGGCGTAGTGGTTGCTTACACACTGGTAGGTGGCTTTATGGCAGTCAGTATGACTGACTTCGTGCAAGGCTGTATTATGTTTATATCACTAATACTTGTGCCAGCAGTGGTCATCACTGAATTAGGTGGTATAGGCGCTTCTATTGATGCACTTGATACTATTAACCCTGCCCTATTCAATGCTTTTATGGATGCATCTACCAATGAGGCTATCTCGGTAATCGGTATCATATCTTTGATGTCTTGGGGTGTTGGTTATTTCGGACAGCCACATATTATTGTACGTTTTATGGCAATTCGCTCTGTAGAAGATATTCCAACGGCACGAAGAATTGGCATGAGTTGGATGATAGTTTCTATTATTGGCGCGCTAATGACAGGCTTGTTTGGCCTAGCCTATGTGACGGGCAATGGGAACAATATTGACCCTGAAACTGTCTTTATTTACTTATCTCAAATCCTCTTCCACCCACTAATTGGTGGCTTCTTGCTAGCAGCTATTCTCGCTGCCATCATGAGTACTATTTCATCTCAGCTGTTAGTAACATCAAGTTCATTAACTAACGATTTTTACCAGACTTTTGTTCGACGTGATGCGTCTGATAAGGAATTGGTCATTGCCGGTCGCGTTAGCGTGGTGGCGGTCGCCCTTGTTGCAATCTTCTTAGCTTACGACAGAGACAGCAGTATTCTTGATTTAGTGAGTAATGCGTGGGCTGGTTTCGGTGCGGCATTTGGTCCACTGGTATTATTCAGCTTGTTCAAGCGTGAAATGACCCGTCGTGCTGCCCTTGGCGGCATGATTGTGGGTGCGGTTACCGTATTATTATGGATTTACCTACCGGTAACTATTAACGGAGAATCGTTAGGAAGCTGGATGTACGAAATTGTGCCTGGGTTCATCCTATCTAGTCTGACCATTATAATATTGAGCAAATCAGGTACGCCTCGAGAAGGGGTGCTTGAAACCTTCGATGCGTTTCAAAAGAAACTTGAATCACATAGATAGTCGATAGGAAATTATATAAAGCCCCGTTTTACGGGGCTTTTTTGTAGGTTTCACCCGTTAACAATTGCACTATTTTCTGACAATTAGAGTATGTAACACCGGCGACCTTTGACTGAAAATTCGGCGCTTATGCCAAAATTGTATGACAGTTTTATTTCTTGGAATAAGGCAGCTATTTTAAATAGCTAAATCGCATACTACATTAGTAAATAAATGTGTTATTGTTCTATGCATAAAAATAACTCGTATATAACTTAATCTTATATAACATAAATCGGACTCGAAAATGACTGCAAGTATCCCGTCTGTTACGCATCTGAAACAACTCGAAGCCGAGAGTATTCAAATTTTCCGTGAAGTTGCTGCGGAATTTGATAATCCGGTAATGCTTTATTCTGTTGGAAAAGACTCTTCGGTGTTGTTGCATTTAGCGCGCAAAGCTTTTGCCCCTGGTAAAATTCCATTTCCATTGCTTCACGTAGACACTACGTGGAAATTCCAGGAAATGATTGAGTTTCGTGACCAGCAAGCCAAGAAACATGGTTTCGATTTGCTAGTACACATTAATGAAGAAGGTGTTGAACAAGGCGTAGGCCCGTTCTCACATGGTTCAGCAAAGCACACTGATATCATGAAAACTGCTGCACTTAAGCAAGCATTAAACAAATATAAGTTTGATGCTGCCTTTGGTGGTGCACGTCGTGACGAAGAGAAATCTCGTGCGAAAGAGCGTGTTTACTCATTTCGTGATAGCAACCACCGTTGGGATCCTAAAAACCAACGTCCTGAGCTTTGGAACATCTACAACTCTCAAGTTAACCCAGGTGAAAGCATTCGTGTATTCCCTATGTCTAACTGGACTGAGCTTGATATCTGGCAGTACATTTACCTAGAAAACATCGACATTCCTCAGCTTTACTTATCGAAGCCTCGCCCTGTTGTAGAGCGTGATGGTGTATTGATTATGGTTGATGACGAACGTATGCCAATGAACGAAGGCGAAACGCCTGAAATGCGTTCAGTACGTTTCCGTACGCTAGGTTGCTACCCACTAACGGGTGCTGTTGAATCTACTGCGGCTACCTTGCCAGAAGTTATTCAAGAAATGCTACTGACTAAAACCTCTGAGCGTCAAGGCCGCGTGATCGATCACGATAGCTCTGGCTCTATGGAGAAGAAGAAAATGGAAGGGTATTTCTAATGGCCACCGACAACGTTGTTTGGCACAAGCATGAGGTGAATAAAACCACCCGCGCTGCAAAGCTGAATCAATCGCCTCGCCTGTTCTGGCTTACCGGCCTAAGTGGTTCTGGTAAGTCAACTCTGGCCAACTTGCTTGAGAAGAAGCTTCACGAGCAAGCTAAGCACACTTACCTATTAGATGGTGACAATGTGCGTCATGGCTTATGTGGCGACTTGGGCTTTAGCGATAAAGACCGTGTAGAAAACATTCGCAGAATCAGTGAAGTAGCAAAACTATTTGTCGATTCTGGCACGCTGGTATTAACAGCGTTCATCTCTCCTTTTAAAGCGGATCGCGACTATTGCCGTGGTCTTTTAGAAGACGGTGAGTTCGTTGAAGTGTTTATCGACACACCTATCGAAGTGTGTGAAAAGCGCGACCCGAAAGGGCTTTATAAAAAAGCGCGTAGCGGTGAGATTAAAGATTTCACTGGTATCGACTCTGCTTATGAAGCACCGGAAAAGCCTGAGATACATTTAACGTATCAAGATGAACCTGCAGAGCAAACTGCTGAACGCTTATATGCGTTACTGCAAGAAAAAGGACTTGTGTAATGGCCCAGGCTAATACAATGACTAATACACTGGCACAAACCATTCTTCGCATTGCTAAAGAAGCAGGCGATAAGATAATGGCGATTTACGATAAAGATTTCGCTATTTACGAAAAACAAGATACCAGCCCGCTAACCGAAGCTGACTTAGCGGCGCACAACGTAATTGTTGATGCCCTTGGAAAAGAATCTGACCTTCCTATTTTATCTGAAGAGTCGGCAGACATTTCATGGGATGAGCGCAAACAATGGCAGTCTTATTGGCTTGTTGATCCGCTTGACGGCACGAAAGAATTCATTAAAAAGAATGGTGAATTCACCGTGAACATTGCGTTGATTGAAGACGGCAAACCTACCATGGGTGTGGTGTACGCACCGGCACTTAACAAAAGCTATGTAGGTATTGTGGGTGAAGGCGCATGGACTGAAGTAGACGGCGAATTTACTGCTATTTCTGCACGCAAGCACGATGGTGCTGAAGTATGGAAAATAGTAGGTAGCCGCTCTCACCAAAGCCCTGAAATTCAAAATTTACTGTCTCAACTAGAGGGTGAAACTGAATTAGTGGCCATGGGTAGTTCATTAAAGTTATGCCTAGTGGCTGAAGGTGAAGCTCACCTTTATCCTCGCTTAGGCCCAACTTCCGAATGGGACACAGGCGCAGCTCATGCTGTAGCCCTAGCCGCAGGTGCCAATGTGACTGTGCTAGACCCGAACGATCCGTTAAATGACAACGCCGACGCTCTTACTTACAACCAAAAAGAGTCTGTGTTAAACCCCTTTTTCCTTGTGAGCGCATAACATGAACAACGAAAACAATTTATTAAAGCAAGACATACTGTCTTACCTTGAGCAACACGAACAAAAAGACATGCTACGTTTCCTTACATGCGGAAGTGTAGATGACGGTAAAAGTACCCTAATCGGTCGCCTACTTCATGACTCAAAAATGATTTATGAAGACCAACTTGCTGCCATTACTAAAGACAGCAAAAAGTCAGGTACAACTGGCGAGAAAGTCGATTTAGCCTTATTGGTTGATGGCCTTCAGTCAGAACGTGAGCAAGGTATTACGATTGACGTAGCGTACCGCTACTTCTCTACTGATAAGCGTAAGTTTATTATTGCTGATACTCCAGGACATGAGCAGTACACACGTAACATGGTAACTGGCGCATCTACATGCGACCTTGCCATCATACTTGTTGACGCCCGTGGCGGTGTAAAAGTACAGACTAAGCGTCACTCATTCCTAGTATCTTTGTTAGGTATTAAGCACGTTATTGTTGCTATCAACAAAATGGACTTGATGGATTACTCTGAAGAAGTGTACAACCAGATCAAGCAAGACTATCTGAAGTTTTCAGAGCAATTGGATATTCCAGATATTCAATTCGTACCACTTTCTGCACTTGAAGGTGATAACGTAGTAAACGTGAGCGAACACACACCATGGTTCGATGGTATTCCGCTTATGCAGATGCTAGAGAACACAAAAATTGGTGAAGACGATAATCATGATGATTTCCGTTTCCCTGTTCAATACGTTAACCGCCCTAACCTAGATTTTCGTGGGTTTGCCGGTACGGTGGTATCTGGTCAAATTGAACCAGGCGACGAAGTAACTGCTCTTCCTTCTGGAAAAACGTCGAAAGTAAAATCGATTGTGACTTTTGAAGGCGACCAAGAGCGTGCTTATGTACCTCAAGCGGTTACCCTTACACTGGAAGATGAAATTGATATTTCACGTGGCGACATGATTGTTAAATCAGGTAACTTGCCACTACTTTCTACCCAATTTAAAACACATTTGGTATGGATGGACGAAGAGCCACTTATGCCAAACAAGCAGTTCTTGTTTAAGTTTGCGACCAAGTCAACGACAGGTGTTGTGTCTCATATCGATAACCAAATTGATGTGAACACCCTTGAAGAAAAAGACGCGATGCACCTTAACTTGAATGAAATTGGTGTGGTAGATGTGAAATTTACCCAAACCGTAGCGTGCGACCCGTACAAGCGTAATCGCCCTACTGGTTCTTTCATCGTTATTGATCGCATGACTAACAGTACTGTTGGTGCAGGTATGATCATTGATGAACTTGCTAAAGATGCACAACACGCTTCTCCAGACTTCTCAGAGTTTGAATTAGAGTTTAATGCACTAGTACGTAAGCACTTCCCTCATTGGAGCGCTGTGGACATTAGCAAGCTGTAAAAGCAGGACTGGAAAATATATGGATATTAACCAGTTTATCGTGCTGGCGATTTTCGCCAGCACGATTTTTGCGCTGATTTTTTCAAATCAGCGCCCGTCTACTGTTTTTTCAGGCGCCGTGTTATTACTATTGGTATCTCAGCAGTTGTCGCTTGACGACATTTTGCTGAACTTAACCAACAAAGGGTTAATAACCCTTGTCTTGCTACTGCTAGTCAGCAGTGCAATTGATAAAACTGCGTTAATAAAGCGTATTGGTAGAAAGCTAGTGAGTACGAGCTTCTCTAAATCATATTGGAAATTGTTTTCACTCACCTTCATTTCTTCAGCGCTATTAAACAATACGGCTATTGTGGCCAGCCTTATAGGCCCTATTAAGCAGAATCAATATCACCCTGCTTCGCGCTTACTTATTCCGCTTTCCTATGCCGCCATACTCGGTGGAACAGTCACCCTAATTGGTACCTCCACCAACTTAATTGTAGATAGTTTCTTGCAAGAGCATGGTCATCCTGGGTTTAACTTTTTTGACTTCACGCTATATGGGCTAGTAGCCGGTTTAAGCTGCGGCGTACTGATGTTTTTGCTTACACCATTACTACCTAATATTGCGAACAAGAATGACAACTACCAAGAGTACATGGTAGAAGCGAAAGTAAATTCGGGTTCAGAACTCATTGGCAAAACCGTTGAGCAAAACCACCTTCGTAACTTACCTGAATTATTTTTGGTTGAAGTGGTTCGTGACGGGAACCTTATTTCTCCCGTAGGCCCCGACCTAGTGATTGCTGAAAACGATAAACTTATCTTTACCGGCAATGTGCAAAAGCTTGATAACTTAAGCCACATAAAAGGGTTAACCACCTTTGCCGAAACCGATGGCATTTTGCGTGAAAGCTTAACCGAAGTGGTGGTAGCAAACCGCGCTCAAATTATTGGACAAACCATAAAAAACCTCGGTTTTAGGGCTTTGTTCGATTCAGCCGTAGTGGCTATTCGCCGTGATGGCGAGCAGCTATCAGGCAAGCTCGGTGAAATAAAACTTAAAGCAGGTGATTTCCTATTACTTGCCGCTGGCCCAGATTTCAATACGCGACAAAATTTAAGTAAGAACTTCTTTATATTGTCTGAGCAAAAAATCTCTCGCCCGCTTACCAACCGACAGGAATGGATAACCCTTGGCGGTTTCCTTACCGTTGTGACATTAGCCGCGGCAGATATTATTTCACTCGCAATCGGGCTGTTGTTTTTGGCGGCCGTATTGATTGGCTCAAAGGTAACGAACAACGGTGAGATGAAGCGTAATTTACCGCTGAACCTTATTATTGTTATTGTTGGAGCATTAAGCTTAGCCACCTCATTAGAGTCGTCGGGCGTTATTGCCATTTCTACTGCGCAATTGATTCCCTACTTAGCCGACACCAATTGGTTTATTGCGTTAATTGTAGTGTATTTTACTACCCTACTATTAACCGAATTTGTGACCAACAACGCAGCAGCGGCGCTCATGTTCCCCTTCGCATATGGGCTGGTTGAAATAATAGGCGCACCGCTTATGCCATTCGCCTTAGCGGTTGCCTTTGCGGCAAGTGCTAGCTTTATTTCGCCGTTTGGATATCAAACGAACTTATTGGTGTTTAATGCGGCTAATTATAAATTTAGCCACTTTATACGAATAGGGCTACCTATCTCGTTACTGTATAGCGCTATCGTGCTGTGTTTATTGAACTTAACGTATTTAAGTCAGTAACGATAAACCGCTATTACTAAGTAGTAGCTATCCAATAGATGACGTTATCAAAAGGCCAGTATGTAATACTGGCCTTTTTACGTTTTTGGCATTGCTGTAAGTACAGTTGAGTTTCTCAGCTAGGCTCTCGACACAAGTTTTTACTAAAAAGAGGTACAGTTCTTTAACCCGCTCCTGTACTTAGCCTTGGTATATCAGTAACCTAAACAAAACTAATATAATATTTTATCTCGGAGCAACGGATGCATTCGGTATCAAACCCCTTTCAAGCGTGTAATGATATATTTTTTCGGCCTAATGGCGTGTTTAAAGCCGTCGGTGAAAAAAACAACTGGAGTTGGTTCCCCTTTCTTATTGTTATGATGATCACGTTAGCGGCTCAATATCTATACGTTAACTTCGTTGATATCGAATGGTTTGCAAATATTAATATTGCAGCCCAAGATGCCATGAGTCCGGCAGAAGAAGACCAAATGCGCGCCTTTTTCACCAGAAACACCCTCATGCTTTCCCAATTAGTAGGCGCATTCTTTGCTCTTACTATCGTTAACGCTATTTTTGCTGTTTATTTGAATTTAACGACACGCAGTGATGACAGTCATGTTTTCGGCTTTACAGATTGGTATGGTTTTACCTGGTGGGTATCTATGCCTTACGTAGTAACAGGCCTTATCGCGGCGGCACTTATTATGTTTGCGGGCGATCATCAAATATCACCGGCAATACTTGCTCCACTGTCACTTTCTTACCTACTCGGTGTCGAAATGACATCACCATGGTTTGCATTTGCTCAAGCTATTCGTGTTGAGTTGTTTTGGACTATCTACCTCACTATGGTAGGCATTACCCAATGGACCTCATTCTCTACGAAAAAGGCGGCAATTATTGCTTCTGCGCCATACGTCGTGATTTACGGTATTTGGGGGGTGTTCGCGCTTATCTAGTATGCTATACCACTTGCAACGCGCTTCTTACACCTAAGCTTGGTGTAAGAAGTGAGTTCAAACCGTCGTTATGTCGAAAAGCGGTAGCTGAATAGACGGTTTCGCTCCCGCCCTAATAGGCCTAAAGTACTCGCTATTGTTATAAAAAGCTTCATCTTGGTTTTCGTACCACCCTGGTATGCCAAGCAAAGGAATAGGTTTTAGTAGCGGAGATTTGTTAAACGCATCAAGCTCAGTGATACGTTTTACCAATGATTTGTCTACCTCTTGGCGCTGTTCCCATTTATTCATCTCGCTAAACCCTTTAGGCACACTCACTGCCAACCACTTCCCCGTAAGCCCGATAAAAGGCGAGAGCATCATCTCAAGGTTTGCATGCCCAAAAATAAAGGGGGTCATGTGGGTTCCCCACTCATGTCTATGGATAACAAAGCTATCCTGCCATTGATGTTGGGCTAACGTATTCAGCAACATGTTTGATTTACTCGCGTCGCCTTCCTCAAGCGCCAGTACTACGCCACATTCGTCAAAATGCGTAATGCGGTTTCGTCGCTCGGTTCTTGGGTGTGTGCCATGGTGCGCAATATCTTGCATGTGTAGCGCATTCAGTAACGCTTTTGTCGCGGGAAATTGGATCCAGATAAGGGCATTGAACAAATCATGCCAGCTATTTTCCCGCGTAGGTACGCAGTTGTCGCACGCGATAATTTCTTCATAGTAACGGCTGTCATTTTCTGTACTTTTGTCACAACTGTTGGCCGTTCTCTTATCAAGCTCTCCTTGCGCTATAAACGCAGGACCCTGCCATTGCGGTTGAAACGCTTCACGCAAAAGGTTAAGTCTTGCAGCACTAGGAAAATCAGTGTCGTCTAACAACATGAATTCTTTCAACAGCGTATGTACTGGTAAAGACGCATTATCTTGAATATGGTGTTTACACCAAGGAGTAACAGGTATTGGCATACTTAATATTGGTTCGTCTTAAGGTTTTCTCTATACTGGTCGGTATTGTAGAGCAAACAGAGACTAACAATGAAAAAAATGTTTTTGCCCTTGCTGGTAACTGCCGTATCAGTGGTAAGTGCTTGCAGCCCCAATAACGCGCCTGAAAAAGACACGACGCAGCCTGAAACTCAAACCCAAACTCAAACTCAAACTCAAACTCAAAAAAAGCATATCGCGACTAACTTCGACGCAGTTTACGCCAACATTTCAGATGCAGATATTCGAGAACCATTAAAAATACTGTCATCTGATGAATTTGAAGGTCGTTTGCCCACCACCATTGGTGAAACAAAAACACTGGATTATCTCACTCGGGAGTTTGAAAAGGCGGGATTGTCACCGGGTAATGGCGACAGCTACCTTCAAGAAGTGGCGTTAATGGAAATTACCGCTAACCCTGAAATGACCATGACAATTGGTGATAATAGCTTTGCGTATAAAGATGACATGGTTGCTTCATCTAAGCGTGAGCAAGAAACCGTTTCACTTGAAAACTCAGAACTGGTATTTGTTGGCTACGGCGTTAACGCTCCCGAATACGACTGGAACGATTATGAAGGCTTAGATGTTACTGGCAAAACCGTCGTGATATTGGTGAATGACCCAGGTTTCGAAAACCCTGAAAGTGGGAAGTTTCAAGGCACAACGATGACCTACTATGGTCGCTGGAGTTACAAATACGAAGAAGCTAGCCGCCAAGGTGCTGCCGGCGCACTCATTGTTCACGAAACGGCTCCGGCCTCTTACGGCTGGTCAGTAGTGGCGAATAGCTGGAGTGGCCCTCAGTATGGGCTAGTATCTAAGGACAAAGGCGCTAGCCGCGTTGCCATTGAAGGTTGGCTAACCTTAAGTGCCGCAGAAAAAGTATTTGCTGACGCAGGTTTTAATTTTCAAGACGAAAAGAATCAAGCCAAGCTTGGGCCTTATCATAAAGCGATGGATATCAATGCTTCGGTAACCGTGCAAAATACATTTAAGAAATCTAAAAGCCACAATGTTATTGCCACACTACCTGGCTCAGAACTACCCAACGAGCATGTTATTTACACCGCGCACTGGGATCATCTAGGAAAAGATGAATCTAAAGAAGGCGACAATATCTACAATGGTGCACATGATAACGCTACAGGCAGTGCTGCTATTTTAGCGATGGCAAAAGCCTACGCCAACTTAGATATTGCGCCGAAGCGTTCTGTATCGTTTTTAGTAGTCACGGCTGAGGAACAAGGTTTACTAGGCAGTAAATACTACGCAGATAACGCCGTCATTCCACTGGAAGATACGGTGGCCAATATCAATATGGATGCCATGAACGTGTTAGGTAAAACCAAGAACGTCGCCGTGGTAGGCATGGGAAAGTCAGATTTAGAAGATTACCTTAAAACTGCAGCTGATAAACAAGGCAGAACGTTAACGCAGGAAGATCGTCCTGAAGCTGGCTACTATTATCGTTCCGATCACTTCAGCTTTGCGAAAAAAGGCGTGCCTGCCCTGTATGCAGAAGGTGGTAATGAGCCGGCTGACGAAACAACGGCTAAATACCGTAAACGCATGAATGTGATTGTAACGGGCTGTTATCACCAAGTATGTGACCAATACCGTGACGATTGGGATTTAAGCGGCATTGTGCAAGACACACAGCTATTGTTTGATGTAGGTTTTAACGTTGCTAACGCCGAGCAGTGGCCAGCCTGGAAAGAAACCAGTGAGTTTCAACGTAAAAATTGAGTTTTAACCTCAGTTAACACTAGCGTTTAATAAAAAAAGCCCTGTAGATACAGGGCTTTTTTATTGCTAATACAACACGCTTTAAATAGTGCGTCTTACATGAACAACCCTTTGAGTTCTTCAGCGCCAAACGTCGCTATTTCAAACGCAATCAAGATTATAATTATCCATTCCAAAAACGATGAATGTTTATGATTTAGCTCTTCAGCTAACATCTCGAACAACTCATGAATAACATTCAGCTTGTTCGAAAGCACATCTACCCTGGGGCGGATATCTAAGTATCGCGCCGTGGCATTATAAGCATGTTCATATTCTGGGTATTCCCAAAAGAACTCTGGTGTATCAAGCAACCCATAATGCAAAAAGATGTCGCTCTTTGTGCTAAACAAATGCCCGCGGATTTTCGCCAACGCGGGTCGACGTAACGTTATCTTGCCCGTTTCGGCCAACGCTTTTGGTAAATACGCATAGCGTGTAATAGTATCTTGCGCTTTATGCTCGTATTCATTGAGTTTTATTGACTGCGCTAATCCGTGGCTGATTGATAGCCGAAGTAATGGATCGTCAATCGAGAGCGTAATTAAGTCCCGTTGCAACCTAAGTACATCACTAGTAAATGCAAATTGCAGATGCTCTTGATGAATACCAGACAACAACTTAGGACTAACCTGCAACCTATTTAGCAAGGCTACACGCTCCTCTTCTACGACACCCCAAAAAACCACCACGCCATACTCAAAAAGCCAAGCTTCACCGCCTGTCACTTCAATGTGCATGGCATCACGATAGCGTGAACCCTGAACACTCGCGTCCATTTGAAGGCTATCTACATCAGGAATAACATATACCGAAACTCGGTCGTTTGAAAATTGCATACCCTTTACCAGGTGTTGAAAAAACCGGCAGATTATGCGCCCAAAGAACGCAAAGAGATACAAATATAAAAACTATAAAATCAAAGAGATATAAAATAAATTTTGATATAAACACAGGAGGTGAAACTTGTATACTGCCTAGTATTTGTGCGACATCTTAGTTAATGACACTAACAGCAGCGATGCTTTCACTAAAGAACATCGTGTTTTGGAATAATAATTTCCATTTTCTCATCATATTGTACTTGCAATTTCCTGTCAGACTGGCACATTCAAGGCATGCGAAAGCGCGATTAAAAAAAACAACAATACCTTCGCCAACTCGTTCGCGAGTACCCGACAGAAAAAACCTCAATTATTTTTCAACAAGTGAACAGAGAGAATCCGTTTTATGTGTGGTATTTTCGGTATCCTTGATATCAAAACCGATGTGTCTGAACTCAGAACCCAAGCCCTCGAATTAACAAAATTATTGCGCCACCGTGGCCCTGACTGGTCGGGAATCTGGAATAATGACAATACCATTCTTTGTCACGAAAGATTGGCTATTGTTGATGTGGACACCGGCGCTCAGCCGCTTATCAGCCAAAATGGCAAACAAGTTTTAGCCGTCAATGGCGAAATTTATAATCACAAGCAACTTGCTGACGATTTAGCAGAACCTTATCCATTTAAAACTCGCTCAGATTGCGAAGTTATTCTTCCACTTTTTCAACAAAAAGGTGTGAGTTTTGTTGATGAATTAGAAGGCATGTTCTCGTTTGTGCTTTATGACGATGAACAAGATGCTTATCTAATTGCTCGTGACCACATGGGTATTATTCCTCTATACACAGGTTACGATGAGCATGGCAACTTCTACGTTGCTTCAGAAATGAAAGCTTTGGCGCCTATTTGTAAAACCATCAGCGAATTTCCTCCTGGGCATTATCTATGGAGTAAAGACGGTCAGATCACCAAGTACTACAAACGTGATTGGATGGAATACGATGCAGTAAAAGACAACACCACTAACCTTGACGATTTACGTGTAGCGTTTGAAAAATCAGTGAAATCTCACATGATGTCTGACGTACCTTATGCGGTATTGTTATCGGGTGGTCTTGACTCATCATTAGTCTCTGCGATTGCGGCAAAATATGTTGCTAAACGTGTTGAAGACGAAGATAAAACAGAAGCATGGTGGCCTCGCCTACATAGCTTCGCGGTAGGCCTTGAAGGTGCACCCGATTTGAAAGCTGCGAAGAAAGTGGCTGATATGATTGGTACGGTACACCACGAAATTCACTTCACCATACAAGAAGGCCTTGATGCCATTCGTGACGTGATTTTCCACCTAGAAACTTATGACACCACCACCATTCGTGCGGCAACGCCAATGTATTTAATGACCCGTAAGATTAAAGCCATGGGCATTAAAATGGTATTGTCTGGTGAAGGCGCCGATGAAATTTTTGGTGGGTACTTGTACTTCCACAAAGCACCAAATGCGAAAGAATTCCACGAAGAAACAGTACGTAAACTAGATCGTCTTCACTTGTTCGATTGTGCTCGTGCGAACAAGGCAACTTCAGCATGGGGTGTTGAAGCCCGTGTTCCATTCCTAGATAAAAACTTTATCGACGTGGCCATGCGCTTAAACCCACAAGATAAAATGTGTCTTGATGGTAAAATGGAAAAATGGATTTTACGTAAAGCGTTCGACAACGGCGATACTCTGCCTGCTGAAGTGCTATGGCGTCAAAAAGAACAGTTCGGTGATGGCGTAGGCTATTCTTGGATTGATTCTATCCGTGATTTCGTTGAGAACGAAGTATCTGACCAACAATTTGCTTCTGCTGAGTTCCGCTTCCCAGTGAACACACCAGATACCAAAGAAGGTTACTACTACCGTACTATCTTCGAAGGTTACTTCCCGCAAGAAAGCGCTGCCCGTTGTGTACCTAGTGGCAAATCTATTGCCTGTAGTACGGTTGAAGCGCTTGAGTGGGATGAAAGCTTTAAGAACAATGCCGATCCTTCAGGTCGTTCAATGAAAGACGTGCATTCAGGTGCCTCTGACTAATTCTAGTCACCTGAACTTTTAAATAAAAAACGCGGCTCTTGCCGCGTTTTTTTATGAGTTATATGTATGTTCTATAAGGGCTGTAGATAAAATCTAGAGCGAATTGTAAGCCCTACTTTACTGTTCAATTACGTACCAAAGCCGCTCGTCGGCTAACGGTGTTTCAGGCGGTAATAAGGGGTTATCAAGCGTATAGATTCGTCTGTTTTTGATGTCTAACTCTTCTAAAATTGCTTCATTCGAAGATTTAAATAACGCTTCAAAAGAGCCGTCCTCAATTGCACGATTCAATCCTGTTTCAATTAGGCGTGCTAACGTTGGGTTACTCTTATTAACGAAATAGTACATGGCAGTTGGGTAATAAACTGCCATATCGGGCTCTAATTTAAGTGATGCCGATCGCCCTTCAAGTTCAGCTGATACCTCAATAACCGAGCGAGGAAAGAAATCCCCTTTGTTTTGAAGCAATAACGAATAGGCATCTTTGAAATTCGGCACTGTGGCAACATTAAAGCCATTAGCTTGTAGTATTTTAGTGTCTGGCCATTCTTCACCTTGTAATGGTGTGAAGTTCATTAATTCATTTTTTGATGAAACCCGTGCAAACTCCGCTTCCCTGTCTACATTGATAACAAATACCCGAAGACCAATGAGTCCTTTCGCAATGGGAATTCGAATAGGGAGAAGGTCTTTTTCACGTTGGCTGTCCGTCATGCTCCACACCACGTTCACTTCACGATTTTCACGCAGTTGTCGCAATGCCTTTGAAGACAAAAGAATGCGATCTGATGGTAATAACTCGTAATTTACACCCGTTTTATCAAGGGCCAGTTTAAGCAAAGCAATGGGGTATTCGGCGCGAGCGTCAGAGTCATCTAGCGGTTTAGGGTAGTTAATTGTCCACAATGCCGCGGCACTTTGTGTTGCTACAAGCAACGAACACAAAAGCAGTGCCGTTTTTACATACTTCAACGCCATTATCGAACTCCTTTGCTCACGCTTATGTAATTTATTCTATACCAATATATTTATGTGTTTGTAAGGATAGTCGCCAATTACGGGCTATGCAGGTTTGTACTGCAAGTTCGGTCGCCCTTGGTTGCTGACTTATCGGCTGTAAACAAACCTGCTTACCTGCTAACGAAGAGACATCGGCTAGCAGCGCATCTAACTCATCAATGTGTTTTTGCATGGCAATAGGGTGTTTTATTTCATTCGCGCGCTCAAGGGCACTCAGCAAAACTGGCATGCCCCCTTTCATATTAATTTTAGGTGATACCGTCACATAAGTTCTATCATCACACAACACTTCATAAGTACCGCTGGTTTCTATTTGAGTAGAAAAGCCATTGTTGTGTAGCAACGTGGTAAGTGGGCGCAAGTCATACATACAAGGCTCACCGCCGGTGATAACCACATGCTTTGCCACATAACCTTGTTCAGAAAATAGCGACAATAGCTTGTTTTCATCAATTTCAAAAAAGTGCTCAGACTCGTTGGTCTTATCAATAACTTGTTGTGCCGTGGTTACCAAGGCGTTATCCAGCGTCCAAGTATGTTTGGTATCGCACCATGGGCAACCCACAGGACATCCTTGTAAGCGAACAAAGATAGACGGGATACCAGTATGTGCCCCTTCCCCTTGGATGGTTTCGAACATTTCATTGATGTTCAGCGTGATTAATTTCGACAAAATGTCACCCTTTAACGATTGTATGTTTCGATTTTACCAAGGATCACATAAAATTCGGGCATAATTTCTCAAAACTTTAAAACTATGTCAGAAAACGTTGTTGTTATCTATTCAGGTGGAATGGACTCATTCACTGTTTTACACAAAGCCTTACGTGATGGTAAGACCGTTCACGCCCTTTCTTTTGATTATGGTCAGCGCCATAAGAAAGAATTAGATTATGCGGCAGCAGTGTGTAAATCGTTAAACGTGCCCCACAAAATTGTGGATATCAGTGCTATTAATAGCTTAATAGGTGGCTCATCGCTAACCTCTGATATCGATGTACCAGAAGGGCATTACGAAGAACCTAGCATGAAGCAAACGGTCGTGCCTAATCGTAATATGATTTTGCTGTCGTTAGCCGTGGGCTATGCCGTAAGTTTAGAAGCAAACGAAGTGTATTATGGCGCGCATTCGGGCGATCATGCTATTTACCCAGACTGCCGTCCTGAGTTTGTGGAAAAGATGAGTGATGTTTGTCGCATTGCCAACTACACCCCGGTAGAGATTGTGACGCCTTATATTAAAGACAGCAAAACAGCGATTTTAACCGACGGGTTGAAAATGGGCTTAGACTACGGCGAAACGTGGACGTGTTATAACGGAAGAGAGAAAGCTTGCGGCAAATGCGGGGCCTGTGAAGAGCGCTTAGAGGCGTTCAGAGAGAATCACTGCACTGACCCACTTAGCTACGAATAATCGATTTGGCGCCTACTCAGGCGCCTTTTAGCTTATTCACCGTTACGCGAAGTGAGTGGCTTATGGCCACTGAAATAAAAGCACTACACCCCAGTGCACCACCAATTCCATCTAGCAATGGCAGCAACACCATAAAAATGACGGCAAAACATAACGACGAAATAGTTAGCAAGTAATACGAAAAACGATGTGGTGCGCTCATACCTACAAAACTACCTCCGAAAAACACCGTGGCCCAAAATTCAGCCGCATCGGGTGAACGAGTTTCACTTATTAGTACGCTGTGAATAAGTAGCACTGAAAAGTAAAATACAATAGTGAGTAAACTGGACGCTCGAATTACATTAAACCTTGGCAGCTTGGCTAACCGGTAAGTGGTGAACGCGCCGGCAAGGGTAGTGATAACAACTAATAATTCCGTCAAAACAACGCCCTTAGAAAAATAAGGCTACTGACTGCGGTAAATGCAATAGCCCCTAGCCGACCACCAAAACCTTCGAAAATATTGCGCGTTAGGGTATAGACGCCAGCCCCTACCACAGAAATAAATAATAGCGCTTCCCACCCCGTGATAATTGCACTTGAACACATACCAGCGAAAGCGCCAGCATAAATAGCGGCTTGAGGGTGATTGCCATACTTTTTAGGCCAATGCCAAAAACTGCCTACTAAACCCGTAAAAGCAGCGGCCAACACTACTGGTACATCAAAATAATGATGCAGTGAAAAGCATAAATACGTTCCGAAAAAGAACGACACTAATTTAACTAAGAAGAAGATAAACCATTCCTTTTTGGTTGAAACGAAAAACGCCCTGTTTTCACAAGGCGTTTTCATACTTAATTTGCGTACCTAACCTACTTTTGACTTTCAGCTATGAAGTAAGTGAGCTCTTTGATGCAGTGTCGTAAAACTGGGTTCAATCGTGTGTTCTTGCCATTCATTACAAATAGATCGTGGCTAAAGTTATACAAGCTGCCATTGGCGATAGGCACCAGCCCTAGCGCTGCGCCCTGCTCTTTTGCCATGTAGTCAGGTAATAAACCAATATACTCACCCGTCATGATGGCAGACATTGCAGCGTCGAAGGAGTCTGAAAAGGTTTGAATAGCAAGACGAGACTCATTATCGATGTAGTTTGCTGAAGATAAACCAGAGATACCAATCGCCGGATAGTCTTCAATTTTAATATTTTCAGGCAATGCAGTATCACGATATTTGGCTAACGGGTGTGTAGGTGAACAATATAAACGTCCATCTGTGGTGATCCCGATAGGATGAAAAGTCACAGATTCGGGTTTTACCATATCATAGGTCGATACCACCAAATGACATTCACCGGATAAGGCAACATGCTCTACTTCATTGTATAAACGTGTTTGGATATTAACGTGGATATCATCAAATTTCTTCATTGTGCTTTTAACGGCTTTACTCACCGCTAAATGCATAGAAAGCGGCAGACCAGCCATAAGCACTAGCGTAATGTGACCTGAGTAGTCATCGTGCAATGATTTCAAATTAAATACAAAATTATCGAAGGCGTTAAAAATACGCTTGGTTTCTTGGAAAACCACTTCGCCTTCTTTTGTCATCTGAAAGCCACCACGACCGCGGTGGCATAATACCAAATCTAAACGTTCTTCAAGCTTCTTAATTGCAGCACTGATATTTGGACGTTGCATGCGCAACACAGGTTCTGCAGCAGTAAAACCATTACAACTTGCTACCGCATAAAACACACGTAACAATTTGATATCCGACTCTTGAAGACGATTTAGCATAAAGGCACCATTATAGGTATAGTTATAGATACTTAAGTATCAACTATATGCAACTGGCGCCTCGATTACAACGACAATTTAAGGTGAATCTCTGCGATAAACATACTGTTATATGCGATTAAACAAAATTAACGTGATTATTTTCTAAGCAGAATCACCAACGAGTTCATTACGACAACGCAACGACCTGCTTTCTTAGAGCCTCTACGTCGTCTCTTAACGACGCAGCTTTTTCAAACTCAAGCTCTCTGGCATATTCAAACATCTGCTTTTCAAGCTCGGCTATTTGATCCATTAACTCAGTCGCACTTGCCGCCTTCTTCTGTTTCTTCTTCTCTTCTACTTTGCGAAGCCTTACTTTACCGGACGCTGGATGAGCCCCTTCACCCAAATCCATAATATCGGTAATTGGCTTATTCAAGCGCATCGGCGTGATGTTATTCGCTTTATTATGTTCAATCTGTTTTTCACGGCGACGCTCAGTTTCGTCCATGGCTTTTTTCATCGACTTAGTAATTTTATCGCCATATAAAATGGCGCGACCGTTGATGTGACGTGCCGCTCTACCAATCGTTTGAATTAGCGAGCGCTCTGCGCGCAAAAAGCCTTCTTTATCGGCATCAAGAATTGCTACCAGTGAAACTTCAGGCATATCTAAGCCTTCACGAAGCAGGTTAATCCCTACCAGCACATCGAACTTACCAATACGTAAGTCACGAATAATCTCAATGCGTTCTACCGTGTCGATATCTGAATGCAAATACCGTACTTTAACGCCATGCTCATTTAAGTATTCACTTAAATCTTCGGCCATTCGCTTAGTGAGCGTAGTAATAAGTACCCTTTCATCAAGCGCCACTCGTTTGTGAATTTCCGATAATACGTCGTCAACTTGGGTAGCGACGGGGCGCACTTCAATGATGGGATCTAACAGCCCTGTGGGGCGCACCACTTGCTCTACAATGTCGCCATGGGTCTTTTTAAGTTCATACTCACCAGGAGTAGCCGATACGTATACCGTTTGTGGGCAAATTTGCTCAAATTCTTCAAATTTCAGTGGGCGATTGTCAAGCGCTGAAGGTAAACGGAACCCGTATTCCACCAAGGTTTCTTTTCTAGAGCGATCGCCTTTGTACATGGCACCAATTTGAGAAACCGTTACATGGGATTCATCAATGAACATGAGGCCATCCGCAGGAAAGTAATCTAATAACGTTGGGGGCGGCTCGCCAGGCGCTCGGCCAGAGAGATAACGTGAGTAGTTTTCTATGCCCGAGCAATACCCAAGCTCCATCATCATCTCAATATCAAATTGAGTACGCTGAGAAATTCGCTGCTCTTCTATTAGTTTGTTAATTTCTAGCAGCTGCGCCTTTCTAGACTTCAATTCCCCTTTTATGTGCTCGATGGCATCAAGGATTTTTTCTCTTGGGGTTACATAATGGGTTTTCGGAAACACCGTTGCCCGTACAACCGATTTGTCGACTGCGCCTGTCAGCGGATCGAACAAACTAATTTTATCAATTTCATCATCAAACAGCTCAACACGCACCGCTTGTTTCTCTGAGTCCGCAGGGAATATGTCAATCACATCGCCACGCACACGGAATGTCCCCCGCTCGAAGGCTAAATCGTTACGCTTGTATTGAAGCTCGGCAAGTCTGCGCAAAATATCTCGCTGATCCATAGTATCGCCCTGTCGCAAATGCAAAAGCATTTTCATGTACGACTCGGGGTCACCCAAACCATAAATAGCCGAAACACTGGCTACAATCACAACATCTCGGCGTTCCATCAATGCCTTTGTTGCAGACAAACGCATTTGCTCGATATGATCGTTTATCGATGCATCTTTCTCAATAAACGTATCGGTACTTGGTACGTATGCTTCTGGTTGGTAGTAATCGTAATAAGAAACAAAATATTCAACCGCATTGTTAGGGAAAAAATCTTTCATTTCCCCGTATAACTGTGCCGCCAAGGTTTTGTTATGCGCCAGAATGAGCGTTGGTCTTTGAACTTCGCTAATAACATTCGCCATGGTAAAAGTTTTACCAGAACCGGTAACACCTAATAGGGTTTGCGCTGCTAAGCCACTTTCTAGGCCATCCACCAAGGTTTCTATGGCAGCGGGTTGATCGCCCGCTGGCTTGTAGCTTGAATGAAGTTCAAAACCTTTACTCATTTATTAAATACCTTATTTACCTTGCCACCTAGGTAGCATGTTGTTCCTGTTTAAATACCGAGAGCGTATTTTTAAATACAACAAAAGACACGGTCGCCATGGCAATGTTTGCCACTACCGTTCCCCAATACAATCCGGTTAAACCGAAAAAGTAACTTCCCGCGATACTTATTGGCACAAAAAATACAAACAATCTGATAACACTCAATGCCAATGCACTCAAAGGGTGGTGCATCGCATTTAACGAAGAATTCGTCAAAATAATAATACCCTGCATGCCATACCCTAAAGGCACTATCATTAAAAACAGTTGAATGAGTCGGCTCACCTCCGGCTCGCTGGTGAAGGCAACAGCAATCCAGCCGGAACACACCCACATAACAACAAATACGAACAACTGCCAGAAAAGCACAAATTTTAACGACACCATATAAGCGCTATGCACTCTATCAAATCTATTTGCACCCACGTTTTGGCTAATAAATGGCGGTAAAGTCATAGAAAGAGCAAGTACCACAATACTGGCAATAGACTCCATTCTGCTTCCTACTCCCCAAGCTGCTACCGCTTCGGCACCATAACTGGCCACCACTGCGGTCATTACACCACCAGCTATCGGCGTAAGCATATTAGCCCCAGCCGCCGGCAAGCCTATTTTTAATATATCCCCGCTTATTGCCTTTAGTTCTAGCAATGAAAGAAGTCGGGGCAGAATAAGGTTTCGTTTAACCGCCAGTAAATAAAGTATCCACACTGCACCCACCATCCACGCTAATAACGTAGCAAGGGCAGCGCCTTTGATGCCCATTGCGGGAACCGGACCTGCACCGAAAATAAACAAGGGGTCGAGCAATGCATTTAAGCCCCCTACGGTTGCCATAACAATACTTGGGGTACGCGTGTCGCCACAGGCCCTTAGTACACTGTTTCCCACCATAGGCAATGAAAGGAAAATACTCGACGCGTACCACAAGGACATATAATCCCTTATATAGGGTAATAATGTTGGCGAGGCGTTTAGCAAAGTAAAAATGGGTTCAATGGTGAAGTAACCAATTAACGCCAGCGTACCCACTAATAGGGTAGAAAGCATCAGCGAACCAGTCGCGTAATTCTTCGACTCACTTAATTCTCTACTGCCTTGCAGCTTGCCAATAATAGCCGACGTACCGATGCCTAACCCAATATTTAAACTAATAACGGTAAAGGTGACGGGAAAAGTAAAGCTAATGGCAGCGAGAGGCTCAGTGCCGAGTAAACTGACAAAGAAGGTATCGATTAACCCGAAACTCATCATCATGACCATGCCCAGTATCATAGGTATTGTCATGCGTTTTAGGGTAGAAGGAATATCACCGTTTAAAAGATTCGCTGCTCGGCTCGGGGACTCGTCTGTTTTCACAAACCCTCTCAATAGTTGATTGGTAGAAATAACTGGCGCTAATAAATACTGACTATCGTATATAACTAAACTTGCCTCACAACAAGATGCTGACAGTAGTCTATGTGAGACTGACCACATTGGCTATGTTAAATCGACCAAGCTAGGTTTGGGCTTGGTCAGGTGTCGGTTTTGCCACCTGAGCATCTTTTAAATTAATACTAATGGCTAATTTACACGTTTTAGGCAGACATTGGCGCAGATGTCGTTGAACACACTTTTTTGCTAGCTAATGTTAGAAGCCTTGTCAGGTTAGTTTATAAATTAAGCCAATTTACTGTAATGACAATTTCATTACGGCTAGATTGCGCTTTTAAGACAGTCGTTCGGTCGATTAACCCTAGGTTGCCTTAAGAACTATGCCGAACAAAATGTAAAATTTATGTAAACCTTTCATTTCTGACTGTTATATCGTTGAAAAAGTAACTGATAGTCGACGAATTAACACACAAGATATTTTTTGTCCAACAGATCTATTAAGATCTTAACAAGAGATCTAGCGTTAACACATAAGTTATTGAAATGATTTTAATTTTAGTGCTAACGGGCATATGAAGTTAACGATCATGACCACGATGATCTTACCAATTTATCCTCAAGTTAATAACTATCAACATAGTTATCCACAGAATTAGTGGATAAGTAGCTCTACCCCAGCAATTACGCCCTATGCTGGGTAACCCCTTCCTAATTATGTAAGTGAAGACTAACCTTGAGATACTAAGCCGTAGGTTACATATTTATTAAACACTGTACACAATACCAGTATACAAAACATTTTTTATTCTATTTTATTATATAGGTTTCGTATTTTGCTACTCCAAAAAACGAGTCGCTGTTCGTTAATATTCACTCCTTCGATAATACAGTTAAATACGGCGATACGAATACTCGCTCAGTAATTAAGCATCACTTTCTTGGTTTTGGTGCAAACTTGAGCACAAAACCCCTGAAAAGCTATTTTTTGACCACTTAGCATAAAAAATTGATTAAGGTTGTTGACAGAAACCCAGATGCTCTTTAATATTCCGCCCCGTTGAAAAGCAGGTCCCCTTTAGCTCAGTTGGTTAGAGCGACGGACTGTTAATCCGCAGGTCCCCCGTTCGAAT
>NZ_CAXBMP010000025.1:0-68174 GCF_963976965.1 uncultured Alteromonas sp.
TAGCATGTGATTCGGCAGCTTCAAAATCTGACAGCGCTAATAATGACTCAGCAATTAAGGCATTGTTGAATGCAATATTTTGAATCATGCCGCGCTTGGTATCTATCTCCAGAGAGCTATAGAAATACGCTAATGCACTGCGGTGATCCCCCATCTTGGCATTTAGACCCCCTAAGCTATACAGCACCTGTGACTTTTCAGCATCACTGCCTTGTTCTACAGCATGAGCGAGCGCGGTTTGGTACGCCATAATAGCCCCTTCATAATCACCGATAGCGCCCAACGCCATGCCCATATAACTGCCGACAATACTTAGGCTTTTTTTATCATCTAAGGCCTTGTAAATCCGCTCCGCGCGATGGTAATAATCAAGGGACAAGGGATATTCAGACATGCTGTAGTAGGCGTAACCAAGCATGGTATAGACATGAGCTAATGCAAAATCGTTAGACAAACGAGAATACATTAACTCAGCTGACTTCAATAATTCGATAGCGTGTGAGTATCGAGTTCGGCTGATCTCATTCTCGGCTGTAATAGTGGCTAGATCAGCTTGTAATTCGGGCGTTTGTGAATGGTCTACTATGCGTTGCAGATCTTGCGTTAACAACTCTGCTTTCTCAATGTCTCCTAACTCCCTTTCAGTACGAATAGATGCTTTTAACGCATCGATATCCCCTTTCTTGCCAATATCAACTTGTTGGGCATCAATGTGCTGGGCCTCAACATGCATACTCGTGATAAAAACTAAAAAGAAAAGGAATCGCAGGATGTGCATTTAAGGCCTAAAAATAAGTCGTTTCGTCCAATGAACTACCAAAATAATAGCTGCAAACACTTAATTTTGCACAGATTTATTTGAAATAATGTAAGTCGTTTATTTTGATAAGTGGGTGTGCTTAGTCTACTTTCACTTTTTGAAAAATAGTTGGCCTATAAAAAAGCCGGGCGATTTCTCGACCCGGCCGACAAAACGGGAATATAGTTAGTCTACTTCAATTTCACCTTCTTCAATTGCTACTATTCTACGAGCCTCTACATAGGTTTTTATGGCCCATAGTGTCTCTTGATCTAAAATGGGTTCAGACTGCCCTTCTGGAATACCGCCTAACGCAGGCATGCCTTTTGATGATCCAAAACGAAGGCGCTCTACATACCATTCATCGTCTTCCATACTTTCGGGGTCGAGCAAACGTAAATCTGGGTTTATGCCACCTGACTGCGCATGAAGACCATGACAAACGGCACAGTTATTTGAGTAGGCTGACTCGCCAAATTCATACACCTTCTTGTGAGTTTCTTCATCTAAATTACGATAAGGGTTTTCAAACACCCAGCCATCTTCAGACTCATCACCATCGGTAATTTTTTGCATTTCAGAGCTGTCAGCGCCTTGTGGCGTCACGTTGCCATGTGCTGCTAACTTGTGCGCCGTTAAGGCCAGAAAAAGCGTTGTAATTAAAAGAGATACTTTTACTTTCATCATTCATACATCCTCTCAAGCTGATGAAAAAATTATACTGAATGTGATAATTGGGGTAACTCTACTTTGGTTTTGAAAGGCTCCTCCTTTGGGAGGATAAAGGCTATTTCAGATATAAAAAAGCCGATACCTACAAAGGTATCGGCTTCTATCGTATTTAAAACAAATTAGTTCTTAGCCACTTGTTCATAACGCTTTGGTAATTTAAACGTCCACACCGTACCACCTTGGTTTAGGTGCTTAACCCGCTTAGCAACTTCGCCGCCCCATAAAGGCACTGCACCGCCCCAGCCAGACAACACAGACACATATTGCTCGCCTTCCATCTCCCAAGTTACTGGCGACCCTACAATGCCTGAGCCGGTTTGGAACTTATAAACCATCTTTCCGGTTTTATCGTCAAAGGCCATTAGGTAACCTTCTGGGTTGCCTGTCCATACTAGACCGCCGCCTGTAGTCATTACCCCACCCCATAGTGGCGCATAGTTGTTATAACGCCATACTTCTTTACCGGTTTTAGGGTCAATGGCGCGAAGTACACCTATAAAGTCTTCATTGACAGATTTGATAGTAAAGCCAGCACCTAAGTAAGCAGCGCCCTTTTTATATGAGGTGGTTTCGTTCCAAATATCCATTTCCCATTCGTTGGAAGGTACATAGAACAAACCCGTATCAGGTGAATACGCCATAGGCATCCAGTTTTTTCCACCTAAGAAAGCAGGACGAGCGACAACCTGTGCGCCTTTTTTACCATCGTCTGAAAGTGACGGATTACCAGGACGCGTTTCGTCAATGTAAAGTGGGCGGCCATTCTCATCTAGGCCTTTGGCCCACGTTAGCTTATCTACAAACGGGAAGCCTCGAATGAAATCACCATCTTCACGGTTCAATACATAAAAGAAGCCGTTTCTATCTGCAGTGGCAGCGGCCTTCACCGTTTTACCTGCCTCTTCATAATCAAACGATATAAGCTCGTTTACACCATCGAAATCCCAGCCATCGTGTGGCGTAGTTTGAAAGTGCCATACAATTTTTCCCGTTTTAGGGTTAATCGCTAAACGAGATGAAGAGAAGTAGTTATCGCCAGGGCGAAGGTGAGAGTTCCAAGGTGATGGGTTACCTGTACCAAAGAATAACAGCCCTGTATCAGCATCATAAGTGCCGCCTAGCCAGGTTGCAGCACCGCCAGTTTTCCATAAATCTGCAGGCCAAGTTTTACCCGCCCCGCCGCCAGAAATACCATTCTCGGTTTTTTTACCGTCTTTCCACATATAACCCATGTGGCCTTCAACAGTAGGTCTAACCCAAATCTGTTTGCCAGTTTTAGCATCAAAGGCGTATACCTTTCCTACTACACCAAATTCACCACCCGAGTTACCCGTTATCACCATACCATCAATAATAATAGGCGCGGCAGTAATGGAGTAACCAGCCTTGTAGTCTTCTACTTTTTTCTTCCATACGGTTTTGCCCGTATCTTTATCAAGGGCTACCAGTTTGGCATCAAGGGTGCCGAATATGACCAAATTATCGTACAAGGCTACGCCGCGATTAATCACATCACAACAAGGCATAATACCATCGGGCAAACGAGCTTCGTACTGCCAGAGTTCTTCGCCAGTCATCGCATTAATGGCCCATACGCGAGAGTAAGAACCCGTCACATACATAACGCCATCTTTTACCATAGGCTGAGACTCTTGGCCCCGCTGTTTTTCGCCACCAAGCGAAAATGCCCAAACTGGGCGAATTTCTTCAATGGTGTCTTTGTTAATTGCAGATAGTGGGCTATAGCGCTGCGCGCGTAATCCCATGCCATACGATACGATATCGTCAGTAGTGGCTTGGTCGTTTTGTATGTCGTTATCGGTCACGTTAGCTTGAACGGGGGAAATTGCCCCCGCACAAACCAATAAAGCTAAAGCAATTCTTTTTAATGGTAGTGATTTATTCATAACGTTTCCTAATTGCGTATTGGCCATGAATGTGTCTGATTTTCAGACTATTCGATAGAATTAGAATAGCGGTGCCCGATGGGCGTGCCTATGGAACGGCTGAGTGAATTGTCCCCTCCTTTAGGAGGAGGAATTAACAGGAAATGTGCCTAATAAAAGTGGAGCTATTGTAATAGCATTGCTCGCCGGCATTACTCAACAGCATAGTAATCAGGCATTTCATAGGCGGCATGATACTGACTAAAAATGTGCGCCATTTTTTCGGTCAGTACCATCTCGGTAATTACATCGCCAACTTCATACGCTAGGGTTCGGTAGTCGTTGTGCGCGGCTATCCCTAAGTCCCACTTCTGTTTTCCTATAAGAGGGAACGCGTTGCTAGCGAGTTTGAATTTTGTGTTATCAAGAAACTGAGACAAATAGCTAATTTGTGTTCGAAGGCCCATTACCGCATCAACATCACCTTTTTTCATAGCATCGATGGCAAGTTCATTGCTGGCATACTGAGAGGTGTTATCTCGTAACCTTCCGCCAAAGGCCGAGGTGAGGTAAAAATGAGGAATACTGTCTATTTCAGCGCCGATAGTATGGTATTGAAACATCGCCATGGTCTCTACCTCTGGCAATTGCTCCGTGTTGTGAATTATTTGCCAGCTTTCTTGTTGATACGGTGCGAACATGTGAACTAACTCATTCGCTAATAAGCCAATATCGTCCCGTTTTTGGGAAAAAGAACGGTCGTAGGGAGCACGCATCATTAAGTCGGCTTTAACTTTGTGAATGATGTGCCCTTTCCACAAAAAATTACGAAAATCGTCTTCCGTCGTTTCCCCTGGGGTCATCCAAGTTAACACTAATTCCACATTGAATTTAGCAGCAATTTCTTTAGCTATATCAACATCTATTCCTTTCGCTGAACCCGCTTCCATGTATGAGTAAGGTGGGTAGTCATTATAAACCGCAATATTAATCTTCTTACTTTCGATAATGTCATCAAAAGATCGAGCAAAAACACTGGTGCTTAATACACTCAAGCTTAAAAAACTTAAAAGTATGAAGGGAATAAAATAAAAGGTTCGCAAACAAGTCACTACGAGAAACTCTCTTGACGCTAAGTACTTTCAATACTAATGCGCAGACAGGCATTCACGAATGCTACTTTAGCGCCATAGCATTCCTCCTTTAGGAGGATGTTATTCGGGAATAATGCCATATACCCTTTTTGTATCGCGACTGACAAAAGGCACACTTTTAAAAAAAGTGTGAAAAGAAGTGTGAGAAAAGCCCTTCGCTGGTTCATGGAAAAAGTAAAAATATGGATAGGAGTATCAATCCTATTGATAAGCGTATCGGCCTTGCATGCCAATGTTCATGCCCAATCGGGGAGTCAGCCAGAAAATAAATATGTAGGGCAAGCTGAAGCCCAACCTAGCACTACGAACATTGTCTATATTAACGTGGAGCGCCCTCCCCCCGCAGGAACGCCTTCGTATTTAACCCGTCCTAATGACGAAGGAATTGCGGGTGCCGAAATTGGCATTGAAGATGCCAATATTACAGGAAAATTTTTGGGCTATTCGCTGTCGCTTGCCCGCCTTGACGCTTTTGACTCAGCGGCTACCGATGTGATTGCCAATACCTCTGTGGTGCTTATCGATAGCCCAGACGCTCAATATGAAAAAGCCGTTCGTTCGGTAGTGTCTATTAACCCCAGCGCATTAGTGGTGAATGTAGCCAGTGGCAAGGATGCTTTTCGTCAACAGCACTGCGAACTTAACGTACTGCACACCTACCCTAGCTACCAAATGAAAACCGATGCGCTTGGTCAGTGGCTTAGAACTAAGCGTTTGAGCTCTGTGCTTACCTTGCGCGGCTCCCATGAAAGTGATCAGGCTTACTTAGACGCGTTTTTACGTACCGCGAAGAAATTTAAGTTAAATATTGTTGAAGAGAAGATATGGCAGGCAAGTTTTGACTTACGACGCTCTGCATTTTCTGAAATTCCCCTTTTTACTCGAACTAAGAAACCTTACGACGCTATTTTTGCTGCCGACACCCAAGGTCAGTATGCCTACAGCTTACCCTTTAATACCCACCTTATTGTGCCCATTATAGGGTCGGCAGGTTTGAAACCCTTAGGGTGGCATTTTACTCATGAGCAATGGGGCGCAAGGCAGCTGCAAAATCGTTTTAAGGAAAAGTTTTCGCGCAATATGAATGACGTAGACTTTGCTGCTTATGCAGCCATTATCGCCGTTTCCACCGCCATACAGCAAAGTAAACTGAGTGGCACTGGTAGCAGTGCTAACGATAGCTTAATCGGCACGCAATTATTTAACGCTTTGGTAGAGGAGCAGCTTAGTATTGCAGCCTACAAAGGCAGACAATTAACTTTCAGAAAAGGCACACGCCAACTTCGACAACCCATTGCGCTAGCCCACGAAGAAGCCCTAGTTATTCATGCCCCGCTGCCCGGCTTTTTACATCAATCTGACGAGTTAGACACCCTGGGTGAAACGAATAAAACCTGTAAGGACCCACTATGATTTCTCGCTTCACGAAAAACCGCTTTATGGCAAACAGCTTTTTGATAATGAGCTTTTGGGCAAGTAGTTATAGTGCCAGTGCATTGCCACAGGCATATGTAACCAATGAAAAAGACAATACCCTATCAGTCATTGATATGAATACGTTTGAAGTCACCGATACATTAGACATTGGTGAGCGTCCAAGGGGCTTTATATTAAGCGCTGACCAAGCCCATGCTTACATTTGCGCCTCGGATTCCGATCGCATTCAAATTATCGATTTAGACACCCATACTATTGTCGGTGATTTACCGTCAGGTGAGGATCCTGAAACCATTGCCCTTCACCCCAATGGCACTACCATTTACACCGCCAATGAAGACGATGCCCTGCTCACCGTTATTGATATTCCCACCAGCCAGGTAATTGCACAAATAGATGTAGGGGTTGAACCTGAAGGGTTAGCGGTAAGCCATGACGGCCGCATGATGGTGGTTACTTCAGAAACAACAAACATGGTGCACTGGATAGACACCAACACCCACGAGAACATTGCTAATAGCTTAGTAGATGCTCGCCCGCGAGACGCTCACTTTACTGCTGACGATAAGTACCTTTGGGTAAGTTCTGAAATTGGCGGCACAGTCACCATATTTGATACTCAAACCAAGCAAAAAGTACAGACCTTGTCTTTTGCAGTTAAAGGCGTGTACCGCGACAAAATACAACCCGTTGGTATATTGCTGATGAAAGACTCCCCTTACGCGTTTGTCGCCCTAGGCCCAGCAAATCGCGTTGCTGTGGTAAACACTAGTACGTTTGAAATAGAGAAATACATAGTTGTAGGACGGCGCGTGTGGCAATTAGCCTTTAACCAAGACCAGTCACTATTACTCACCACAAACGGGGTAAGCGGCGACGTGTCGGTTATTAATACTGAAACTCTCGATGTTGAAAAAACGATTAAGGTGGGACGTTACCCATGGGGAATTGCCGTTAAATGGAAATAGATATCCAAGGGGTTACCCACACTTACGGCAAAGTAGCAGCCCTTGATGAAATTTCACTGACCCTTAAACCGGGCTTTAATATTTTACTTGGCCCTAATGGCGCAGGTAAAAGTAGCCTATTTGGGTTGCTCACAGGGTTACAACGAATTGGCCAAGGAAATATTTTATTTAATGGCAAGCCGATAACAAAAAACCGCGCTTCGATTATGAAAAATCTCGGCGTGGTGTTTCAGCAAAGTACGCTAGATATCGACCTTACCGTAAAGCAAAACTTAGCCTATTTTGCCTCGCTTCACGGACTCGCCCCAGACAAATCAATTTCACGTATTACTGATTTATTGACGAAACTTGATCTTAGCGACCGCCTGAACACTAAAATCCGTTATTTAAATGGTGGCCACCGCCGTCGTGTTGAGCTGGCAAGATGCCTTATTCACCAACCTAGTACCTTATTACTCGATGAACCCACCGTAGGGTTAGATATTGCTTCTCGGCGGTTAATTCATTCGGTGGTTCATGACTTAGCAGTGAAACAAGGCGTGACTGTGCTGTGGGCTACTCACCTATTTGAAGAAGTATCGCCGACGGATCCCCTCGCCATATTACTAAATGGGCAATTAGTAGAACGAGATATTTGCTCGGCGCTGCTTACTAAACATCAGGTCTCGGATATTCATCAGCTTTGGGATGTATTAACTCGTGCAAACTAATATCAATACCCTCTATAAGTGCAAGCAAATTACACAGACTAAGGTTCCGGCATGATGTACTGGCGCTGTTTTATGGGTGTATTAAACCGAGAAATGCTGAAATTTTGGCAGCAACGTTCTCGGCTGTTAAGTGCCTTAGTTCGCCCCTTGTTATGGCTATTTGTGTTTGCCGCGGGGTTTCGTTCGGCATTAGGGCTTTCTATGATACCGCCTTACGAAACTTACATTTTGTATGAGGAATACATTGTACCAGGGTTAGCCGCCATGATTGTGTTGTTTAACAGTATGCAAAGCTCGCTATCTATGGTTTACGACCGAGAAATGGGCAGTATGAAGGTACTACTAATGAGCCCAGTCCCCCGTTCATTTCTGCTTTGTAGTAAATTGGTGGCCAACACACTGGTTTCAGCAATACAGGTTTATTTATTCTTTTGCTTTGCTTTACTTGTTGACGTGCAATTACCCTTAATGGGTTATATCTACGCGCTTCCTATCATTGCATTACTGTCTATTTTTCTTGGCTCGCTGGGCTTATTGCTGGCGAATTCCATTAAGCAATTAGAGAACTTTGCTGGTGTGATGAACTTCGTTATCTTTCCAATGTTTTTCCTTTCAAGTGCGCTTTATCCATTGTGGAAAATGCAAGAAGCAAGCGAATGGCTGTATCAAGTGTGCGCCTTTAATCCTTTTACCAGTGGCGTTGAGCTACTCCGCTTTGGGTTGTATGAAAAGCTTGCAGCAAAAGAGCTAGTGATTGTACTTGTGCTCACTCTAATTACCTTTACCTTCGCCGTAAGAAGCTTTAGGCCAAAACCTGCTGCTAGCTTTTCAATTAACAGCGCTGGAAACAAGGCGGCTGGAAATAAGAGCCATGGGAAAAAACAGCGCATAAAAGCAAACTAACAAGGGCGCCCATGACAAACGTAACATTAGCACCTCACCGCAACTTACACGAAGTAGTCGCCGATTGCGTAATATGGCTTTGCTCACCCACCGATATACACCCCACCATTGAAAACATGCCACATAGCACTCAAGTATTCATTCAGCAGATATTTAACGATGAAGAGTTTGTAGGCTCGCAAGGCCAAAAAGTGTTACTTCACCGGCCTGTAGAGACCGCGGCAAAACGATGGCTTATATGGGGAGTGGGTAATTTAGAAGAAAATATCAGCCTTAGTTTTGATCATCCTTCAGCTTCTCACGGCACACGTAAGCTATTTGTTGATATGTTTAAGCACGCGCTGTCGTTAAAGGCGGCAACAATCACTTTGGTACTGCCTTGGGGAACGACTTACAGTGCTATCAGCCACACTACTTCCCTCACTATGCAAAGCGCAAGCAAACAGAGAGAACTGGGTATAGCGCTGGTTCGCCAGCTATTGCGAGCTTTTCATTTTTGTTGCTATCAATTTAAAGGATATAAATCTTCCCCTCACTTGTTATCTAACGTAATGCCTAGCTTAAACATACAAGTATCGTCAACAAACGTGGCAGCTAACCTAGTTTTAGATAAGGCGTTAAATGAAGCTTCAGTCGAAGCACTTAATGGAGACTCTGCGCTAGCATCGGACAATACCTCAGATGCACTACTGGCCTGCGTTAATTATGAGGCCGCACTAGCAAATGGTATGGGCTTAGCGCGAGATTTGTCTCACATGCCAGCGAATTTATGTACCCCAGTTTATTTGGCCGACCAAGCGACAATACTCGCAGATGCGTATTCTAAAATTACTACCGAGATTATTAACCAAGATACATTGGAAGCACTAGGTATGAATGCCTATTTGGCGGTAAATCGCGCATCGGCATTTCCTGCTTCTATGCCGGTAATTCGTTATTCAGGAAATGGCGCTACGCAAAGCAATGACGCCAAAAATACCAAGCCGGTAGTCTTAATAGGGAAAGGTGTAACATTTGATTCGGGCGGCACTACCTTAAAAAGAGGAGGAGATATGCACCACATGATTTACGACATGGCAGGTGCAGCGTGCGTACTTGGAGTAATAAAAGCGGTTGCAGAACTCGGCTTAAACATTAACATTATTGGAATATTGGCTACCGCTGAAAACAGTATTGGCGGTAATGCATACCGGCCCGGCGATATTATTACTACCCACTCAAAACAAACTGTTGAAGTTATAAGCACAGATGCTGAAGGGCGCATGCTAATGTGCGATGCACTAAGTTACAGTGAGCGTTTCGCCCCCCACTCTGTCATAGATATAGCAACCCTAACCGGTGCTGCTATAACGGCGTTAGGGCACAAGTGCAGCTGCGTAATGAGTAATTCCCGCCCACTAGAACAAGCACTAATTAAGGCTGGTGAACACGCCCAAGATCCAATTTGGCCATTTCCATTATGGCCCGAATATCAAGACGCTATAGCCTCTTCTCATGCCGATATGACAAACGCAGGGAAAAACTCACCAGGTATGATTACCGCAGGCTGCTTTTTGTCCCGCTTCGCTAAGCGTTTTCCTTGGGCTCATATGGATGTGGCTGGTACCGCATTTAAATATGGTACTGCCAATTCGGCTACCGGCCGCCCTATTCCCTTACTGGTGGGCTATTTGCAACGCCTGGCCACTGCCCAAAAATCATCATGATTCATGGTAATTCTCCTCCTTTAGAAGGATATCTGTTAACAGATAATCAACATATACTCATATTGAACTCACCCAAAAAGACAGAGGAAATGACGATGTGGACTAAACCTCAATACACTGAAATGCGCCTAGGTTTTGAAGTAACGCTATATATCAGCAACCGTTAGACCTAAGCCATCGTGATAAGTAATCAAAAGGCTGCTATTGCAGCCTTTTTCAAATACCCAAGGAGTAGTTATGCAGGTATTGATTCTTGGCGCAGGCGCAGGCGGCGGGTTCCCTCAATGGAATTGTCATTGCGAAAATTGCAAAGGCGCACGTCAGCACACTATTAAAACAACCCCCCGCACCCAATCGAGCATTGCGGTTAGTGTCGACGGGAGTAAATGGGTATTAATTAATGCCTCTCCCGATTTACGGGAACAAATAAATAGTCATCCTCAGCTTTGGCCTGAAGAGCACGTTGCCCGTGGCACACGTATTTCATCTATAGTGCTCACCGATAGCCAAATAGACCATACCACCGGCTTACTTACACTAAGAGAAGGGTTACCGCTTCCTGTGTACTGTACCGATGTAGTAAACGAAGATTTAACCACCAGCTTTCCCTTATTTACCGTGCTTAAACACTGGCACGGCGGCCTTCAGCAACGCTCCATTAGTACTGACTTTCACCATACGTTTGTGCCCGAAGGCGCAGATGGGCTTTTATTCCAACCTGTAGTATTAGAGTCGAACGCGCCGCCCTATTCTACTTATCGCGATAACATTGTTCCGGGCAATAATATTGGCCTTAAAATTACCGATACTCAAACAGGTCACGTACTTTTTTATGCGCCAGGGTGTATGCAAGCCAACGACACCGTGAAGCAGGTTATGGCCGACGCTGAATGCGTGCTTTTCGATGGCACCTTATGGGTGAATGAAGAAATGATTGACCATGGCTTTAGCCAAAAGCTCGGTACGCAGATGGGGCACATGCCAGTAAATGGCGAAAATGGTGCCATTGCGCTGCTTAACCGCTTTAATGTTAAGCGCAAAGTCCTTATTCACATTAATAACACTAACCCCGTGCTGAATGAAGATTCATCAGCCTTTCATGCATTGCAAGAGCAGAATATTGAGCTGGCTTACGATGGCATGCAAATAGAGGTGTAACATGTTGAAACCTGCATGGACAAAAGAAGAATTCGAACAGCAATTACGCGCAAAAGGTGCGTATTACCATATCCATCATCCCTTCCATAAACGTATGAATGCAGGGCATTGCAGTAAAGAAGAAATACAAGGCTGGGTGGCAAACAGGCTGTATTATCAAATGGCTATTCCAGTTAAAGATGCCGCCATATTAGCAAACTGTGAAGACCAAGAAGTAAGACGCACTTGGATTCAGAGGCTTATCGACCATGATGGCCGGGAAGGTGATACCAGTTTAGGCGGTATTGAAGCATGGCTCCGTCTAGGGGAAGCGGTAGGGCTTAACCGCGATGAATTACTTAATGAATTTCACATATTGCCCGGCGTAAAATTCGCGGTAAATGCCTATGTAAATTTTGCACGCCGCGCATCGTGGCAAGAAGCCGCTTGTTCATCACTTACCGAAATGTTTGCGCCTGAAATACACCAAAGCCGTCTTGATACCTGGCCCACTCACTACACGTGGATAAACCAAGAAGGGTTTACCTATTTTCAAATGCGTTTAGGGCAAGCAAGGCGCGATGTAGAACACGGCCTTCAAATAACGCTCGACCACTTTGTTACCCGCAATCAACAAGAGCGTGCTTTGAACATTCTTCAATTTAAAATAGATATTCTGTGGAGCATTGCCGATGCTATTTGTTTCGCTTATGAATATGGCAGAAAACCTTTCGATGGCATTGCCAATCAACAGGTTTGCCATACAGGGAGATTCTAATGACAAACAAATCTAACACGCCGTCTATGAACCCTTTGTTTCGCTTACAATACGAAAAAGTACAAGATGGGTATGTGCTTCTATTTCCTGAGGGCATGATTAAGCTAAACCCTTCGGCGTCAGAAATCTTAACCCTTGTTGATGGTGTGCGCTCTACAGATGACATTGCAGCAGCGCTTAGAAAGGCCTTTCCCGATGCACCTGAGGATTTAGAAGAAGACGTAACCGTATTTTTGCAACACGCTGAAGAAAAAAAGTGGGTGGTGTATGACTAACCACGCAACGCACGCTACCATGGCTTCACAACCTACCAAAGCCACTACTCCACCTTTATGGCTACTCGCTGAGTTAACCTACCAATGCCCGCTCCATTGCCCCTATTGTTCTAACCCCGTGAATATGGAAGAAACCTTTAACGAGCTCACTACGTCTCAGTGGAAGAAGGTGTTTAAGGAAGCCAGGGAAATGGGTGCGGTTCAGTTAGGCTTTTCCGGTGGTGAACCCTTGTTGCGCAAAGATTTAGAAGAGTTAGTCGCCTATGCCCGCGAACTTGGCTTTTACACCAACTTGATCACCTCCGGCATTGGCATGACGGAAAAGCGCATTGCCAGATTAAAAGACGCAGGGCTTGATCATATACAGCTTAGCTTTCAATCAGCCAATGCTGAAGTTAACGACCTTATTGGTCATAAGCGCCACTCGTTCAAACAAAAACTGAATATTGCCAAGTTAGTTAAAGCCTACAACTACCCTATGGTGCTGAATTTTTGTATTACCGCCCAAAACATTCATGAAATTGAAGAAGTCATGGCGCTTAGCACTGAACTTAAGGCCGATTTTGTAGAACTTGCGACGGTTCAATATTATGGTTGGGCGTATGAAAACCGTGAGCACTTACTACCTACACAAAGCCAGCTAGAAGAAGCTGAGCAGGCCATTAACCGGTATAGAGACCAGCAATGTGGCGGCCCTAAATTTATGTTTGTCACACCCGATTACTACGAGAATAGGCCAAAGGCGTGTATGAATGGATGGGGAACTACTTTTTTAACGGTAACCCCAGATGGCAGTGCGCTTCCTTGTCACAGTGCCAAAATTCTACCTCTTACCTTTCCTAACGTGAAAGACTCATCGGTACAGCATATCTGGGAACATGATTTTAGTTTTAATCACTTTAGAGGCGATGACTGGATGCCCTCGCCATGCAAGACCTGTGATGAAAAAGACAAGGATTTTGGCGGTTGTCGTTGCCAAGCCTTTTTGCTGACCGGGGATATGCACAAAACCGATCCGGTTTGCGATAAGTCACCCGATCACCATTTGATGAAAACTATTACCGATAAAGCCGGGCAACCGGCAAGCTCTACTTTAAAATTTCGCACAGTGAAAAATGCTATCCCTGTAAAGATGATACAAGACGTGACCGCTTGAGCGCTTTTTGATGATTAACATCCGGTATGTGTCACGCAATGCTAAAAGGCCTGAAGGTGGCTCAAGTAGCTCAAGTCACATAATCAGCGCAGGTAGTACTCGGTTTCATGACAGTTCTGGCAATGGCACTAATACAGGCATTGCGGCGAATCCAAATAAGATGAGCAATCTAGAATGCAGAAAATCACCATTCACGGGTGTATTTGTTGTCAATACGCCAGCACATGATCACTCAGGCGTATCTCATCTGGCTGAACACATGTGTTTTCGTGGGTCGCCTTACTACCCTGCCGACCATGAGCTTTTTGTAGCAAATGCTTTGCTACCCTTGTCGATAAACGCGACGACCTACTCAGGCTGTACGTATTTTTATGTGCAATCTTATAATCAAGCGCTTTTTATCAGTGCGATTCAATACCTGTATAGCGGCCTAGTGAATACCCATTACGAAAAGAGTAAATTTGAAGCAGAGCGAAGTGGCGTTCTCGTTAATGAACTCACGCTGCTTGAACGCAATATCGATTATTTGAATAACATGGCCATACGCCGAAGTGATACCAGTACCATGGCTTACAAACATGCCGGAGGGTTTTCTGATTCGGTATTAAAAATTGGTTTTGACGACCTCATTGATTATAAGAAGAGATGGTATGACGGTGAACACATCACCCTTTTAGTCAGTGGTGCAGATACTGACGGCGATGAAATCATCTCATTAAGTAGACAGGCTATAGCAGAAATTAATGCCAAAGGCTGTAATACAAAGTTATGTGATGCTATGCCTCTTAATGAGGCCGCTGAAGTGCCCGCAAGTACTTTGAAACGAAATACCTCAGTTCCTGTTTGCCACATGAGACGTCACCTTACGAATAATCATCAAGTGAAGCCTATCGAAAACGATGTGTCTACGTGGTGGGTGCCACAGGAATTTACTTACGACTTACTTGATGTCGAACACCAGATTAAAAGCAGGTTTATTGCTTTAGGCCACTTCTTTATTGATGATGAAGTAAACCATGCAGGCATGATTGCTCTTCGATTTGTGCATAATACCAAGACCAGTACTCAAGCGCGTACAGATACGCATAAAAAAGTGGTGTCGGTATTAACTGAGTTCAACGTAGAAGCCAAACCTCGTTTATTTACAGACAATAAATTACCCCAAGCAGTACAGCAACTTATTCGAGATTATCAACAGCAAGCGAATTCTCGGTATAGCGAACCACACTCGCCTTTAAAAACAAGACCGTTTGCCGATTACCTTGATAATGTGCATGTCTGCCGAACAGGTAAGCATGAGACGTATGACAAAAGTAAGCGCGCAGACAGACCCATAAAAAATAATTGGGTTTCTACAACAGAGGTTGCCGTTGAGTTAAAAGGCAAAAAAAGCGCGCAACTTGCGGCCGACTATTCCTCGCTATTATCACTAGAAAACTTACCAGCATTACCTAAATTACTGCATAAGATCGCCGAAACGCCTGTTAAGGCGGCACAAAATTCTGAGGAACGGTTTCAAAGTATTGGCAATAACTGGGTATACAGGGTTGATGCCCAATTCCATCGCCATCTTATAGTAATCATGACTAGCGCCTCATTTTGGCAACCTCGTACTAACGGAGAATGTTATGCACTAGGGGTAGCGCGTTTTCATGAGCATATCTTTATTTATGGGGCGCAAGATAGGCAGGCGTCGCTCCGCGAAGTTTGGTGTAAAAACACGCTCACCCAAAATGACCTTAATACTGGTATAAGTAAAAGCCCTACTTAATAAAAATTCGTTACTTGGGATTTTCATGTAGTACCAATTTACGAGCTTTCCTCCCTCTTTAGGAGGATATTTTTCGGGACCCACCTACACGATACTGATTGCATACTCGTTCATAGAAGAATCAGGAACATGCTAATAAAACACACAACGCCTTTAGCTTACGCACTCATCGCTTCAAGCGTGTCTCTAGCGCTTTGCAGTAACGCCTCCGCCAATACTAAAACAGACAGTCTGCTAGCAAACAACGATGTAGAAGTAATAGAAATCCATGGAGCAACCGCACTACAAACTGGGAGTGATGCAGCGCCAATTTTTGGTACCGTTCAATCGTTGTCTCAAGAGGAAATAGAAGCAAGTGTAAGTCGCTCTTTGCCAGAACTCTTGAAATCACAACTTGCCAGCGTGAATTTAAATGATGCACAAAACAACCCGTTTCAACCCGATTTACAATACCGAGGTTTCACCGCGTCTCCATTGCTAGGCTTGCCTCAGGGCATTTCGGTATACCTAAATGGCGGCAGAATTAACGAGGCGTTTGGCGATACCGTAAATTGGGATCTAATGCCCCTTGATGCTATCGATACAGTGTCACTTTATTCCGGCTCGAACCCGCTATTCGGTCAAAATACACTTGGGGGCGCACTGGCATTAAATACGAAAACAGGCTTTTCCTTCGATGCCAACGAGGTAGATGCCACCGTAGGGCAATATGGCCAGTCTGCGCTGTCGATAGAATCAGGTGGGAACAATGGTAACTGGGGCTATTACATTAATGCCAATCATTATGAAGAAGATGGATGGCGTGATTACTCGCCTTCAGAGGTAAACCAAGTATTCAGTGCAGTGTCTTATCAAGACAGTAAACGACGAATAGATTTTAACTACTTGTATGCCGATAGTGAGCTATTGGGCAATGGGGCTTCACCAATTGAGTTGTTAGAAATTGAAGGTCGTGAAGCGGTTTATACCCACCCAGATCAAACCAATAATGAGCTACATCACTTTAGCCTTTCAGGCGATTTGCAGCTAAGTGACAATCACCTACTCTCGTTCAATGCTTTTTATCGCGACAATGAAACCACCACCATAAACGGAGATGACAGCGACTTTGGCGCCTGTCAATTTACAGATGGCCGCATCACCTTGTGTGAACTGGAAGATGATGACGATGACGATGACGATGACGATGACGATGACGATTTTGAAGAGGATGATGACAAACTAGCCACCGTTGGCGATGATGTAGAAGCCGTTGCTTTCATTGGATACGATGAAAATACTGCGCTATCTGACATTTCAGATGTATCTCCTGATGAGATAGACGGCACTTACAACACTGGATTATCAAGTTCAGAAGCCTTTGGAGTTTCTTCCCAGCTTGCCAGCAATTATGAATTATTAGGCAAACCATCGGTACTGGTAATTGGCGCTACCTACAATAAAGGGGATATCAATTACTCTGCCGATACCACCTTTGGCATACTGGAAAATGACACGGCAAGCGACTCCCGAACTGTCATACCACTTCAAGGGCTTCAATCTGCTGAAGCACGAGTTAGGCTTGATGTAGACACCTCAGCGTGGTCCTTACTCTTTGTTAATACTACCCAGCTTACTGACAAAGTATCACTCAACATAGGGGGCCGGTTCAATCGCGACCATGTACTAATGGAAGATTTAAGCGAAGACGGTGATGACTCTCTTGATGGCGATCATAGATTTACCCAGTTCAACCCTGCCATAGGGCTAGATATTGCGCTTAGTGATACGTCGCAGTTAAACCTAGCGTTTAGCCAGTCATCTAGAACACCAAGCCCTGCGGAATTAAGCTGTGCAGACGAAGATGATCCATGCCGCCTACCTAATGGTTTTGTTGCAGACCCGCCGTTAGATCAAGTCGTCACACAAACCATTGAAGCAAACTATGCCGCGACCTTTAACAACATCGACATGATGCTAAATGTTTACCGTAGTGAGAGTGAAGATGACATCATTTTTCAGCAGGCAGGCTCGGTGGCATCCAGAGGCTACTTTATTAACATTGATGCCACCCGTAGACAGGGCGTTGAGTTCAGCATTAGCTCATTTTGGAAAAAGCTGAATTATCGATTTAATTATAATTATTTAGACGCGACTTTTGAGTCTTCCTTTACTTCTTTCAGCCCATTCAATCCGTTAGGAGCAAATAGACAAGTTGAGGCAGGTGATACCATTCCTGGGCAACCAAAGCACAATATCAAATTTTACCTAGACTACGCGTTTAGCCAACAAACCGCCTTGGGTGCAGAAATCATTTCAGCCTCTAGCCAATACTTCCGTGGTGATGAAGCCAATGAAAATGACACCTTAGATAGCTATGTTGTTACTAATCTTTATTTAAACCATCAGTTTAATCACACATTTAGTGCCCAATTACGGGTGAACAATGTATTCGATAAAGAGTATGAAACCTTCGGCACTTACGGCGAAGCTGATGAAGTATTAGAAGACATCTACCCCGATGTGGAAAGCCCCCTATTTGTAGGTCCAGCGCAACCTAGAATGGTAAGTTTAAATGTGAAAGCTAAATTTTAATTTAGCGCAGCTTTAAGTTAAAAATATAAATTAAAAATACAAATTAGGCGCCATGCGCCTAATTTTTCTTAGTCCTAAAGAACGAGGCTAACAAGCCTTACGTCCAATGGTTCAAAACCTATATAAATCTATTATCAATTTTACTGACACCCGAAACTTAAATTAGGGCACATGAGAAAAATAAATTCTCATTATTAAAAAACACCACTCACACTGGGACAGTAAAATGAAAAATAAATTGCTTGTTAAATCATATTTATCTATCGCTATTTTAAGTACGTTAAGTTTGAACAGCTACGCAGAAGAAGAAAACTACTCTTGGAATATCTCTGGCTGGATTAATGAAGGATTAACGTATTACGATGATGGCATTGGAAGTGATGTCGCTCAACTTTCAGATAATGGCACCACACTTGGCAGCCGCATTACCCTTTCTGGTGATTACAAATTAGAAGAGCACGGATTAGATGTGGGTTTCGAAGTCATTATTGAGCCGCTTTCAGGTACACCTAACTATTCAGGCGGCGGCCACCAAACTCCCCTTCTGTTCGCAAACCAAGATAATTTAGATACCTTCAATGGCGGCGATATTGGGCTTCTAGGTAGTAGCCTTCACATTGGGGGGGATTGGGGGAAAGTAACTATAGGCCTACAAAGTATGCCTACCGATAACATTGCTGTTCTTGCAGACCCATCAGGCACTATTTGGTCTGGCATTTCGCCATTATTCCGCGCTAATGGATTCTTCATTCGCGGCATTGACGAAGGTACGACTAATGTTGCCTGGGGTCAGTTTGCACAATGCTTAGCCACACCTGGGCTCGGTATCGGCCTTGACTGTAATGGGATTTACCGGAACGGCGTACGTTATGACTTGCCTAAAATGGGTAATTTTAGCGTGGCAGTTGGCTATGCCAATGATGAAATATACGACATCGCGGTTAAGTACTCAGCCGAACATGGCGGGTTTAAAACAAACCTACATGGTGGCTATTCAGTGAATAAAGACGGCGGCACTAATGTAGGCGGCGACGGCTCATCAACCTTACAATTTCAAACCGGCGTAATGCACCTTGAATCTGGTATTTTCGGTGTGGCCACCTATCAAATGGAAGAAACTGATGATGCGATCATCGGCTCAGGGGACGACACAGATGCCTATTACTTTAAAGCCGGTGTTCGCAAGCAATATAACGCCTTTGGCGACTCCGCTTTTTACGCAGAATACGCAAGCTATAACGACCAATACGGTATGGCCCATCTAGACGGTGTAGTAGGCTCTGAACTTAATCAATGGGGGATTGCGGCAGAGCAGTATTTTGGCTCTCGTTTTCTCATTTATGCAAAGTATGAAAATTTAAGTCTCAGCGTCAGTGGCTCTGAAGCAGCACAGTCACTTTATGATAATGCAGAAGATCTCACGCTTATTCAGTTAGGTGGCACCATTTTCTTCTAACTCTCGACTCAAATAGGGAGCAATTCTGCTCCTTATTTAGATGTTTTTTAAGAGTAAGTAATTTTAAACGAAGCTTATATTTACTTGGTACTAAATTATGATGAGATTAATGTTAAGAATTCAAGTGATTATTATCATGGTATTTTTCTCCACGCCATCATTTTCATCAGATACTATTTTATGGCGTGAAAGTGAAAATTCTCTTATCAAAATACAAAACAACAATATTGATGGGAAAAAATTAAAAAATGGCGACATCGCAGAGAGTGAATTAACCGAAAATCTAACTTCTCAACCAGTCGAGATAGATGAAAAAGACATATTAAAATTTTTATCTAGTATAAAAATAATAAAAAATAAAAGTACAACTGAACCTCTATTTACAGAGAAACAACAAAACAACCTCGCGAAGTATTTAAGCATAGGCCTAAAAAAAGCAAAGCCTCATCAAGATATATTATTTTCCTTGGCGAAAGAAAAAAGAACCCTAGGAGGACTAAAAAAACAAACTTACTTTATAGCAGGTAGAGCATTTTTCAACGAAGGCCTACTTAATCTCATCATTGGTGAACACAATCGAGTAGCAAACAGCGCCTACGAAATGGCCTACGACCCCACTAACCAAGGGCTTGTTGAATACGACTTTAATTATGGTGAAAGAGTAGTATCAAAATTCCCTTTCAATGAAAAGCTAGCGTTCACTTTATCGAGTGTAACCATGAAGTCTACTAGAACTGATTGGGTCACCGTAAACGTAGCAGAGTTACATAAAACGCCAGTGTCGCCCGACATTGTTAAGGAAGCATTAAAACCGAATGAAGAGCCGCTAATAAAAAGATTCAAAACCCTTGAAAAGCTTAGAAAAGAGGGGTTAATTACTGAAGAAGAATACGAACAAAAGCGTAAAGCGCTTTTAAGCAATTTATGATGAATTTTAAGGCTTTTTTGTTATAAGACTTCGGTCGTATTTGCTTGCCCACGTTGTAACTATTTTGTTAAAATAAATTTAACAAACATAGCGGTAGATTACGTATTGTGTGAGTGCATTTGGGTACTTACTAAGCCGAGGGTAGTAATAGTATGCAAAGAATTCTTATCATTGACGATCACCCTATTTTTCGTCACGCCATGGTGACGATATTAGGCAAAAAATTTCCCGACTCTCAAACCATTGAAGCTAATTCACTCTCTGAAGCGCTTGAGGTACTCGAAGCTGATGCTGCTTTCGATCTTGTGATGCTAGATTTAAATATGCCAGAAACCTGCGGGCTCAATGGCTTACTTGAAATTCGGAATCAGCACCCTAACCTTCCTGTCGTTATCATCTCGGCGGAAACGGAAAAGCACAACATTCTGCAAACCATTTCTTATGGTGCAGTAGGATTCATATCAAAGAGTAGTAAAATAGAAGAAATTGCCACGTCAGTGGAGTCTATTTTTGAGGGTAATGTATGCCTTCCTTCTGAAATTTTACGTACATCATCGACAAGAAACCGAGTGAAAAAAGAAGACGCTATTTCTCTTGATCAAATTCGCTCGTTAACCAGAAAAGAATTAGCGGTTTTGAAATATTTAACCCAGGGTTTAGCTAATAAAGTTATCGCTTATGAGCTCAATATTTCAGAAACAACCGTGAAATCACACGTCTCATCTATTTTGAAGAAATTAGGGGCAAGCAATCGAGTTAAAGTGGTAGCTAGCGCTGCCAATATCGATTTTAATCAGTACGTATTTAACTAATACGTACACAGCATATGTGTGTTGTGCCTAGCGTCCGCCACCTATGGGTTTATGCGAATAGCACTTAAGAAACAGCCGATTTAAGTGCTTGTTTCAAGCGTAGTGAATTAATCGGCTTGTGCAACAGCTGTATATTTGTCCCTTCTAATTCATTTTCTAGCGCTTTAGAATGATTGGCCGTACACAGCATAATGGGCATAGCCGGCATGGTTTGCTTAATATGCTTCGCAATTTCTAACCCATTCTCTCCGTCATCTAAATGATAATCGACAATAAGCAAATCACACTCGTCAAAGCAATGGTCCATCACCGCCATGCATTGTGCAAAACCTGAAAACGTAACCACTTCCACACCCCAATTTTCGAATAGCGTCTGCATGGCTATCCGCATATTGGTGTCGTTGTCGATATGCCAAATTTGTTTATCTAAAAGGTTATCAGGCAAGCTATCTTGAGGTACTGCATCAAACGAAGCCTCGTGCTCAATGTCTTGAATAGTTGCAAGGGGCACCGTTAAAGTAAAACAAGATCCAACCCCTTGCGTAGATATAACCTTGATATCATGCTCTAGTAGACGACTCATTTTATCAACGATATAAAGCCCAAGTCCTAAACTGTAAGAATAGTTAAAGTCATTTTCCAATCGACTAAATTCTTTGAAGATTACAGCTTGATCGGCGTGGCTTATTCCAACCCCTTGGTCGAATATACTGATGCGAAGATGGTTGCCTTTCGTCCTTGCCACAAAAAGCACTTTCCCTTTTGCACCGTATTTCATGGCATTACTTAGTAAATTACGAAGAATTCGTGACAGCAAACTTAGATCAGTATGCACAATAGCGTCTTGGAATTTATAACGAAAATTTACTTCATAGTCGTGACTGATGTGGCTGAACTCCTCAGCTAACTGCGTTAGCAATGGGAGTGCATCCTCTCGCTGTTTGTCAGGTTGCACCACTCCCGCGTCTAATTTCGATGTCTCAATCAGAGTACGGATTAGACTGTTCAAGTCGGATAGTGAGTTATCTAAGGCGCTTACTATTGGTTCAGCAGATGCTTGTACCTGATCTCTTAAAGACTCATTAAATAAAATAGCCGCACTTAAAGGCTGCATTAAGTCATGACTAATGGCCGCTAAGAATTTGCTCTTTGAATTCATCGCTTCTTGCAGCGCAATATTTGCGTGATTGAGTTCTCGAGTACGCTTTTCTACATTTGACTCTAGCTGGTCTTTCGCTGCTTGTAGCTGTTGTTTACTTCTTACTTGGTGTGACACATCAGTAGCAAGAACAAAATGCCCTTCTATTTCATTCTTATCGTTGAAATGGGGTAGATAGACTTTTTGTAAGAATCCGATTTCACCTTTTGCGTTAGTTTCTTCACTTTGAAAACTAACCACCTCTCCTTTATTTACTCGCTCTACATAATGAATAAGACGAGGATAGACGTGTTTAAGGTGGCTTTGTTCCATCGCTACGCCGTACAAGGGTTCTTCTCCTAGCCCATACCAATCTCGATAACCCTTGTTGGTGTATAAGAAGTTTTTATCTGTGCCGATATAGGCGATAAGTGCGGGCACATTATCGGTAATCATGCGGATCCAACTTTCGTTCTGCTTCAAGGTTTCCGCATACTGATGCTGAGACGTCACATTGGTAAAAGTACACAGGGTGTTTCCGTCAGGAAGCAGAGTAATTCGCCTATCGACTACCAAGTTTTCGTTAATAATTTGAGTGGTGTCACCACCTTTCTCAAGGTTTAAACCGCTCCAGTCAGCATGCATTTGCAGAGAATAAATATTCTTACAATCAAACATTGCCTGCTTCGACAAATTAGATTGGGTTATAAACGTATTGTTCCAAAAGGCAACGCCACCCTCTTGGTTAATAAGCAAGATACCAACATCAACATTATCAATAAGACTTTGTAGCAGTTTGTTTTTCTCTTTTATTACTTGCTCATACCGATTTGACTCATTTAACTTCACTTCAGTGATATCGTTAAACAAGATAACTTTCCCGCCTTCTTGAGTACGGCGAATAGTCAGTTGATACCACCGGCTATTAGACAGCTGATAGATAACTCGGCCTTCGGAGTCAGGGGGAAGCACACGGCGGATAATCCCTAAATGCTTGGCAAGTTGAGTAATATCATAATAATGATCACCAATCTTTGGCGTAACTGAATAGTTGTCCCAAACAGTTACAAAATGCCGATTGAAATAAACCACTGCCCCTTTACTATCAAGCAATACCATCGCTTGGTTGATACTTTCGATAGCGTCATTTAGGCGCTGCTTGAGTTGATTAGTTTCTTGATTAGCTCGTGCAATTTCAGTATTCGACTTTTCTAACTTCTGCAGCACGATTTGCAATGCTTCGGTTTTCTCGTTTACTTTTTCAGATAACTGCACGGCATGTTCAAAGGCCCGGTAACTATGGTGATTGAATCCACCTTCTTCGATACGATACATAAGCGCAGCGTTAATCTTTTCAAGCTTTTCATTTTCATCGATTTGGCGTGTGAGTTCGCGACGTAGCTTCTCTAGTTCAGTTTCCTCGTGCGTTTTATCCTCTTCAATCTCTGGGAACGCTTCATTCTTATTACGCGCTAGGTTCTCTTCATTACTTTGAGAGTCAATGGTTTGGTGCTGCTCAGTTTTTAGCAAAGTACACCCCCGTGAAGGTCTGGTTTAAATGCACCGAATGAATATGTTCGCCATAAGCATTAAACCCGCCTACATGATATTTTTGCTGCAATCGCTGAATTTCAGATTCTTTTTTGTTTTGTTCAATTTCTAAACGCCGCAAAAAGCAATCACAGGTATACACAAATTCGGCCTCTCCTAACTCCTGAGTTAGCGTTTCTAACTTGTTCTCTAGAACATCGATACAATCACCAAGTTGCACAAAGGTAAGAATAATGCCGATATCAACCGCACAGTAAAACGTTATAGCGTTGGTGGCCAAATCTACTTTTTGTATTGAGCGGATAAAATATCTATCCCCTACTAGTACCGCCAATGGGAATACTGAAAACACATCTGGGGTTAGATCAGAAGCCTTTAACCCAAGCAAACTTGCATAGTATTGCGCAGCGGGTTCGCCGTTAATCTCGTAAACCGTACGAGACTCTGGATCAGCTTTGGTTACCACCAACTTAGACACTGGCGAGTCGATATGATCGACAGAAAAAACAGAGAACGCTTTACCGGTTCCTATCAACATTAACACTGCTGCGTTTTGATGAAATTTCCCCTGATAAAAAACATAGGTGGCTTCAAGTTTTAAATCGTCACCAGCACTGCCGCCTAAATGAGGAATATTGCCGAACGCTGTGGCAAAGGTCTCTAAAAAATGTTCTTCGTGTCGGGTTAGCCCGTCTAGCACAGAAATGACAAAGTGCTGATTGGTATCGTACCGCTTATCTCTTGCCTGCAAGGTATGGCGCAGACCACTTGCAATGTCATGGGCTTCGTCAAAATTAATTTTATCTACGTTTGAAACTAACGCGGTAGCTATGGAAAAATCACGCTTTAAGAAGGCAACAACAACTAAGCTTTCGGTACAATACCCGTTTTTATTAAACTCTCCGGCACTAGTGCAACCGACCGTGGGCACATTGACAAACAGTGATGTCATATTCTGCGCAACTTCATCTAAATCGAACGACGTTGAAGTATGAAAAAGTACCAGTTCTATTTCATCTAACGTTGTTTTAGATAGAATTTCACTGGCAACGTCATGACACGCATCTGCCGCCGCATATACCGCAGACACTGACTGACTGGCAGGCTTACTCAGCGCGGACAGGATGGAAGTTTTTGACACGTGTTGGCACCTTATTTTTTTTATATTTATCAATTTTGCATAGGTTAGGATTATCTAACGTCACTACGCACTCAAAGCACTGCACACATTCAGCATAATCAATACTGCCATCTTGTTCGATGGCATCTATACCGCATTTTTTCTGCTTACAGAGTTGGCATGGACTACCACATTCTTTACGACGCTCTAAGAGCTTAACAAAAGGGAAGCGGCCTAAAACAGCTAATCCAGCACCCAACGGGCAAAGGTAGCGACAATATACCTTGTGAATTTTTAAACTTAATCCTAATAGTAAAAGCGCATAGAGTACGAACGGCCAATAGCGTACAAAATGGAGCGTGATCGAGGTTTTAAAGGGCTCAACTTCCGCTAATTTTTCGGCCAATGTTAATGAGTAAAACGACGTTGCAACTAAGCCAACCAGCACGACATACTTAAGCTTTTGCGCATATATATGATGCTTTGGCTTTATTCGAATCTGCCTTATTTTTAACTTTTGTGCAACAATTGCCATAATTTCCTGAAGCGCTCCAAAAGGGCATAACCAGCCGCAATAAAGCCCTCGCCCTACAATAAATAGCGACACAAACACAAAGCACCACAACACAAAAATAACAGGGTCGAGCAAATAGACTTCAATAGAAAAACCATCGGCTAAATCTAGTAGCAATGTATAAATATTAACGACCGACAATTGCCCTTGCGCGTAGAAGCCTATAAAAAACAAGACAAAGAGCAATGATGCCCCTCTAACAACATGCACCATGCGCGAATATTTCATTAGCTTTCGTTGGAAACCAAAGAACAACGACAGCGCAACTAAGTAAACAAGCGTAATACTGAGTTCCAACCACCTGCTTTGCCACAACTGCTGCCAAAGCGGCACGCTAGCACGTTGTTGCGCTTCGGGGTTTTCCATGAATAGCGCGTCAGGTAATAAAAACGTGTGGTTAAACAGGTGCTCATCTTGCTCCATAAACCGAGGGCTAAAGGGCAAACTAATCGAGACCGTCATTTCTTGGTCGAGGGACAGCCCACCTTGTGATTTAATCCTAAGTACCTTTATGGTTTCAAACTCTGGCATCGGTTGCTTAAAACTAGGGTCGTAAAAGCTATAAAAATCTAAGTCTCTAGCATCAATAGTAAATGCGGATTGCGAGAGGCGAAAAAACTCTGGCGCAGTTTGAGGAATAAACTCATCACTCACGAAACTAAAGCCTTGGGTATTCATTACCAACAAGGCTACTTCGCCAGGTTTTAAGCTTTCTTGAAGCCTAAGATATTCCTCTTCCCGTAATAGGTTTTTCCCCACAATAGGTAAACTGAGAAAGCCGAAAAAGTGCTCGGAAAATAATGACTCTTGAGGGTCGGTAAAAGCATTCGCCGCGTCGATAACTTCGGTAGGAAGGTCATCTATTTCACTACGGTAAATGGTTTGTTTTTGGATATAACCGGCCGCTACTAGTTGTTCTAAGGTGAGAGTTTCAAAATAATCAGGATTAATAATGCGTGTGCTGGGCAATACAAAACCATCTAACTTAGCCCGTGCTACCGCCAATGCAGAGGTAACAATAGTATCGTTTATCACCAGTACCGACACTGTGGCTTTTGTCACACCATCAAAGTAGGTCGCATTTTTGCCCACATGGCTTTTTCCACCCACCACGAAACGTTCTTTCACATTGTGGCTTTTATATTGCGCGATAAAATCTCTTAGCGACTGCTCACCTAATCCATGCAAAAAAATGGGTTCGCTGTGTTTTTTTATAGCCAGATCGGCAAAATTACCGTGGGTGTCCAGTCCAATTAACACATTGACTGGTTTACCTGAGAAACCAATAAAGTCGACAAAGTCTTTCGATTCAAACACGTAACCCAGCAATTGCTGCAATTGATAAACCGGTATTACGTTAATGTCAGTGTGCGCATTGCCTACACGAGTAGCGGTAGGGAATAATTGGCGTACGTCTTCGGGAATGTCAGTGGCGTCGGATTGTGCGAAAACCGGCGTTACAGCGGTTACTGATAAACAGAGCAAAATACAAAGTAGTAGATACGCTTTTAGCATAACAAAATAAGGCAGCACCTAGGTGCTGCCTTCCCACTTAATTAAAAGAAACCAAGTGGATTGATGTCGTAGCTCACCAACAAGTTTTTAGTCTGTTGATAGTGGTCCATCATCATCTTATGAGTTTCACGGCCTATGCCCGATTTTTTATAACCACCAAATGCAGCATGGGCAGGATATAGGTGATAACAGTTAGTCCACACGCGTCCAGCTTCAATAGCTCGGCCTACTCTAAAGGCGATATTTGCATCTCTGCTCCATAACCCTGCGCCTAAACCAAAGCTGGTGTTGTTTGCAATTTCAATCGCTTCTTCTTCGGTTTTAAAGGTTTGCACCGCGATTACTGGGCCAAAAATTTCTTCTTGGAACACACGCATTTGGTTGTGCCCTTTCAATATGGTGGGCTGAATGTAATAGCCTTTATCTAAACCTGGTAACTGTTCTTTTTCACCACCGGTGACAACTTCAGCGCCTTCTGATTTGCCGATATCAATGTACTTAAGGATTTTATCAAATTGTTCACTAGACGCTTGCGCACCTACCATGGTCTCGGTATCAAGCGGGTTGCCACGCTTAATTTTGTGAATTTTTTCAATCACTTTATCCATGAAGGCATCGTAGATATCTTCATGAATAACCGCACGAGATGGGCAAGTACATACTTCACCTTGGTTAAAGTAACCAAGTACTAAACCTTCGGCACATTTATCAATAAATTCCGGCTCGTGATCCATAATATCGGGAAAGAAGAGGTTCGGCGACTTACCGCCTAGTTCAACCGTAGATGGAATAAGATTTTCAGCCGCGCAACGAAGAATATGCTCGCCTACTGGCGTAGAGCCAGTAAAGGCGATTTTCGCAATTCGGGTACTTGTAGCAAGCGCTTGCCCCGCTTCTGCACCAAAACCATTAACAATATTGAGCACACCTGGTGGCAGCAAGTCTTGAATAAGTTCAGCAAAAACCAAAATAGACACTGGCGTTTGTTCTGCAGGTTTTAACACCACTACGTTGCCGGTGACGATAGCCGGTGCGAGTTTCCATGCCGCCATAAGTAGTGGGAAGTTCCATGGAATGATTTGCCCTACTACACCGTATGGTTCGTGGAAGTGATAAGCCACTGTGTTCTTATCAATTTCGCCGATAGTACCTTCTTGGCTACGTATACAGCCAGCATAATAACGGAAGTGATCGGCAGCTAATGGGACGTCGGCGTTAAGTGTTTCACGCACGGCCTTACCGTTATCCCATGTTTCTGCAACCGCGAGCATTTCAAGGTTAGCTTCAATACGATCGGCTATTTTTAACAGAATGTTCGAGCGTTCAGCGACTGATGTATCCGCCCACCCTTTTTTGGCAGCATGAGCAGCATCAATAGCCAGCTCAATATCTTCTGCAGTAGAACGAGGAATTTGGGCTATATCACTGCCATCTACAGGAGACGTAGTGACAAAGTATTCGCCCTTAACTGGCGCAACCCACTCACCACCGATAAAATTACCATAACTTTCTTTGAAACTGACTACTGAACCTTCACTTCCTGGATTTGCGTAAATCATAATGACACCTTTTTTGAATGCTTAGCGCGTCAACACGCTGCTAGTTATCGCTTACTGTGTCATTTGATAATCGTACTTTTGCAGCCAATCCACCATAATGCGATAGGCCGATTTGGCTCCTACTTTAGGAGGGGAAAAGAAGTTTATGCCTTGCCAATATAACCATGTTTTGTTGCCAGCTCGGTAAATTCTGCAGGAATGGTATTTAACTTTCGCTTTATCACTGTTAGCGCGTTTGACACTGTTTTCGCAGACAGGGCTAATTCATTGGCAATATCAAATCGGGTTTTACCCATCGCCGTTGCGATGAAGATTTCAAATTCACGCTTCGTTAATTTTGCAGCAATATCGACATCAGCGTTTAACAGCTGATTAGCCAAATTAACCGCCAATGAACGTTCTATGTATTTTTGCCCTTTGGCCACCACTTTTATGGCTGATATAAGTGTATCTGGCGGGCTACTTTTACTGATATACCCCATAGCGCCGGTTTGCATTGCCCGCTGTAATATGGCGCAATCCTCAAACATACTAAAAAATATGATTTTCAAATTAGGCTGCGTGGCTAAAAAGTCAGCGGCGAGCAATAAGCCACTCTCTTTCGCAAGATTAATATCCAGAACCAAGGTGTTGATATTGTGCGTTTTAAGTAGACGATGAGTTTGCTGCCCATCAGCCGCTTCTAAAACCGTACATTCAGGCATCATGGCATTTAGTAGAGCTTTATAACCTTCTCTTACTACAGCATGGTCATCTACTAGTAAGATATTCATGCCACGTTAACCTGACGTAAGTCTTCAGTGCCAAGTAAACTTAGGGATAACTGTACCCTTACACCACCTTCTTTGTGTGATTTTACAGCACAGGTAGCGCCTATACATCTGGCTCTACTGTGCATAGATAACATACCAATACTTTCAACAGCGTTTCCGTCAAGCCCTTTGCCGTTGTCTCGAATATTGATAGTAAGTCCTTGCTGGTCTCCAGCAATATTCACCCATACTTTTGACGCATCAGCATGTTTTACCACATTGTTAATCGCCTCCTGAACAAAGCGATAAATATGAATATCTCGCTCATGCTCTTGGGCAAATTTGTTTAAATTGATAGAAACTTGCCACTGGGTTTGAGGTAGCGCTAATTCTTGTTCGAATACCAGTTTTTCAAGGGATTGCTGTAACGATACTCTGTCTAACACTAACGGATGAAGGTGGACCGTTAAGTGGCGAATGGCGTCACTAATTTGCTGACTCATGGCCTGCACTTTATGGGCAGACAACTCAAGCACACTGGGCTCATTTGAGTTCACTAAAATATAGGCGTGAGCTTTGATGGTAGTAAGTAGTTGCCCCACATTATCGTGTAACTCTCTAGCAAGATAGCTTCTTTCTTGCTCTTGTAACAACGCGAGTTTCTTATCTATTTTAACCAACTGCCTTTCTTTGCTTTGGAGTGAATCTTGTAAGCGCTGAAACTGCCCAATAACACGCTTAACTTCTTTAATATCACTGTCTTCAAAATCATTCGTCGCTTTCCCCTCTACAAGTTGTTGTAAAGCATAGCCCAATTGATTTAAAGGCTTCAAGTGCTGCGCTACGGCAACTTTTAGCGTAAATAGCAATACGCTTAAGGTTGTAAAAAATAACGCGACCACTAGCCAAAAAAGGTTCATGTTCTGCACCAATTCGGCAGTATTGTGCGCTCTTACTACCAAATATTGATTTTCATGGATGGGAATATAGATAGGTTGGTTGTCAGAATGATAATTAGTAGGCATTGATAACCGACCAGTAAAGCCTGATACCGATAGGTGTGGGCTTTGCTCTGCAACTGCCTTGATATCGTTAGCATTCATATTCGCTTTAAGCATCTCTTGCACTTGGTTTAGCGCACTGGATGTTTCATCGTTTATATTTTGGCGAATTTGGAAATAGACCGCGCAGGAAAAGACAATAAAACACACGATAAAGACGGCCACGATGGCACTGGATATTTTCTTAAACCCCGACATGGCAATACCATAAACACAAAATAGACGTGTTTATGCTAAACAGTCTTCGCTAACAAACACATCCTGCAATAGCCCTGTTTTAATCATTCAAAAGGAGGAGAAGAAGATGGAGGCGGCTAGCAAGGCAGTCGTCAATTTTACCCGTGTTCAGCCGCCAGAAGTACGTTGGTGAAATTATAAAAACGCTACGAGTGACTCCGACACAGATTCAGGTTGCTCATCAGTAACCCAATGTGCAGCGCCCTCTATCCACTTGATAGAAGAATCGGGAATAGCATCCGCTAACATTGGTGCATATTTCGGCTTTTGGAACTCGTCTTTATCTCCCCACAGTATCAATGTTTCATGAGTAAGAGTAGGAAGGCTTCCCGCAATGGCTTGGGTGTATTCTTTATTCAGTCTACGCATATTGCGGAAGAAGGCAGCTTTCCCCTTTTCATTACTCCACGGGGTAATATATAAATCTATCATCTCTTCAACCGGTACCTTGTCTCCGTATACGCCGTTAGGAATGAAATCTTCAAGAATACCGCTAAACTTTTCCACACTCGTATTTTCTTCGAAACCGTTTTCGAAACTTTGTTATGAGTAATCAATTATGTTAATGCTGAACAGATGAAACCAGTAAAAAAACGAACACAAAATGTTAACCAATTGACAATTAAAAGCGCAGAAATCCACCTCAAATTGTTGACCAATAACCCCTGTATGCTATAACTAATAATAAGTAAAATCCTTCAAACCCTTAGTTTTTGAGCGCCTTCGACTGTAAACAGCATAATTTTAATCTCTTTGGTGCATATAAATATATGATTTGATAAGCCTCTTTTAACAAATACTTCTGTATTTGTAGAATAAGACGTAGATATCCTGAATTGATTGTTTTAAATGGTAGGTTTTGTTAGCGGATTTAGCAGAACAAACGCAGCTAGGCACCGGTATGCTTGAACCTTTTAAAGCAATTGAATTGTGTTGAACAATAAGTACAATTTAACCGATTAAGTTGTATCTGTTTGTACCTAATTATTGCAGTTATAAGGTTTAGTTGATGAAAAATCGTCGCATGTTCTGGCATATCGTTGAAAAAATAGAAGCGCAAATTGACGCTGGCCGATATCCCCCTGGAAGTCGCTTGCCGCCCGAAAGAGAACTTGCTGAAAATTTTGACGTCAGCAGACCAACCATCAGAGAAGCCATTATTGCACTTGAGGTGCGAGGCCGCGTGGAAGTTAAAGTAAGTTCTGGTGTGTATGTGCTAGACAATCAGCCTCAACAAAGTGAAGTACAACGCATTAGTGCTTTTGAGCTTACTCAAGCCCGCGCGCTGGTAGAAGGCGAAGCGGCAGCACTGGCGGCGCTTTCGATAACCGATGAAGAGCTTAATAGTCTTAACGACACCCTTATTGCAATGGAAAATGACGACGAGCCGGAAAAAGCCGATAGAGAATTCCACTCTATTATCGCCAAGGCTACTCGTAATAACGCGCTGTTGTTATCTATTCAACATTATTGGAAGTTAAGAGAATCTCAACCTCAAATCATATCGTCGTACAAAAGCGTTTGCGGTACCAGTAGTCAATACCGGCTAGAAGAGCACAAGCGTATATTTATGGCGTTAAAATCACGTGATTCACAAAGCGCGCGAACCGCCATGCATGGACATTTTAATCGATTGATTAATGCTTTATTTGAAGCATCAGAGGCCAAAGCCTTGGAAGAAATTAAAAAGAAATCAAGCGAAACCCGAGACCGATACTCTATTACTCATTTAGTCGGTTAAGTCGACAGCTCAAACCTATCACTTAATATTAAGCCGCTTAATTCACCTTAAGCGGTTTTTTTATGTCTCTACACCCCTATTTTTAGAAGATACTCATCAACGAAAACTCCCACCACAACAGACTTACCAAAGTGTAAGAATAATAAATAATTTTGGTATGATATGAGTGTTGGATAAAACTATCCACGCCCTTATATTTGAAAATTATTAATTACATTGCGTTTACATTAAGGGGGCGCTGCCTGAATCGACCAGACTTTACTAGACAGATTTTCTTTTGAATTCTTCTAGCTTTTCATAAGCCAGTGGAGGCATATTATTCGCGTCACCATGCTTGCGTCTAGAGTTATAAAACATTTCGATGTAATCGAATATGTCGGCTCTTGCATGTTCACGTGTTGTATAAATTTTTCTCTTTATTCGTTCTCGCTTAAGTAGTTGGAAGAAGCTCTCTGCGACGGCATTATCATGGCAGTTCCCTCGACGGCTCATGCTGGCTTTGAGATTATGTTCAGTTAAGAAGTCACTCCATTCATAACCTGTAAATTGACTCCCTTGATCTGAGTGTATAAGTACCTGCTTTTTAGGCTTTCGTTGTCACACCGCAGCTAGCAGGGCTTGAGTAACAAGCTCAGACTCCATGCGAGAACTCATCGACCAGCCAACAACAGCGCGAGAGTATAAGTCTAAAACGACGGCAAGGTAGAGCCAGCCTTCGTGAGTTCGGATGTAGGTAATATCAGTGACCCAGTATCTGTTCGGTGTGGCAACCGTGAATTGCCTATCAAGCACATTATCGGCAACAACCGCAGGCTTGCCGCTGAAGTGTCCTTTATGCTTTTTATAACCGACTTGTGCCTTTATACCTTCTAGCTTCATCAATTTAGCTACGCGATGTTTGCTGCAAGCTTCGCCTAAATCCTTAAGGTCACTCGTGACTTTTCTATACCCATAGACACAGCCACTTTCTAGCCAAGAATGCTTAATTAACCCCATCAGGCGCTCATCTTCTAACTGTCGCTTTGATTTCGGTTTATCCACCCATGCGTAGAAGCCACTTCGTTGTATTAAAAGTGCTTCACACATGAGTTTTATTGGGTAATTCTTGAGCCTAGCTTTTATGAACGCGTATTTTTCTTTGACTCGCCCGCGAAAAATACGGTTGTAAGTTCAAGTGATCACTGCAACGCTCTTTTCGATTTTGTGTGATGGAGTTTTGAATTTCAAGCTCTTTCTCTAGCTGCTTAATTCGGTCGGATTGTTCTTGAGACTGCCTATGTTCTTCACTCTCTGGGCCGTAGGCTTTTATCCAGTTATACAGCGAACTGCTAGTCACTCCCAGTCTCTCAGAAACGCTTGCCACCGAATAACCTTGGTCGGTAACTTGTTTGACGGCTTGTATTTTAAATTCTTCTGTAAATCGCTGAGACATCTTTTCTCCTTAGTACACACAATTATAAAGCAATTAAGTGTCTAGAGAAGTCTGGTCGATTCACTTCTTTGTTTTATTCAAAACAAAATCCATCTGGATACTGGTGTATTTGATCAAAATCAGCTTTACCTAGTGAGAGGCCACTTACCTTGAGTGAGGCATAAGCCATACTTATATGAAACAAAAAATTTGGAATGGCATAGATATTAATAAACGTATCACGTTCAAAGGATCGTTCAGCAAACCCTGCTGTGATTCCAAACTGCATAGACGTTTGGCTCTCCAACTCCTTGTCTGGTATGGAATCAAGATAACTCATCGTACTCTTCAGCTCATCAATTAGTGCTGCTCGGTCAGTCCCTCTGTAAAACGTGAGGATTTCTCTAGAGGCCAGTTGACAGCAACAACGTAATGTAAATGACACGGCGGTGCTAATATGCTGATGTGCCGGGAACATGGTATCTGTGAGTTGGTGCTTTAAGTGAGAATCTACATTGTCATTTTCTTCAAGAATTTTTTTAACATTTGATAAATAATATAGAAATACTTTTTTTGGATTGTTCATAAACAGTGTTTCCTTATTTCACTTACCACCACGTTTCATATTGAAATCCCACATTCATGCCAGCGGTGGAAACCTCGTATGGGTCATCGACATCAAAGACCGTGATGAAAACCGATATACAGGTCGATCATAAAAAGTCTTGTTTTTTGAATATTGTAAGCCTAAAGAATACTTTCTATGTCTTGCCGTGTACTTGTCTTTGAGCTCCAATGTGTCAAAACTGATCTCTTGAACCAACGTAATTTCTGATGACAGGTAATTCATAATTCTTAATGCGGTCCCAAACCACTGTTGCGTTTCTGAGACCAGCGTTCCGCTTTCTCTTTTTTCGTATATATTGGTCACTCCCAGACTCCATAAATTGGCGTCGTATACCAACTCATTCACTACTTGAATTCCATTAGTAGTGGGATTAACTCCTCTAGGTTGCGAAAATTCATGGTGTGCGAGCGGGCCGCTCGCTTTTTTTATTGCAAATAAGTAAGTCAGTTCACTATCCACCCGTGTTGTGAAGACTATGCCAAATGCTCTATGTATGCCATGATCAGTATCGTTTCCATAGGTAGTAATAATTTCTAGTGACGAGCTATCCAGATACTCAAAAAGATCAGAAATCAACACACGTAAATCTGTCGAATTTATCTTCGATCCCTGAGTATCACTAAAAAAATGTGAACCTGTAACTCGAATATCCTCAGTTACATCATAGTAGCCACCGACACCTTCTCCCCTGTAGTGATAATATTTATAATCATAAATATGCGCTTCCCGGCGTTGATAACTTCTTTTTCCCGTCCAAAGTCCCCACCCAGAAGCAAATCTAACTTGTAAGAACTGCTCGTCGGCGCTGAGTAAGTATGGATCTTGTCCAGGCAAATCCAAGAAATCCCAGCCTATGACACCTAACAGTGTGAACTCGTCAGTTTCATAGGAGGGATGTAATTGGAATTCCAAAAAGCCTTCGCATTCGTTTCCGTATCTGGATTTTGCGAAAGCGTTCAACATACTGTTGCAGTTCATTGTATTCCCGTTATCGACTCCAATTAAAAATCCATGCCGAAAATAGCCTGTTGTATCAAGCTCAAAGGATGCAATGGCTGACCAGCTACTGCAAGTCAGTGTGAGCGCCACGAAAAGAGCAAAAATAAACCTTTTATTCTTCATGCTTAAAGCCATGTAGCACTGTTAGTGGCTAAGTTTAGACTTGTTTGGTGGAGACCAGAATACCGATCCGAATAGAATTTTCGGCCAATATCGAAGCTTATTTTTTTTGAACTCGTCTATAAACCTGATATATGGCAGCAGAATATACCTCATTGGATTCACGCAATAGTCAGTATGTTTACTAAATAATCCGGACTCGGGAATATAATTTACTGGCTCTACATATGTTCCAAACAGTCTATCCCACAGCGTCAAACGTGCTCCAAAGTTGCACCCGGTTCTTTTGTTGTGAATTGGATCTCGAGAGTGATGCGTATAGTGCACACATGTCGTCATGAAAAATAAGCGCAACCATTTAAGCGGTCTGTAACGATTTTCAAGCGCATAAAGCGCAACTGAATGAGAGGGATCAATCCAAAGATTGATTAAAGCCATTGGTATTAGGAAGTAACCTGCATTAGAAAAATCATTGGTAAATAATTTTGCAACAAGAGGGAGCAACATCAACGAAGCGATACCATGCGCATTTAACAGAAAAAATCGTGGCTCTACACCGTGAGTAAGCTGAGTCAGATTTTCATTTCTGTGATGGTATATATGACCTAAGTTCCAGAATACCCTAACATTGTGGATCATCCTATGTGACCAATAAAAACAGAAATCTCCAAGTAACATGGCGATTAAAAAAGCAGATACACCGTCAAGATGAACGAGTGTAGGAATTGAAACAATAAATGAATCGTAACTATCAATTAAGTTCTCTACTGGTAAAAGACTAAAGCTGAAGACACCCAAAAACAGAATAAGAGAGTTAACGACAACCATATTTAGCATATTCGCATAATCGAAAGAGCGGCCAGTGAGGCGTTTGAAGAAAACCAAATCTGCTAGTCCGACAGCTAGACCCCAAACGATTTTTGCGACTGCGATACATATTAGTAGAGAATATAGCTCTGGCGAAATCCAGTCCTGCTGAATACTTTCTACCATATAAAATACTTCAACAGTGCCAGAATGATAAACGTCTATCATTCGCAGTACCTGAGGTTGCCAAATGCTCCAACCTATTACACCTATTGCTATAGTAATTAAAAACAATAACTTTGTTCTCGGTACTTCGATATTGTAGTGCCACATTTTTTTAAGCAGCTGTTTACCTGATTTAAAGGTTTTTGCACTATTGAGGATTCGCTCAGACATAGCAACTTTCCTTGTTTTGTTAGACCGAGCTGTAGAATATGTCGAATTCTATTGAAAATAATCAGTGTATTTATTATTTTACTATCAACCTGTGGTTTATAATCTAAAGCGTTAAATGAGTATTTATAGTGAAGTAGGGGCTTTTCATGCTGTTGTGGAGCAAGGGAGCTTCATAGGCGCTGCTAAAAAACTAGGAGTGAGCAGTACTGCTGTGAGCAACTCAGTGAAAAAGCTTGAGGCTCGGTTGAATGTGAGACTTCTTGAACGATCTACGAGAGTAGTTAGAGAAACCCACGAGGGTAGATCTTTTTATCAACAAAGTCGTTTGGCGTTTGCAAAGCTTGAAGAGTCATTTGAAGAAGTCAAAGATAAATCGGAAATACTCGCCGGTGAAATAGTAATTGCTGCACCTACTGACTTAGCCAAGACGAGACTTCTCGGGGTTCTTGACTCCTTTTTGTCCATCTATCCCGAGGTTCGTTTTCGGGTAAACACATCTGACTTCGTGGAAGATTTATATTCCGGCGATATTGATATAGCAATAAGGTATGGTATTCCCAGTGATTCAAGACTCGTTGCGCGTCCTCTATCCGATAAGAGAAGAGTCTTATGTGTTTCTCCCGACTTTATACTCAAGCATGGCCATATACAACACCCCTCAGAACTATCTCACCTACCTTGCATCTGTTATAAAGTTCGAGACAAGATAGATAACGAATGGGTTTTCTATAATCGGTCGGGCCAACGAATCCAAGTGAAGGTAAATTCCCAATTTTGTACTGACAACAGCTCCATTGCCAGAGAGTGGGCCGTAAGAGGAAAAGGAATAGTATATAAATCTAGCGTGGACGTACATGAGGATATTAAGAAAGGTCGATTGGTGACAGCACTAAATCAATTTGTAGGCCAAGAGTCCGCATTAAATGTGATCTATCCCTCTGCTCGGTATCAGCCACTAAGAGTTAAATACTTAATAGATTGCCTAATTGAATTCCAGTGGTGAAGGTTTACGCTTTGATTTGATAGTTCATAACTGTAGCGTCCTGACTTCTTCTCCTGTCTGACTGCTAATTACATCTTACGTGGACCATGTTTAAGATTAATCACGCCACTAATTCCATTTATGTGGGACACCGTTATTTTTTGTTGAACTACGACGCGTATATGCAGTTGGTCATTTCATATTTCTAAGATAGTCAGGAGACGCTTGAGCGCTAAAATTGCGGTCCACCTTACTGTATTGGATTCGTGCCAGAGTATTAAGTCTAAAATTTAAGAAGCAGCAAGTTTGGCGTTAGAATGATTAACTATCGCTGTGACTTCAGCGGACACACTGCCGCCGCTTGGTCAGGCTGTTGCGAACGTTGGCCTCAACAAGGAATACAAAAAGCCAGAAATATTTCATGGCTGCAACATGAAATGAGGAGTGGTAGTGTTATTAAAAATGTACACTTTTAACTGTACTGACTCACACATAATTTGCTAGGTTCGGTTCGGATTTTGAATTAAACCAAATCTTACAATTCTCAACTGATTTATTGTTAAAAAGAGCGCAGGCCGTGTTAAAGCAAACATAGGATTTATGATGATGAAAACTGACCGGATTTTTAGTGAAGCGGATCACAGTTTACACCAAGAATTTTCTGCTCAAGATAGTCTTATCAACACAATTGACAATTCAAATCCAGCAGAACTTGTTATTGATAACCCGGCTTCATTTAACATCACCAGAGGGCACACTGATGATGAATCTTTTTCTCAATTGTCTGTTGATATTCCATCAGATGGCATGGATAAGATGGCTATCGCGTGGTGCAAAAAACGTGGACTTCATGGAGCGCTCGGTGGTCCAGTAGGTCGAGAGTTTGGCTCAGTGGATTGCGAATACAATGAGCATATTTCCTATACTATCGAACAAGAAGATGCTGAGCGAGTGGAAGGGGAAAGGCAGTCAGAGACAGAAAGTAATCTTGAATTTGATAACATTTTTGATGTTGTAGCAAACAGTTCAGAAAAGGCCAAGCTGTTAAAAGAAGAGTCCGATAAGTTTATTAATGATAGGGACGCTAGCGAACAAAAAGTGCTATTTTCGACGTTGCATACTAAGCATAAACGAGCGGCTTTTGGAATTCTCAACCATATCAGAGCTAGTCAATCGATGACGAAACTTCACTGTTATCAGCAATAGAAGAGGCGTTGCTAGAAGAACATGTCATGTCTGACAATGAGGATTTTTAGAGTCTGACTGACAATTTGAAATTAGATTAGTTGCTTTAGGAGTTGAATAGAGCATTAATTAGCGCGAAGAGCGTTATGGATCTACAAAAATCGTAACGGTTGCTTTCGTGATAAAGATTTCAAGCCCACATGCATCTAAAAAGTACATTCTTCAAATTTTATGATTATTACCTTGCCTCTTGATATGTTTTTCACCCCAACTTTCTATTTTCGGCCCAAAATGATTGATGACAAACACACCGATAACCAATACAAAACCTGTTATAGGTAGAGCCCATGAAACGAACTCGATACCGCTGATGCTTGTCATGCTCTTCTCCGACAACAAGATAAATTCTCACACCAAGACCGATTCCTACTAATTCAAAAGCCACTGCATAGCCTCAACATTGTTATCATTTTATTTGATTTGTTATCATTTATTGTGAAATTTTACTTTATGAAGTAACAACCTAAAGCAGTACTTCCCTACACGATGTGTGTACACGATATTTCCCCCAGTGCTTTTACTCGATGCTGTCGACGCAAAGCCCTTAGCCTAATAGAAAGCCCTAGTCTCATATAAAATAATATCCGCACATTCTATAAAAGATAATGGCCACATGACTTACTGCACGCTTCGTATTTCCCCACACGAATGTAAAGCGGCTTTACACTTTATTTCAGGCAATAGCACTAAATTTACGTTAGGATAGCGCTTCAGAATACCGCCTAAATTTCACCCATTTCACTATGTAAAACACTATCTACTGCGCTATCGAGCTAGACTAGCGCTAACCTTGCTTCTTAGTTTGCTGACATACTAGCTACAGCCCGGTAGATTTCTACTTCAAAGGAAAATCTTATGAAAGTCTTATCTTTATTCGTTATATTATCATTTTCGGCACACGCTTCTGCCAACGACACGCTTAACAAACTAAAAGGTATGTTGGGTGATGCCAGTACATCCACTTCACAAACCACAGAAGCGGCTGAGGCTAGCTCGTTAGATGTGTCTAGTTTGGTAAGTATGGTGTCAGAAAATTTAGGCGTAAGTGAAACGCAATCTGAAGGTGGTTTAGCCTCTATTTTTGATTATGCTAAAGGCAACCTCACTACTGCTGATTATTCAGAACTTGCCAGAGCCATCCCTGGGTTAGACTCTTTGTTAGAAAACGTACCTTCTGTTGCGGCAGATTCTACTAATGGCGGTTCAACTATGTCAGGCTTGCTAAGCAAAGCCTCTGAATATAGTAGCTCTCTAGGTTCTATAAACGAATTGAAGCAACAATTCGATGCACTGGGTTTAGATGCAGATATGATAAGCAGCTTTATCACACAAATTAACACTTACCTAAACAGCAATGAAGAAACACAATCTTTACTTCAGTCTGGTTTAGGTAATTTAGCCTCAATGCTTTAATATTTATTTTGGCGGCTGAGTGAGTGATTGACCTATGCCATCATTTATTCGCCGCTTTTTCCTCTTCTTTTTAATACGTCTAGAATAATTATGCCCATAAAAAACTTAACCACTTCATTTAAGCAGCAACCTAAATGGCGGCGTATTGCTACCTACTTTCTGTTGGCATACTTATTCTACGCGTTAATACTGGGTCTTGTTGCGCCTATGGTTCTTGAATCCAAAGCACCAAGAATATTGAGTGAACAGTTAGGCCGAAATGTCAGTATCGACAATATTCGCATTAACCCTTTCTTGCTGCGCGCTAGGGTGTCTGGATTTTCTATTGAAGAAGCGAGTAGCGACGATGAATTTATTGCGTTTACACTGCTTGAGCTTGATGTGGGCTTTTGGCACACCCTATTCAGCTTTACCCCTACCCTAGAGCACATTTATCTAAATGCCCCTTATGCACGCTTTGCTCGGGTATCGGAAGGTGATACTTCACTAGCGTCTGATCAAGATACCACCGTATTTAATTTTTCTGACATTATAGATACGCTCGCTAAAGCTAATCACGATACAACCGAGCCTGAAGCGCAAGAGCAAAGCGAAATACCTCATATTCGCTTGGGGAAATTTCGCCTGAGCAATGGCCACATCTCCGTGGCCGATTATGTCACCGACACACAGCTTGATTACCCAGAGTTGTCTTTTACGCTAAATAATCTTGATACCCTAGCCACTTCCTTAAATGTAGATGCAGGCCAAAGTCAGGTTAGTGCCGCTGGTAATAGCGCTATTAGTGCAAAGAACAGCTCTGAAAATAGCAGCAACGATGAATCAGCCAACTACTATTCGTTTACCCTAGCGACCACCGAAGGCGGCAGCGTTCAATTCGATGGGCAGTTTCAGCTGTCTCCCATAGATATAGCGGGTAGTTTTGAGGTTAGCCAAATTGCATTAGCCCCGCTTTGGCCATTATCTGATGACATACTTGATGCGAAAATAACAAACGGCGCCCTAAGTTTTTCCCTCAATTATCATCTATCACAAGACAATAATGATTTTCGCTTTCAAGCAAATAATGCCGACTTATCTTTGTCTCAATTAGTAATTTCTGACAAAGAAAGCCCTAGAGTTAAGCTTGCTGAATTACGCGTTGGTGATATAAACCTAGATACCAAAACGCAGCAGGTTAATGTTGCTAATATTAGCCTAGAGCAGCCTTGGATAAGTGCTCAAATCGACGAATCGGGCGTAGATTTAGTATCAATATTTACCCCAAAAGGGTTTGATGAAAAAGTTTCGCAAGCGGCCTCGAGCACGCCGGCCACAGCACCAAACACAGAGAACTCAGCTTCCGTCGATGCCAAACAAAGCGATAAAGCGGCATGGCGGGTAGTACTGCAAACGTTCGCGTTAAACGACGCCGATATACTCGTAAGAGAAAATATGGTTTCTAACGGGGTTAATTGGCGAGTATTTCCGCTAAATTTAAGCACGGGCGTTATAGATTCTACCCTTACAACCCCAATCGATTACACTATTGATATGAAGCTCGGTGGCAGCCTAGCGCAGTCTTCCACTTCAAGCCTATCAGCCACTTCATCGATAACTACACCCGCTTCATCAATAAGCAGTAAAGGCGCTATTTCGGCAAATGAACAAGCCGTGTCGGGGACTATTGATATCAGCCAATTCGGCCTTTCCCAACTTCAGCCTTATGTGGCGCAGTATTTAAATCTTGCTCTTGAAGATGGCAGTGCAGATCTTTCAGGTAGTTTTGAAGCCAATAGTGACAGTAAAGTAGTATTTAATGGGCAGGCGAGCATAGCGTCACTCACGGTTATCGATGATTTAAAGCAAGAGCCTTTGCTGCAATGGGCCGACCTTCAAATTAAAGGTATTAAGTATAATTCTACTGACAGCACCCTTTCTTTAGAAAAAATCACGCTGGATAAACCCTACGCTAAGCTATTAATCGCTGAAGACAAGCAAACTAACTTCAGTAATATTGTAGTAGAACAAACTGCCTCCCCCTCTATTTCGACACCAGAAACCAAAACCCAACCTGAATCTAAACAGGGAGCTCACCCCAGCGCTGACGAAGAAGTCTCTGAGCTTGTTATTCGCATTGGTGAAATTGTCTTTAATGATGGTAGCGCCTACTTTGCTGATAATTCTTTGCGCCCTCGCTTTGCTTCTGGAATTGAAAGCTTAAACGGCAGCATTACTAAACTCTCATCAAATGCCGACACCGCCGCAAATGTAGACGTAAAGGGTAAAATAGATGGCTACGCGCCAGTTGCTTTGTACGGCGCGATTAACCCGCTAATAAAAGATATCTTTTTAGACCTCACTTTCACCGTAGAAGGCGCGGAACTTACGTCAGTAAACCCTTATTCAGGTACTTATATGGGGCACTTTATTGATAAAGGTTTATTGTCCCTCGATATTCAGTATTTATTGGAGGATAACCAATTAGCGGGCAATAACCATGTAGTCATTGACCAACTTACCTTAGGTAGGAAAACAGACTCTGACCAAGCGCTTAGCTTACCGCTTGGGCTGGCCATAGCTTTATTAGAAGACTCAAACGGTGTTATCGATCTAGGTCTTGAAGTGTCGGGTGATTTAGATAGCCCAACCTTTGGGTTCGGCTCTATTATATTAAAAGCAATTGGTAACTTAATCACGAAAGCGGTGACTGCGCCCTTTTCGTTGTTGGCGAACTTAGTCGGCAGCGACGACGATGAGCTTAATGAAATTGACTTCACGCATGGCTCATCGCAGTTAACTGATGCTGCATCAAGTAAACTCGCTACCCTTGCCGATGCGCTAACAAAACGCCCTGGACTTCGCGTGAATATTGAAGGCACTGTAGATGAAGTACCTGACGCTTATGAACTAGCAGAACAGAAACTGCAACAACAGCTGTTGGCCCTTTCTGGTCAAGAGGCGCTACCAGAAAGCTTGTCGCCAAGTACTATGCCGATAAGCGGCCCTCTCGCTGACGCATTAAGTGAGTTATTCGTTAGCAGCACCGGCAAAACAGTAGAAGAAGAACGCGTAGTGGTAATAGCTAAATTGCAGCAAAGCGGTGAAGATACAGGTAAAGATACTGCAGATAGCGAAACAACACCTGTTCAAGTAGCACCTGATGCCGCGCAAGTCGAACAAGCACTCTATATCGCCATGTACAATCAAGTAAGAAGTGCCATGGACATACCGAAGCGGGAACTTGCCCATTTAGCTGATGCCCGCGCCAAAACGGTGAAAAACTTCTTGGCAAATGAACTTGCGGTAGACGCGAATCGTCTGTTTTTACTGAATAGTCGACAACATTTACAGCTTAAAAAGAGCGGAGTCGCCTTAACGCTTGAGGCTAATTAACTCTTCAGCCAGCTCATTCATATTTCTCAATGCTACTTATTACAATTTTGTTATTGCGTGCTAGCCGCGTTATTAGGACGCGGCTAATACTGCAATAAGCAGCATAGAAAGCATCTCTGAAGGCTCTTCTGAATAATGCCCGTTGTCTTCGCCACCTTCATTTGCCACAGCTTTGAAGAACGGGATGCTATGGGGTTTAGTGAGTGCGATAACGTTATACGACGCATCCCCACGGCGGGTTGCGTTACCTGTGTACATGGCCATTACACTACGTAATTTATTGCTCGATATAAAACTGCCAATACTATTTAAAATTTCAGTCTCATAGTTTTTACTCACCTGAACGCCTCTTCCTGCATTAATTAACCTGTTTGCCTGAGCCTCAGATATTGCATAAATATCAAAGCTTCGAGAGCCAATCATTTCATAGGGACCTACATCACCGATAAGTACGTAAGCTTTGCGCACTTTGTCATTGGGTGGTGAGAACATCGCCATGGCATTCGATACCGCCTCTGGCACATCGGTTTCGCCAGGCAAGAGCTCAAGGGCATCTATCTGTTGAATAAACCTCTCTCTTGACGTCTTTGTGATAACAACACTTGGGACAGTGATAAATTTTCCATCTCCACCATAGGCCACCACACCAATCTTAAATTCACGGGTAACTTTGGGCACTTCAATGGTGAGCCGCTTAATCGCGTCTTTCAAGCGCTGCAAAGGCACCGCCATTGAACCACTAATATCAATGGTGATAATCAGTTCGATGGGGTATTTATCAATACCCTCGGCAAGCTCTTTGTTCGCCTCATCTAAACTTTTCTGAGTAGACTCTAACGCTTTTTCGGTCTGTGCTGTTTTTTCTTTTGCAGCATCGAGTTCTTTTTTAATCTCGCTTATAGACTCAGGTGAAGACCCAGTATTGGGGAAAAAAGGCAGTGCAATAATGGCTAAAAACATGAATGCCCCCATTGCCGAGGCAAAGAGATCAAGTGCAGACATACTAAATACGTTGACTTCCCTGTTACGTAATTTCATAAAGCCTCGACATTAATGCAGCGCTAAAAATCGTTTGCCAACACAGTAAGGCAATCATTCAGCTAGCGCCAACAGCACGGTCCCTACAAAAGATCCGCCACCAGTGACAAACTTACCGCCCCCAGTCTCTGCTAGTTGTTTTAAGTAGGCACGTCCGAGGGCATTCTGAGTTGGCACGAAAACCGTTGAAACTTGGCTTTTCTCACCACTTTGATTAAACCGACTCGCCTGACCTAATACTTGTGAAGAAACGCTAGCGTAGGCACCGTTATCGCTAATAAAAATAATGGTTTTTGATTTAGATGAGGCGCGCCACTTCAATGCTAATGCTTTGTTCATTGCAAGATTTATCGCTTCTTCGCCGTCTTGGTTACAGTTATGACTACCAGCGCGCATGGTATTCACAAAACGTTGTAACTGATTAACTGAACTCGTATTTAGCTTAATGATATCGTGACTTTTTATTGCCCCTCTTGGCTCACATCTGTCTTTAAAATCAATGACGCCAAGTGCCGCATCAGGGGATAACTTCATCAACAAATTGGCGATGTCGACAATTTCAGCCCTCAGCCCCTTAACTTGTTTATCCATGCTAGCGGTTGTATCAAGCGCAATTACCATATCCATGGTAGGAAAAGATATCTTAGATGTGCTTTGCTCTTCGTCTAGTTTCTTTTGAACTTCATCCCTTTGCTTTGCTATCTCCGCTTTTTGTTTTTGTTCTTCGGCAATTTGCGCTTCCGCTTTTTTAAGCTCGCTTTTAATGTCGGCCACTCGCTCAGCTGAATCTCCCGTATTGGGGAAAAACGGCAGTGCGATGATGGCTAAAAACATAAAAGCGCCCATGGCAGACGCAAATAAGTCTAATGCCGACATACTAAATACGTTTACTTCCCTGCTACGCACTTTCATTTGGTTTCACCTGTTCTTTCAGCTAAGACGGTAAAAAATGGACAGAAAAAGTCACCGTTCCTATTCGAAGGGTATCGCCATTTTTTAGTTCGGCCTTCGTGTTTGGCGCTAAGTCTTTATCATTTATGGCAGTCCCATTTACGCTGCTTAAATCTTCAATCATTACCTTATTGTCTATCAAGATAACGTTTAAATGCTCTCTTGAAACACCCGGCACATTAATAACGTAGTTTGCTTTTTGTGCTGAACGGCCTATTAATATGCCGCCTTCGGTTCTGGCTAAAGTAGACCCAATAACTTTAATACGATGCTCACCACCTGCTTCATCTTTGCCATCTAGAATAATGTCGTCGAACGTTGCCGACGCCATACTGAGCGCTTCTTGTGCCGATGCCACTTTGGCTTTCTCTGCCGAGAGTTGTTGCTTGTTTTCCGAGGCCTCTTGCTCTACTTCAAGCAGTTTTTTTCTACGGCGGCTTAAAACAATAAGCACCACAATCAGCACTAGAATGATTGGAATTGCATAGTAAATAAGTTTTTGTTGCTCACTTTTCTTTTCTTCTTCGAATTCCTGCTCTTTTTGTTTACTCTTCGCTTCGGTTTCTTTTACTTTTTCTTCTTGTTCTTTAATCGCTTTTTCAGCATCTTCCAGCTTTTTCTGTTGCTCAATAGTTTGCTGCCTGGCTTCTTCTAGTGCCTCTTCGGCCTTTTGACGTTCTGCATCTTGCCGGGTCGTATCAGCTTTAGCTTCTTCTAGCGCTTTTTTCTTTGCTTCCGCTTCCTTCTTTAACTTTTCAAGCTCTTCTTCCACCGCTTTGCGTTCCGCTTCTTGCTTCTCAAGTGTTGCTTGCTGCTTTTTCTTCTCTTCTTCTAACGCAGCCAGTTGGTCAGCTTCAGACAAACAGCTATTTTCTGATTCTGTGAAATCTATGTTGTGCTTAGTAAGGAACGCTGTTAGCGTTCTTAAGTTGGTTGCGGCTGAAAATGATGAAGACAGTTTAAGGCGCTTGTCGAATACCCCTTTGGTATCGCTAACACTCACGCCTAATAGCTCTTGGCAGTTGTTCACTAGCGGCGCACCAAACTCCCCTTCAGTTAATAATGCCGTATGCTGCCAGCGCTGTTCAGGGTGGCTTTTATTTACAGGAAGTATGGAGTGAAGAGTGCCTGCCGTAGAGAGTCCATTTAGCTTCACCAAATAGATTTTGCTACCAATGGCAGTATTCTCTTTCGCCACCACCACAGGGGTACCCGATAGTCCATTCACATGTAGAATAGCTAAGTCTAAGCTTTCATCTTTTGCTGATAGGTCAGCTATCAACTTTGCCTTACTGGTAGGGTCGGTGACGACATACTGATTGCCTTGCGCCAGCAGTTTTTGGTTGATGATGATGGTTTCGTTTGCAACCAGCGTAGCAATGCCTGTTTGCTCTACTTTTCCATCATCAAGCACCTCTATAGGAACGGTAGTAAAGGCATAGGATGGCAAAGTAAAAATTACCCAAAGTGTAATAAACATCCCTACTCTATACACAAGCGTATTCCTCAATTTATCTATCAGTTGATTTAGTTAATGGGTAGATGGCTCTTCTAATGTTTCACCCGCTTCCGGCTGCACCGTAGCGGGCTCATTTACAACAGGTTCTTTTACCTGCATGACAATAAGCGTCGCGTTGTCTTGCTTGGGTCGTTCTTGTGCTTTAACCGCATTTAACAGTGCCATTGTTAGCTCAGCACTATCATTTGAAGACTGTTGGCATACCCCGATAATGGTTTCATCACTACAACTTTCCACCCCATCACTAGCCAAAATAAGCAAATCATTTGGTTTAAGCTCTCTAGAATCGTCCGGCGCATCAACCCGTTCAATATTTCCGCCCATTACTGCTTCGAGTAATTGAGAGCGAACCGGTGATGTCCTTGCTTCCTCGCTTGATATTTCGCCTAACTCCACTTTTCTAGCCAAGACTTCCGACATAGAATGGTTTTCGTTAAGTCGCACCAACGTTTTGTTACGCAGTAACCACATTGGGCTGTCTCCTACACTTAACCACTGTAGATGTAAGCCATCAAAAACTGCCGCTATTAACGTGGTCCCCATACCTGATAACTCAGGGTTTTCTTTTACCTGATGATAAATAGCAAGGTTGGCCGCATCTAACGCGTTAATTAAACGCTGCTTAATATCCTGTTCATCGCTCTCAATAAATTGCTGTTTGAATGTATCGATAACCAAGCTACTGGCGATATCTCCTCCAACATGCCCCCCCATCCCATCAGCTAACAGCAACAACCGGAAACCGTTAGGCCAAGTTACTACTGAGGCACTGTCTTGTTGGCTTTTTCGAGCACCAATTATTTGAGACCACGCCACCTGAACCGAATACATGATTAATCCTCTTCCATACTTTCCCAAGTGAAGTTTTCGCCACACAAAGGCACAAACCTCAGTGTGGTTTCACCAATAGAAATATGACTAAAAGCAGGTAATATCATGGGCTGCAGTACGGGCGAAGGCTGGTTATCTAAATAGGTCATATTGGTACCTGAGCCCGGCTGAATATAGAACTGGTTACCCCTAGGATCGTAAGAGATAGTGGCATGATTAGCCCTTGATACTTGCCCATCACCAAAATCAACACTGACTCTTTCAGATGCACTTCGCCCAATACTATTTTGACCAAAGCCCAATTTTAAAAAGTGCCCTTTACCTGGCCCTTTTACCACCACAAGCCAACCAGAGATGGGGTCTTGCATAGGGTCAGGCATAAAATGTGGTGACTGCGCGGCGGTTTCAGTCGTACTGACTGGCGGCGCACTAGGTCTTCTGTTTCCCCCTACCACAGTGGGTAGTGCATCAATGTCATCGTGTTCTGATATTTCAGCGTTTTCTCGAATATCAACGGTCTCAGCAGGTGATGTCGTATGCTGGCGGTTGGCTGGAGTTGTTGAAGGTTCATCAAATATTAAACCAGACGTTGCAGGCCTTGAAGGCCTTGTACTTGATGGCATAGTATTGGTGGGAGAAGGTGTGGTAACCGTTGGCCCATCATTAGCGGTATTGCTACCTATACCACTCGCGCGCGTTTCAGGTTCGGTTGGAGCCGTACCTTTAGGAGCTGTACCTCCAGGAGCTATGACTGAAGGCATATCAACTGGAACGCCATCTGGGCCTCGTTTAATCGCCATGGTGCACCTCTATTTGTTTTCGTAAAGTCTATTAATTAAATTATCCATACAATATTGACCGGCACTATTAAGTGCCATTTCTTCTCTGGCCTGCACTATATGCAGTAAGAAAACCAATACCGCAGACATGATCAGCGCCACTAACGTGGTGTTAAACGCTAAGCCTAAATCTGTGGTCAACAACCCTAACCATTCACGAATCGCGTCTGTGTCTGATACATCGGGCATGTCTGCCGCCGACGATAAAGCTAAAGCAATACCCACCACAGTACCGATAAACCCCAGCGTAGGTATTAACCACACAAGGTATCGCAACATATTAAATTTGAGCTCTATTTCATGCTGCATTAACTCAAGGCTAGAATTCATTAAGGAGTTGGCTTGGTCGGCTGAATTACTGCCTTGGAATTGCAGGATCACCCGTTTGGTGAGCCGTTGAACAAAGAAGTGTTGAGCAACTTTGCGCTCGCATATACCGGTATAAATAGGTACCAGATCTTTCGCCCTCAGCATAACGTCGTCTTCTTCAGGCAAAATATAAAGCTTAAGCTGCTCTAACTCTTTGGCTGAACGATTGTGCCTAACCCACATTTCGCCTAGCCCGATAAAGAACATGAGCCACATTAGGTTTTGTAAGGTAGCGGGAAACATACCACTGCTGCGATCGAACAATACGTCGCCCACGTTTATTTGACCGGTTTTGGCTTCGCTGACAGGAAGTATTAATGCAAATACGCCAACCACAAATATGGTGATAAATATGGCGACTAAAGCCACAATAACCCGATATTTCTGCTCGTCTGATTCCAATAAATTCATAACGTTTACCAATCCATGTTTCATGTTAGCTATTTACGAGGACGATTCAATTTCACCCGTAGCAGTGTTGCGAATAGGCTTAAATGACATAGGCTCGACATCTTCATTCACTTCTTTTTGCTTTAAAAAGCCAGCCACTGCGGGCGAATTTATAATGCTACTGAGCTTAATTTTTTTCGTTCCCAACACGAGGGAATCGGCTCCGTCTATGTAGCCTTGCTTAAGCGGCTTCCATTCGCCGTTTTTTTTTAAAAAAGTGCCGTGAGTCGACATACGATCTGCGCAAAAGTAGCGCCCGTCATTGGTGACAGTTATTTCCATGTGAATGCGAGAAATACTCGGGTCGGCAATACAGATATCAGCTTGGCTCGACCTACCTACTGTGTAAGTTGCAAACGCCATATCACTCTTCCAACGCATATCGGGTTCGCATGGCAACAATGTCTTTTATACCGGTAGAAACAATGCCGACTTGACTTTCAACACTATTAATTTGCGAATCTAAATGCCTTAGGTCTTCAACCAGTTCATCCTTACTCCCCTCTTTCTCCTGTAGTTGTGCATTCTTTTGCTCAATGAGTAGTGCACTGTCTTTATTCTTCTGATTCAATGCTAAGGTTTGCTTTTCAACTTCCTCAATTTCCAACTGTAAATCGGTGAGTTGTTGCTCGGTAAGTTCGTAGCTAGACAGCTCTTTTTTGACCAAGTAAAGCTGGCTCATATAGTAATCAACTTCTTCATCGATTCCCTTCACCCGGCTATTTAACCCATCGAGCTTCTCTTGCATACTCGCAATAGTTTTTTCATCTAAGCCACTTACACTCGCCCAGATACGATCACTAGTACTTTGTTCTGTGGGATCTGCCGAAACCGCACACCCCACTACTACTATGCTAAGTAGCACCACACCTAATTTATATAACTTGTTCATTTCGTGGCTCCTTAACCTACAATTAAGCTGTTAAGTGCAGTGTTTTGCTCATCTAATTGGGAAGATTGAGTTTGGATGGCAGCCAGTTGCATGGAAAGTTGATCTCGCTTGGCAAGTAACTCCTCATGGGCCTCTTGTGTCTTGGCTTTATCTTCGGTGAGTGACGCAATTTCTTCTTCACTGTCTTCAAGTGCACTGTTCAAATATGAAAGCGTATCGGTATAGCGGTCTTCGAGTAGTTGATTTTCAGCCCGTAAAGCTTTACCTTCCGCAAGCAATGCTTGTGCCTCTGCTATTTCTGCTTCAGTGAGTGATGCTTTACTTTTAAGTAAATCAATTCTTTCTTCCATCGTTGAAATGTTTTGCTTAGTTTTTGCTAACTCTTCTTCTCGGGTTTGAATCGCATTTTCAGACGCTTCTATTTCTGACTCTAGAAACTCATAGTTACTGGCATAATTCATACGTCTAACTGCAATCGCTTCACCTATATATTTCCCTAACTGATCTCCGGCAATACCGCCAATGCCAGCACAACCAGCCATAAGCAATTTATTTCCGCCAAATTTCTTATAACACGCATAGCCGCCCACAATCGCACCGATGATTTGGCCCACCGTTCGTGAAGTACTAATATCTTTTTTACCCAACTCTTCAACGGGCGAACTTACGTCAAACGAGCTGAAGTCCATGCCGCCTTCGCTAGTGTTACTTTGATTACTTTCTGGTGTTAAAGCCCCCATCAAGCTTTCTGCTGTATTTGCACACCCTGTCATGAGTAAGCATGCAATGGTCACTGGTACTACTTTGTTTAACGTATTCATTTTTAAATCCCTATTAAATTGACAAACGTCTTTCAAGTTCGTATTTCTAGGCTGGCTTTAACCGCAAGCTTTAGGAGCAACGGTTATTCGTTTTTCTAGTAACTCAATGACTTCGCTCTTTTCATTTAATTTAGAAGCTTCTTGGACAAGTAACTTTAACGACGCTAGGTATTCTGCTTTATCGTACTTCCCTTTTTGTTTACTCGACTTTATGACTTCGTCGAAGACATTATTAATATGTTGTGAGTTTGATTGATGACGAGATACTAAATCGGCAGCCCGTTCTCTGGCTTTCGCTAAATTCTTTTCAATATTTAGCGTTCGGTTTTCAATGCCAGAACGAAGTAGCTCAATATTTCTCGTTCCAGCATCATCCATATCATCGATTTCTTCCATTGCACATAGCATGCGGTTTTCAATAGTATTGCTGTCGTTATCCATCTCTGCTTTGGTGATCAGAGAGTAAATAATATCGATTTCTTCGTTTACTAAAATCTGACTATAACCAGTGCTACTTTTGCTCGACTGCAAGCCATAAAAGCCGCCTAGCAGAACGACAACCGCCGCACAAAGCGCGCCGACCCACATTTTGAAGTTATTTTTAGTGGGGGGAGTTGTCGATTGATGTTGATTCGTGTTCGCCCCAGCATTGTTGGGAACGGGCCCCGGACTGTCCCCCGAGTTACCAGTAGCAGATATAGGTTGAGACGTAGAAAACCCTGCCATGTTTGGCCCCGATGCGCTATGTGACTTGGGTGAACTAGGATTGGAATGGGTGTCCTGCGGATGTGCAACATGCGATGGATAGCTTGGTGGAAACTGAGACGCTGAGGCCGATGAATCTAACCGAGTAGTTTGTTGGCCGTCTAGCCCAAAGTGTGGTGTTACGGGTACACCTTGTAACGCAGCTATAAGTTCATTAGCAGTTTGAAAACGTTCACTAATACGAATTGATATTGCTTTTTTAATTGTATTAATAAAATTTTCAGAGAATTGCTCTTTAACTTCATCCAGTCGGGTTAGGGCAGGATCTGCTTGGCCTTGCAATACTCGAGCGGTACGGTCTTCAACCCGGGGAGGGTTGGCATTAAGAACAATTCGCCACATCATCGCACCAACTGCGTGAATATCCGTCCAAGGGCCTAGATCGCCCTCTGAACCTACCTGCTCTAACGGAGCATACCCATAAGTTTGCATTTGATTTTCAGACTTCTGCGTGTGGCCAAAGTTTTGTTTTGCAGCTCCAAAGTCAATCAACAATGGGCGCTCGTCACTTGAGCGAACAAAGATATTAGCGGGCTTAATATCTCTATGTAATACACCTTGGTCGTGTATATACTGCAAGCCTTCTAGCACAGGTATCATTAGTTTTATTATTTGCGCTTCAGTGAGTGGACATTCTTGTGCTGTGTGGGCTTTAAGAATCTGAGCGAGTTCTTTTCCTCGCTCTAAATTCATTACTAGATACGCCGTTCCATTGTATTTGAAGAAGTCTTTGCAGCGAATAATGTTGGGGTGGTCATCAAACTGGACGAGCTGCTTTGCTTCATCGAGAAATTTTTGAATACCGGTTTCAAATTCTAGTTCGTCTGACTGGCTTAGAGGGTACACGGTCTGACCATCACGAGTAGCACAGTGCTGCGGCATAAATTCTTTAATGGCCACCAAGGAATCAAGATGCGTGTGGCGCGCTTGATAGACAATACCAAACCCACCAACCCCAAGGACTGACTCTATTTGATACTGTTGAAGTTGCGTACCAGCTGGTAACGCGAGCTTGTGCACCTGACTGCTCATTCTTCCCTCTGCAGTGGTAAATACTTACCTGTATATTTGCATTGTGTGTCGCACTTTATACTGCCCTTAGTGTGCAACTTTCTTTCTAATTAATGGCGCAGTTGTCAACATCTTTTGATGTCACTAAAAACACATCATCTGATCAAAATTTAAACAACAATAAAAGATATACACCAAAGAAAATAACGAATCAATCTTTTAAATAAACACTATGTATTTATTTTTTGATCAGTAGTATTTGTATGGAAAACGATCAATACTACACAGCGCTAGTGAAAAGTATTTAGGCCTTTTCGTTGTTCTACGCACTTACAAAAATAATGAATTGCGATTTCAATGGCGCCAAGGACAGGTACAAATATGATAGTTTCAGCTCCCTCTTTTTTGTCTTTTCCTCATTTTTCTTTAGGGAAACATAGGCAATTCTCTCAGTTATCAAGCCTTCTCTTGTTTTCTTTTAAACTGATAAAGCCTGCAGTAAATCTACTGAGTTGCTTGATTCGACGGTGACTTTTCAATAGCGGTTTTTCTTAAGGAAGAGAAATATGTACAACAAGTTTCGCGTTTATTCTGCTAGTCATATTGGTCATCGCGAAGAGAATCAAGATGCTCATGCGGTATTAATAAAACCACAATATGGCGAGTTTTTATGTGTGGTTGCAGACGGCATGGGAGGCCATAAAGGGGGGGCGTTTGCAGCACAAAAAGTGGTTGATGTCTGCACACAAAAGTGGAATGAAAATGATAGTATTGAAGAACCCGAAAATTTTCTTACCGAATTGGCATTTTCCGCACATAGTGCAATTCTAGATTCACAAATTGAAGAATTCGCACAAGCCCAATCCCTCGTCTGCATGCTCTATGTCAACCTAGCACAAAGTATCTTCATGTCGATGCATGTGGGCGATTGTCGAACATTTCAGTTTAAAAACGAAAGCTTCGTTAAACGAACCGTAGATCAATCTCTCGCTCAACTTCATGCATTAAAAGGCGATATTTCAGATGATGAAATTGCATCGCATCCAGACCAAAACAAAATTTATTCAAGTTTAGGCGGTAGTGAGCCCCCTTCCCCCCTAATTGAACGTTACGAGACAAGCGGTAACGTGTTTTTGGTTTGCTCTGATGGTTTTTGGGAGTTATTCACTCAACAATCATTAGGGGGAGTACTTGAAAACATTGAAAGCGACAAGGATTTAGACACCCTGATACAGCAGCAATTAGCCAACAAAAATCAACATGACAATACCACCGCCATATTAATAAAACTGTGGCCTGAAGAAACTGCAGGTTCAGGGCCAACGCCCCAGGAACAATATGGCATTAAATCGCCCGAGCCTGAACTACTAAAGCCGGAATCCGCTGAGAAGGAATCAAATCGTGTTGAAGTTCCTACAGAAGAGAATATTGATCCAACACAATTTCACAGTGACGTTAAGAGCAGCACGGTAAAAAACACGGCAGAGCAATCTTCACATAGTCAGTACAAATTACTGCTAGGGCTGGGGGTGCTCATCATCCTAATTACATTAGGATATTACTTCCTGAGTCGACCTATCAGCATCGACAGTGCGTCACTACCACATCAAAAGACAAGCAATGCTAACAGTTCCGAAGCTAACCCGCCTATACCTCTACCCCGCTCAGACTCAAATAGTCAGTCTAAGCAACAGGATAACTTACCACTTGAGTCTAGTGAAAAGTCATCAAAAGAAGTCATAGGAACCGACACATCTTCTGCTGACTCAGGAAATATCGAAACCCGAAGAAGCACTCCAGATATTCCCGTATCAAGTATTGATGATGCTATCGAGAAAACGGTGGAAGCCCTTCGAGAAGAAGGCGACTTAGGTGAAGACGATGAACTTAAAGTAGCCAACCGCGGCCGTGAGATAGGTAATAGTCAAGTAATTAAACTCCAGCAGTTCTACAAAGGCTTACCTGTTTATGGGGCCGAAACAATTACCCTTGTTCGTGAAAACAAGATAGCCAGCATAAATAGCAAAACGCTTAACGATATTAATATAGACACCACTCCGGCACTGTCAGCTGACGAAGCATTTACGTTAGCGGAAGACGAGGTTAAATCGACATTAAGGATGCTTCAGCAAGCCCAGCTCATCATTTTCAAAAAAGGAGACAACTACTTACTTGTATGGCGCGCTGAAGTTGAAAAAGCAACCGGTGAACAGGTAATGCTATTCCTAGACAGCAGTAACGCCTTAATTGTTGAAGAAATTAGCCTACATATTTCTGAAGGCCTTGTAGATGAAACAAAATGAACGCCAATCAAGGTATATAGGAACCATAACTAGTAGTATATGTTTGGCATTTATTTGCTTCTATCTAATAGCACCTGCGTTAGGCGTGGAGAAAATTGGCATTAACCGCGCGCCTCAATCACTGGAAGAGCAATCAACGCTTAGTACGCAGGCAGAAAGACAAGAGTGGGTAAAAACTGTCTTATCAGAACGATTTAATTTAAGTAAAGAGAGCGCACTTCACACCACTTCAGAGCAGCAACTACATTCCTTTAAAATAGTTGCAGTAAACCAAACATATCAAAATGTTCCGGTAGTTAATTCAGCATCTCGTTTGGTTTTAAATGCGCGACATCAACCTATATATATATTAGGCACACATAGTAATATTGAGCCCTTAGAACCAGCGACCGCCACATTTAATAGTGAACAAGCACTATCAACACTAAGCATTGCAAATGGGGCTGATGTAGCATCGAGGCTCGTATATTGGCCTTCGCCGCAGGGCCAGCATATTTTGGCTTATGAATTTGAAGGAGAGTTTAGCTCCTCGTTTGGCTACGCTCTTTCTCAACGTGTATTTGTCAATGCTACCACAGGTAAAGAATTGGACCGGGAGCCTTTATTTCACACTGCCATGCACCGCCAAATCAACAACTTTTCCGCAGCTTGTGAAGAATTCAAAGTTAAATTTCCACTTATCCCACCGCTAACCGATAGAGTTGAAGCGCGTGCAATGAAAACCCATGCGCGAACAGAAGGCAGCGCACCTAGTAATGATGATTCTGTAGAAACCGCATTTGCATTACTAGGTAATGCCTATGAGTTTATGGATACCGTGCTCGGTATGGATAGTATTGATGGGAATGGCTTGCGCTTAAATATGTTTATCAACGTTCACTTTTTAAAGGGCATGCCTACTATTCAGTGTTATGGCGATGTATTCAATGCCATGTGGATGTCGAGAAAACAGTCACTATATGTGCCGAAAGAGGGGCTTAATTACATTGAAATTACCATGCATGAATTGGCACACGGCATTGTTTCAAACGGCAGTAATCTGGAATACTCTTTTCAATCAGGCGCGCTGAATGAATCTATAGCCGACTCAATCGGCATCGCCTTTCGCATTTGGTTAGAGCATGCTAACAAGCAGACAAATTCAACTAAAATTCCCAGAGAGTATTGGTTATTACGAATGCCTTCGGGTCCAGAAAGAGACTTAGCCGATCCTAGTTCGCTGAGTTTTGGAGAGAGTGCCTACCCAGACCATATGAATGACTTTCTGAATTGGCCGATAAAGAAAGACCGAGGCGGTGTTCATATAAACTCTTCCATAATGAATATGGCATTCTTTTTAATGGCTAACGGGGGCAAGCACCCACGCCATTCCAGTACGAGTACCGTAACCGGCATAGGATTATACCCAGCAGTACGCATTGTTGCGCAAGCGGCTTCAAAATTACTTGTTCAAAATGCTAACTTTGAAGATGCGCGCTTTGCGTATGCTTTAGCCGCCGAAGCTTTGCACGGTAAAGGCTCAAAAGAGTGGGTAGCGGTACATCAAGCGATGGATGCAGTTGGTGTGACGGGAGCATGGAGCCCGCCTCTAGAAGTTCCAGAGCCACAGCCAGTACCTGTACCCACTCCCGAGTCTGAGCCTTCGCCGGAGCCAGAGCAAGAGTCACAACCTGTGCCTCAGCCAACAACGCCCCCACCAAAAGCAGAGGAACCTTTGGAAACAAATGACAGAGTCCATACGTCTAATAACGAAGCCGATAACGACCAGCTCGTTATAATTTTGATTCTAGGGAGCGTAGGTCTTTGTATTGCTTTGCTAGCGCTTTTTAAATTAAAGCCGGCGTATAGCAGAAGCGAAAGCCCCAAAGGTTATTCAGCTGAAAATACGCAAATAAATACGTCAATGGGTAACTCAGCAGCTTCCCTCAATGCTACGCCGGACAACCTTGCTCCCAGGCCATCTAAACAGCAAAAGGGAAATGTTAACAATAGCGGAAGTGAGGTGCATCAGCAGGCTTCGCCTTATTACTTACAATCCCTTGAGGGTAACCAAAAACTCAATATTTCTTCTTATAATGTATCGAAAGGTGAAGGGTTTGTTATTGGTAGGTCGCGAGAACTTGTGCACTTGCAACTTCGAGATGAGCGAATTTCCAGACGTCACCTAAGAATTAAGTCTCATAGCGATTACTTTACGGTTGAAGATTTAAACTCAACCCACGGTACCATGCTGGACGGAGAACGACTTAAAGCCTTTTTACCAGCACCTATTAAGCACGGACAGCTCCTTCGTATTGCTGACTTTAGCTACGTATTTAAAGTTAGTTAATCGTAATACTGCGAGCGCCACTATATTTTAAAAAGAGAATAAAATGGCAGGATCACAAGCAGTCAGCGTTAAAATAGTGTCTTTTAGAGGCATAGAATCAGAATTTGTCTTATCTCAAAATGGGGACTACGATATAGGTCGTTCCGACACTTGCTTCGCCAGCGTTAATGCCGAACTACTCTCCCGTCAGCATTTAGTTATTCGCTACCTCGATGGGCGCGTTTTTGTTACCGATAATAATAGTTCCAACGGCAGCATCATCGGCGACTTAAAATTAGTAGGCGGTCAACCTTATGAAGTGCAGCTTCCTAGTACGATTTTATTAGCGAATGGCAGCATCCATGTCGAGCTATGCTATTCAACGTTAGCCTCTACAACCTCACATACTAATTCTTCAGCACCACAGGTTTCACCAACAACTTCCCAGCCCCAACTTGGGCCTGTCACTCATAGTGGCTCTGAAAATAACGAACTTCATCAATTACTATTAACCCGTGGGCAAGTACTCATTGGTCGCTCTTTCGACTGCAATTACGTTATCGACTCCCTTCAGGCATCACGAAAGCACGCTTTACTCGCGTTAGCTGATGGCCAGATAACATTAAAAGACCTTGATACCACCAACGGTACGTTCGTAAATGGTGAAAAAATTAGTGGCTCAGTGAGTATCTCCACTACTGATGAAATCACCATTGGAACCACGACGTTTGCTATTGAAAGCGGTAGAGTTGAACTTGAATACGCTATCGTGGCAGATAACATAGAAAAAGTGTACGCCCGTGGCGTTGTTGGCCTAAATACCATGAGCTTAAAAATTCCGAGTAAGCAATTTATTGCCTTAATGGGGCCTTCTGGCTGTGGAAAATCAACCTTACTGAAAGGCTTAAACGGTGCCAACCCTGTAACCTCTGGGGCTATTACCGTACAGGGGTTAAAACTAAATAATAGTAATTACAACACGCTCAAAAAGTATATTGGCTATGTGCCCCAAGACGATATTGTTCATGGGGAATTAAGCGTCGAAAGAACCCTCTTTTACGCCGCCAAATTGCGTATTTCCGACGATGTTACGAAGCGGGAAATTAAAGATAAAATAAGCACAGTGCTGGCAAGTCTAAATCTGGATACCGACGCTATAAGAAAAAGTAAGGTCTGTGATCTATCCGGGGGACAGAGAAAACGGGTATCTATTGCGGTAGAACTGCTCAATGACCCTAAAATATTATTTTTGGATGAGCCCACCTCTCCTTTAGATCCAGAGACCATTGAAGATTTCCTATCCTGTATTAGACGGTTAGTGAGCAAGGGGCAAACCGTTATCATGGTCACCCATAAACCCTCCGATTTAGACTATGTTGATCAAGTTATCTTTTTATCCAAGGGAGGGTATCAAACCTATTATGGTGATAAGAAGCAGCTTCTAAACCATTTCGAAAAAGACAATATTATTGAAGTGTATTCCATGATGAAAAACCCAGAAGAAGGCCAACAGTGGTATCAACATTGGGTTAGCCAAAATCCTGCGTCTGCCCTCGAAGTAAAGCAAGAAGTACTCGCGAAGAAATCAAACACTGCTCTGATTGGTCAGTTTTTTTGGCTCTCAGTGCGTTATTTCAATATCAAGATTAATGACCACGCAAATTTGCTTTTGTTACTCGCGCAACCACTCATTATTGGTGGGTTACTTGTTTTTATATTTAGTAAACTTCAAGTGAGCGTGATGTTTATGATGGCAGTATCTGCGGTTTGGTTTGGGGTAAGTAATGCAGCTAAAGAAATAGTCTCTGAGCTCCCCATCTACGAACGGGAGCGCATGTATAACCTAAATATCTTCAATTATATTGCGTCTAAGCTAACGGTACTGTCGATTATCGCTTGTATACAAGTGGCTATATTTATCGCTATAACGCATCTTGCGTATCGCAGCGTAAATGGGGATGCCAATGAAGTACAACTTTGGAGTGTTAGCGCAACAGCGCTGTTTATGCTGTTGTTGTCGGTTTCAGCCACCTTATTTGGCCTCTATCTATCCGCAGTATTTACCACCACTGAAAAGGTCATGACTTTTGTACCTATTGCCCTTATGCCGCAAATCATGCTGGCGGGAATTATTGCGCCGCTAGACAATAATATAAAAGTTCTGCTCAGTTACCTTACGTTAGGTAGGTGGGGAACTGAAGGGTTTGCGCATATTCAGGATGGTGCAGCCAGAGAGCTGGAAAAGTGGACGAATGAAAAAGCGGACATACCCGCTTCCGTTATGGTGCGGGTATTCAATCCACCCGCAGCCACAAACAAAGGTGATGCAACAGAATTTGCCACCCAAGGCGCAATGCAGCAACTTAATTTATACAATGACAATACTGAAATGGTGAGCTTGTTTCCAGAGAGTTTTACTGGTGTACTTATCGCTATTACGCTAATAAACGTGCTCGCGTTTGGCGGGTTGTTACTCGCACTTCGTAGTAAAGACAAACGATTTATTTGAACCGTGTGTGTACCGCTAACTAGCAGCAGGTAATGTTACCTGCTGCTACAAAGTCACTATGCTTTGCTGGTTGGCGCTCTGCGTGAGCTAGGTTTACCAGCGTTAGAGCGACCTGAACCGCCAGGCTTACCAGAACCACCCGGTCTACCCTGCCCTCGAGGTCCGTTTCGGCTACCAGAACGACGCGCGGGTCTGTCGCCTTGACTATTGCCGTTACCGTTGCCACCTTGAGATTGACGTGGGCGCTTAGGCTTGTTTGGCTTCTTAGGCGCTGACAATGTGGTTTCAGGTACTTTAGCTTGAGGCTCAAAGCCTTCAATAACTTGACGAGGAAGCAGTTGTTGAATAAGGGTTTCAATATCTTTAAGTTGGTCTAGTTCATCAACACTAACAAAAGACCAAGCTTGACCACTCGCTCCTGCTCTGCCCGTTCTACCGATACGGTGAACGTAGTCAGCAGGCGTGTTTGGCAAGTCGATATTAATAACGATAGGAAGCTCGTTAATATCGATACCACGGGCTGCGATATCAGTCGCTACTAGCACATCAATTTCGCCACTTTTAAACTCAGACAGCGCCTTAGTACGCGCACCTTGGCTTTTATTGCCATGGATTGCTGCACTTGGAATACGCGCTCTACTCAGCTTGTCTGCAATACGGTTAGCGCCATGCTTAGTTCTGCTAAACACTAACACCTGTTTCCAACCATTTTGCTTAATTAGGCTAATTAAGGCCGCTGTTTTTTTAGATTTGTCGATAGGCACTAAATGCTGCTGAACCGTTTCAACGGTAGTATTAGCAGGTGCCGTAGACACTTTCTCGGGATTGTTCGTAATCGTTTGCGCCAGCGTGGTTATCTCAGAAGAGAAAGTCGCTGAGAACAATAAAGTTTGACGCTTAGTAGGCAACAATTTAAGAATGCGTTTTATGTCATGAATGAAACCCATGTCGAGCATTCTATCGGCTTCATCCAACACCAAAGTTTCGAGTTGGCTGAACTTAACCGCGTTTTGTTGGTATAGATCAAGCAAGCGACCTGGGGTGGCGATAAGTACATCAACACCTGAACGTAAGGCTTTCATTTGCGGGTTAATACCCACACCACCGAAAACCACTGCAGTTTTAAGTGGCAAAAATTCGCTAAACGATTTTACGTTTTCTTCCACCTGCGCCGCGAGTTCACGGGTTGGCGTTAAGATAAGTGCGCGAACACAATTAGATGCAGCGGGTCTGCCATCTAGTAAACGATGCAGCAAAGGCAAAGAGAAGCCTGCTGTTTTACCTGTACCTGTTTGCGCTGCTGCCAGTATGTCTTTGCCTTCAAGAATAATGGGAATAGCTTGCTGCTGAATGGGTGAAGGCGTTGTATAGCCTTGTTTTTCAACAGCTTGTAGTAGCGGGGCAGCTAGGCCCAACTCAGAAAAAGACATGGATAACTCCTGGAAATAAAAATTAGGTTACGCAACGTAACCGGTCTGCGCTGAAGGGTTATCAGTCTGAAGCAGGTGTAAAACGGTAAAGTTCGTAATGTGAAACGCGAGAGGGACTTGCAATAGTAATTATACAAGCAGAAACAATTATCAAATTAAAATAGTACCTACAAAATGCGGGCGCATACTACCACTGTTTGGCCTCACTCGCTAGGTTAATTTTTAACCTCGACGATAAGATCACATACTATGAAGGCATGGGTAACGTAGCCGTGGCTTTACCTTTCACTTTATAGCGCGCATTACATTGTGCATAGCGCTATGCAATCGCCAAATCCGCGAGAAGCGTCTATTGAAAACTACTCTTGTGTCTAATTGAATTAATTTAAGAAATCGACATAATTGTGCACAAATAAACCTATTTTTAAACTGGTAAATTGGTTTAGTAACGTTGTTAACAAGCCTTTTGCCAGCGAAATCTATTAGCCAGTATTATACTAACGTTAAATGTCTCGTTATATGCATTAACGTCGTCATTTACTAATAAAAAATAATTAGGCATTAAATGACATCTGGCATTATTAATTAACTTGAGTTTCTTGATTGAAAAGTCTTCGTTCCGACATTGCACTTACATCTATAGCTTCTGTTGCGATTATCAGTGTTTTGATAATGGCTTTGTCTATTCGTGTTTACGAAACCTTGTATCAAGATTTTGTTGCCTACCAGTTTGATGCTCTGGCTGAAAATATGGCGATGGATTTATTGCCCGTCATTAATTACAGCGCAGGAAGCTTTGACCAAACCCAAGTGCTGCTCAGGTTAGACAAATACGAATACGTTGAGTTTGCTCGTATTTACAACGAATACGATGAATTGGTCAATCATTACGTTGGTAACCCCAATATCGATAATGGGTCATCTTCCACTCCGGTTGTTGATGAAGCTAATTACCTTCATTTAGACAATGGCTTTCACACCATTAATAACAACATCTTTGTTATTAAAACGATTGGTGAAGTGGATCTTCCTATGGGAAAGCTCGTTTTATCCTACGACATTCAACATCCTCTTGCCGAAAATCGCTGGAAATTTATTGGGCTAGTCTCGCCTGTCGTCCTCATTCTTCTTCTCATCACCGTCATAACGACTGTGCGCTTACAAAGACGTTTGCTTACCCCGCTGACTTCGCTAATTGCGAAAATGAAAAAAGTCGAAAAAGAAGCTAACTACGATGTAAAAGTGTCGGAAGAAGGCAAGTTTGAAATTGCCTCACTTGGCCGCGGCTTCAATAGCATGATGCTGCACATAAAAAATCAGATAGACATTAATAAGCGCAAAACCCTGTTGCTCGAAAGACAGCAGTCTCAAATGGAGAAGCTTGCCAACTTCGATACGCTAACAGGGTTACCCAACAGACAATATCTAATGAAGAGCTTATCGATTGAATTGGCTCGTGCCAAAAGAGAAAAGTCCCAAGTTGCTCTTATGTTTCTCGATTTGGATGGGTTTAAGCAAGTCAACGACTCTTATGGCCACGATGCTGGTGACAAACTACTTTGCGGCATTTCATCTGAAATATCTGATGCTATGCGCGATGGCGACATAGTGGGTCGTCTTGGCGGCGATGAATTTCTTATTATCTTAGTGGGTAACCCTACGAACTCACAACTAGAAGCAATAGCGAAGCGACTCATCAGTAAAATAACCAAGTTGGATCATATTGATGGTTGGCGAGTAGACCCTAGCGTTAGCATAGGTATTGCCCTCGCTACCGACAGTGATTACGCCGCGTCCACGTTAGTCACAAACGCTGATGTGGCTATGTATAAAGCGAAAAACGAGGGCAAAGGTCGTTACGTTTGGTTTACTGCGTCGATGCAAGAGGAAACTAGACGCAAAATTCAGGTGGCTACTCACCTTCCTCAAGCCATCGAGAACAATGAATTCCATTTAGTTTATCAAGCTAAAGTCAACAGTAAGGGGAAAGTGGTAGGTTTTGAGGCCTTATTGCGCTGGTTTGACAACGAGCTTGGTAATATTTCTCCCGCTGAGTTTATCCCCATAGCCGAGCAAAGCGACAGAATTTCAGAAATTACGCTTTGGGTGATAGTCCAAGCTTGTTTAGAGATACCCCATATATCGGAGCACTATGGTGAAGATATTAGAGTTTCAATCAACCTTTCCGCTTACGATTTAAAAAACGTTCATGTGACCGAGTTTATTTTAGAGGGGTTACGTTCCGGTGGGATACCCAGAAATAATGTGGAATTTGAAATCACCGAATCGGCTTATATGAATAATTTCTCTATCGCAAATGCCTTTTTAGCCGAGCTTAAAAAAGAAGGCTGCAAGATATCCTTAGACGACTTTGGAACGGGTTACTCATCATTAAGTTACATCACAGAGTTTAACATCGACACGCTTAAAATAGACCGACAGTTTGTGAGTCAAATTGGCACATCAAAACGTTCTGAACTTATCACTATCACCATTATCGAAATGGCGAAAAACCTGAATTTAAATGTATGCGCTGAGGGTATTGAAACCCACGAACAGTCCGCTTTTTTAACCGAGAATGGTTGCAACATTTTGCAAGGTTTCTTATACAGCAAACCTATCCCCCTTGACGCTTTGTTTTCGCAAGAAGAACAGGCTTTATTAAACCTAGCAAACTAAATTGATATATACACCACGGTTAGTCCATTAGGAATTGATGTTCCCTCTGGTAAATAGCCAACACTAGATTCATGTTCTATAAGAAAAGTGACCATTTCTTCAATATTGCTAACATTCGAAGGTGGATTACTGCGCCCACTGAATCGCATTTGCGCCCAGAATGACTGAATTCGGGATTCAGGCAACCCTATAACTTGAGTATTAAAGACTTTTCGAATATGGGTACCAGATTCAAATTCTACGGGTGACAACCCATCGAGAGAGCCTCCCATAAACAAATTGCGTATTTCGCTTTTGCTAAGCTGAAGCGTTGACTCGGCTGAATTAGCCACCACCAACACACGTTCACGTGCGTGCGCTATATGGGCAAGCACTGTCGAAGATAAGAGTACGATTAACACTAAGCAACGCATCAAAATACCCACTCTACGCCCACTTGATAGAGACTTGCGCGCCTATCAAAATCAGCATTTGTAGGAGGAACATAAAACAACGATGTTTTGTCCTCTTTCCCCTTCAAAAACGAAACTTCAGTTTTAAACGCAAGGCTAGTACTGTAATCCCAACGAACACCAAAGGTTAAAGAATCTAAGTCATCAGTAGGAAATAAAGCATTAATGGAATCAACTGAGGTTGATAATAAATCGAGTAACGGGCTCACCCCTAACGGGATGGTATTTTCAATACTGTTCTCGTCCTGACGTGACCTTGATATCGTAGCGTGAAATAACAACGAGTTATAATAACGCCCTAGTGTTAGGTAATAGCTTTTGATACCAGATAAAACATCAAGATCAGAATCTACCGACATTAATTCTGCGCTAACAAACCAATCCAGTGACGTGTAGCCTGCACCAAACTCATAAACGGATACACCGTCGTCTAATCTAAATTTTGCAGCAAGTTCCTCGAATCCAGCCGAGGTGAGCCCCTCCACTAATTGATCGATTAGCACGCTATTATCGACAACTTCAGTTACTCTCATAAAAGACGAGCGAAAATGGAACCCATCATAAGTCAGTGAAAGCACCGCACCATAAATATCGTTGATATCAACATCAAAGGCGTCTTGGCCTGAGAAAAGTTCGCCATCAAAATCTCCCCAATACCCCTCAATCTCTAGTCCAACGTTTTTAAATTGTGTTTTGTGTCTTACGTTCAAGCCTTCGTAACCTGAATAAAAAAGCCGTCGACTATAAACTTGCTCAGGTGCATTAAGCCAAGGGTAAGAAAAACCTACATCAATAACATCGGAATACTTGAGTACAGGTAATCGAAGTCGTCCAACATTGAACTGCCACGATGATGAAGGTTGATAGGTAAGATAAAGCCAATCTAATCCTGAATCTCTATCTGCCCCTGTGTGGAGTATTCCCTGAGCAGAAATTGAAAACTGACTATTAATCGCATAATCGGCTTGCAGTGCGATGAGTGAATCTTCAGAAAAGCTCCACGAGTTATCGTAATTTGCATAAGACGCTTCGCTTGTGGAGAGCTGACCACCTACGACCCTAGCAAACCCAGAGAACGTTAGATCGCGATGGGTATCTGCAATCGCAAAAGAGGTAAAAAGGGCTAAGGTGAGCAAAGCAGCAGTGATATATTTCAGCATCCAGGTCATAACTCAGTAAATATCAATAGCAGACCAAGGCACGTTAGCTAGCTGCTGTTTTAGTTATATAATTAATAGAATAGGCGCCAACAATCACCAGCCTGTCTAGATAGTAGGAAATATTTACGTAGCCTATAAAACTACTGGATACGACGCTGATTAGCACTAATCTGTTGTAAAAATAACGGTGAGACTGTCTGGAAGCTCAACACCTTCAGGTAAATAACCAATGCTGGCTTCGTTTTCATTTAAGTAACTTATCATCTCGTCAACACTGTCCACACTGGTGGGCGGTTTATTCCTGCCGCTGAACTTCATCTGTGCCCAGTAAGACTGAATTCTAGATTCAGGTAGCCCTATAACATGAGTATTGAAGATAACCCGAATATGGGAGCCGCTCCCAATTTCTACAGGAGCAAGGTTAGATTCCGATACCCCACCCATGAAGATATTTCGGATTTCCCCCTTACTCAAAGAAACCGGTTGATCAGCTAAATGCGCGACCACTACCACTCGCTCGCGCCCTTGGGCAAATGCACAAAAGATAAAGGAGATAATGAATACAGCGAAAACAGATTTCGACATTAAAATACCCACTCCATACCTAACTGATAAAGTGTGGCTCGCCGGTCAAAATCAGAATCAATGACATCTAATTCAAAAAACGATGTTTTACCTTCTTTTCCTTTCAAAAGTGAAACTTCCGCTTTAAATGCTAGATTGGTTCGAAAATCCCACCGGGCCCCTAACGTTAATGAGTCTAAGTCATCCGTTGGGAAGTACGTTTTTACTTCCTCCACAGCGAAATGAAGCGCATCAAGTTGCGGTGCAATACCAACAGGTATCGTGTTTTCAATATCGTTCAATGACTGGCGAGATGAGCCCACCGTGGCATGTAATAGCACTTCATCGAAGTAATAACCGAAAGAGACATAAAAACTGTCGATACCGCCTAGAATGTCTAAGTCTGATTTAACCGACATCCATTCAGCAGAAGCAAACCAATTCAGCGAGTCGTAACTGATACCGAATAAATAAGAGGTGGCTCCGCCGTCAATATCTAAGATATCTGCAGTGTCGGAAAAGCCTGCTGCTCTTAAGCCTTGAATTAATGGGTCCAACTCGGTTAAATCGGTGTCGGTATCGTTCGCATATATAGTGGCAGTTCGAAATTGAAAACCTCGGTAACTTAGCTCTACTACTCCGCCATACATGCCATCGACAGTAACATCAAAAGCCGTTCCGCTGGAGTGTATCTCGTCGCTGTAGTTCCCCCAGTAAGCCTCTACGGAATAGGCGATCTCATTAAAAGAACCTAAATAACGCGCATTCACCCCTTTGTACTGAGAAAACAGATAGCTGCTGTAAAGTTGCTGCGGCGCATTTAACCATGGATAAGCGAAACCAACATCTATGACATCAGAATATTTCAAAAAAGGCGTGCGTATTTGTCCAAGATTAAACTGCCAAGATGCGTTAGGTTGGTAGGTTAAATATAACCATTCAATACCTGATTTTCTCGTCTCATCGCTATGCCATAATAACTGCCCAGAAAGAGAAAAGTGATCATTGAGAATATAATCGGCTTGCAGCGCCGCCAATGATTTTTCAGAAAAGCTTACCGAATTATCATAGCCCTCGTACTTAGCTTCATCGGTAGATAAGTAACCGCCAACTAAACGCGCAAACCCAGAAAATTGTAAATCATTTGAAGTTTTGGCGAGGGTTCCAAAGGAAGTGAAACTCGCGATTATAAGCAGTAGTGTGAACCGACTAACCAATGGGAAACCTTATAAGCAAATAAGTAGTAAATTAACTATCACAAGCATCTTGTGATTATTAACCTAAAATCCACTTTTCGCCAGTTTAGGCAGTAAGTTAAGAGATTTTTTTTGCAGGGAGATAAAATGCGCTACCAGAAGTGAAAGTGAACCCCTCACCCTGGTAGCAATTTGTAGAATAGATGATTTCTTTTACTATTTAACGTCTAAGGCCTGTTGATCTTTGCTGTACACATTTCGCTCAGCAATACATCGGCAGC
>NZ_CAXBMP010000026.1:0-67382 GCF_963976965.1 uncultured Alteromonas sp.
TAGGAACTTATCACGCCAGTTATAGGCAATACGCGCTTGAAGTGCATCCATTTCATACATAAATATCAGGTTAGCGGTATCACTTAAGCCGACTAGCGCAAACTGCGTAATACTTGGGTTGGCGTTGTTATCAAACCCGATATCACCTGTAACCGTTGTATAGTTCGCTTGAATACCAAAACCGGTATCGCCGAAGAAGTGCTGGGCAGCCAGCTCAAATCCGTAAATATTGGCGTTTTTGTTATTCACTGGCTTCGAATTGATGAAAGTCATCAATGGATCGTCACCATTTGGAATAATGTCGTATGCCGCTTCGAACTGTTCGTCGGTCATAGAGTCGTAATCGACACCATTTTCCATTGCAGCGACCATGTTAAATAACGAGGTATCGCTGATAGGAATGCCGCGGGCTTCAAGTTCGTCCATAGCTGCTTGTGCACGAGGACCTGCCGTAGCGTCCGTCAACCCAAATATGTTCTCTTCAACTTGTTCGTTACCAATAAAGTTTTTAACCCGTTTATCGTAAAAACCTACTGATACGTAGCTGGTTTCATCAAAGTAGTATTCTAGCGATAAATCTACGTTGTCTGATTCAAGCGGTATAAGAGCAGGGTTACCTGAGCTTGCCGTAGCCGTTGGGCCATCACTAAGAAGGGTAGGGCTACTTGGCGTACCAACAGTAGAAGCCGCACTTAAGTTGTTGTAAGTCGGTCTAGCTATGGTTTTGCTATAGGAGAAACGCGCAATCACATTTTCCATCACTTCGATATCGAAATCTAACGCAGGAAGGAAATGGTCATAGCTTGAATCAACTTCAACATCTTCCATGTCGCTACCGAAACGAACGTTAAAGTCGTTGTTTCCTTCCCATGCGATACCGCTAGGTAAGCTGATATTTGCAATAGAAGTGACATCCGTATTTTCGTAACGAATACCGGTCAATAAGTTATATTCCATACCATTGAGTTCACCGGATAAATCGAGTTCAAAATAAACCGATGTAATATCTTCTTCAATAGTCCGGTTAGTGGCAAATGGGTTGTTGGCAAGTAAATCGAAACCATACTCTTGGGCAGCGAAGGCACCAATTTCAGCCACGCTACCGGTAAACCCTTGCGAAAACATACCTGTGGTATTGAAGTCGCTGAATTCACTGGCTAAATCGAGAGGGGTTAATGAACCTGCTGGCAATTCACCTGGATTTTCAATACCCCAGTTACCCATGGTATGACGAGTAAGTGATTGTAGCGACGTACTTTCCATAGCACGAGATTCAATACCGAAGTTAATACTTCCGGTATCCATAGCATAGCTACCGTCAATACGAGCTTGGGTAATTTCTGTTTCTTGTGAAGCAAAGTTCATATCAAGAATTGATGTACCCACATCGTCTTGGTCAAGTACGCCGTTTCCATTTAGATTCGTACGAGAAACATCGTCGAAATCTAGCATCATGATAGGGAAGTCGCCGGAGAAATCGACACCTTGACCGCGAGCAACGTTCGCACCAAGTCCAAGGTTTGTCCATGTACCGTAAGGTGAATCTGGTCGACCTTCTGCAGTAGAATTATGCAAGTCGAAATGCAGCGTTAAATCATCGGTAGCAAAGTATTTAACGTTAAAACCTACTGATTTATTTTCGTTAACCTGATTAAGCTCTTGTATCGCTAAGCCCAAGTCACGAGGCAATAAATCTCTACGCTCTTGCGTAATCAGCACGGGAGTTTTAACCGTATTGTCATCGAAGGTTAGGTTGGTAAAGTAACGGTCGTCCATCCAAATCGACTGCTCTGCACGAGCTTCGTATAAGTCTTGTTTTGAATACGTGTAGTCTAGGGTAGCCACGAGATCATCACTTGGCGCATACTGAAAAGTAAGCTGGGCGTTGGTACGCTCACGCTCTCTGTCCGCCATGTAGTAACGTAAATCTGAAGGGATACCAAATAATTGCCCCATTGCTGGTGCATTATTTAGAACGATAGGATCACCACTATCTGGATTAGCCGGATCTGGAGATTGTGGTACCGTGCCATTAAACGGATTTACTCGCCATTCATTAACGAATGCGCCTTGTGCGGCACTATCACGTTGCTGGTAGGACCCAGTAAAGGTCACCCCAAATACTCTGTCGTCGTTTAAGTAGTTAATAAACCCAGACAGCTCTGGCGTGACATCGTCACCCACGCGATTTGTCGTGTCATGCAGTGCTTTCGCACCGACACTCGCCATGATGCCAGTTTCAGACGCATCGAATGGTCTTGCAGTACGAATATTAACTGAGGCACCAATACCACCAGTAGCTATACTTGCGCGACCGGTTTTATAAACCTCTACAGCACGGACACTTTCAGATGCTAAATCAGAAAAGTTAAATGCACGAGAATTACCAACACTACCGCCATTAGGTAACGCAGCGCCTGGCATCGTTCTGCCATTTAACGTCACCATGTTGAAATCGGGGCCGAAACCACGCGCCGTAATTTGGCTACCTTCACCGTTATTTCGGCTTATCGATATACCGGTAATACGTTGAAGGGATTCTGCTAAGTTTGTATCAGGAAACTTACCAATGTCTTCAGCGGAAATAGCATCAACAACACCCGCTGAATCGCGCTTAATGCCCATCGATTCTTGAACACTGCTTCGAATCCCAGATACTTGAATGACTTCTATATTGTCATTTTCGCTAGCTTCCTGTGCTTGTACTGGGAACATCAGGCCTGTTCCCAATATTAAAGACAGACTAGTAGCGATTTTAGATTTGTATAGCTTGTTATGTGTCACTGTCTTTCTCTCTTATGTTGTGCTGAGTAATGAGCGCTTCCCAAGAAAGGGCTTTCTCAGGTTTACCAACGAAACACCCGCAAGAGAAAGCGCTTTCTCAAAACTAAGTCATCCTAGACTAAAGATCAACATTTTTTTCACACAAACTTCACAACGAAAAATAAGCTTAATATTAGATAACTGTTCTTATTTATATTTATTATTATAAATCAAAAACTTGAATTATACCCTCAAGTGAAATCTGTGAACATCAACCAGCCAAATGTAAACAGGGAATCTGTAACGTAAAGATAAAACATAACAACTTTACAAAGAAAGCGCTTTCTCAAAATGTTGTGTTCATGCTATAAACAAAATAGGTGAAGTCATCCGTAGCGTTTATTTTTCACGCATTCAAACTTTCACCTCGCTACATTACCGAGAATTGTAATAGGACCCTAAGAAATGATGAAAGACATCGAGCTACCCAAAACAAGCCCCATGTTAGATAAAGAATTTACCTTTGGAACAGCGACTTCTTCTTTTCAAATAGAGGGAGATGCTGAAAATCGAATGGAAAGTATTTGGGATGTTTTTTGTCGCACGCCTGGGGCAGTAGCTGATAATTCTGATGGCGTGGTAGCTTGTGAACATATTCTTAGGTGGCGCGATGATGTTGAAATGCTCAAACAACTTGGCGTAGATGCGTATCGTTTTTCTATATCTTGGCCTCGAGTGATGACTCAGGATGGCGAATTAAATGAAAAAGGCGTTTCTTTTTATATTCAATTACTTGATGTGCTAATTGAAGCGAATATAAAACCGTTCGTCACCCTTTACCATTGGGATTTACCACAGTATTTAGAGACAAAAGGCGGATGGCTGTATCGTCAAACCGCTTACGATTTCGCAAACTATGCTGATAAAATTACCACAGCCCTTGGCGATCGAGTTTATTCTTATGCCACTTTCAACGAACCCTTTTGTTCTGCATATTTAGGCTATGAAATTGGTGTTCATGCGCCTGGCCGAAAAGGAAGAAAGTTCGGTCGAGCTGCCGCCCATCACATTTTACTTGCCCACGGACTAGGTATGCAGGTACTAAGAAAAAATGCGCCTCATGCTTTGAACGGTATCGTGTTGAATTTTACCCCGTGCTATAGCGCATCAGATTCTGAAGCCGATAAGCTCGCCACAGAAATGGCAGATCAATATATAAATCAATGGTATATGCAACCTGTGATGGAAGGGAGTTATCCCTATGTTATCGAGGCATTAGCAGATAGTGACAAGCCTCCCATCGAATCAGGTGACATGGAAATTATTTGTCAGCCTTTAGATTTTCTTGGCATTAACTTCTATACCCGTCTTCATTACTCTGCTCCACATAAAGCAGAAGATCTCTTTCACGAGCACGCCCACCAAGCCCCCATGACGGATATTGGTTGGGAAATTTACCCTGAAGCTTTACGTGAACTGCTCGTTTCTTTGGATGAGCGTTATAAACTTCCACCTGTATACATTACCGAGAACGGGGCTGCCATGGCAGATGTAGTCCAAGATGGTATGGTAGACGACGAAGATAGAATAGACTATTACACTGGCCACCTAAACGCGGTTAATGAAGCGATGGAATCAGGCGTGAAAGTGGGTGGTTACTTCGCGTGGAGCCTCATGGATAACTTTGAATGGGCCGAGGGCTATGAAAAGCGGTTCGGTCTTGTCTATGTCGATTTCGAAACCCAAGAACGTACTTTTAAAAATAGTGCGAAGGCTTACCAACGTTTATTAGCTAGTCGTAAATAACAAATATAAAAGGAATACGCTGTGAATCATTCGTTGAGTGTGCGGGAAAAGATTGGTTATGGGTTGGGCGATGCAGCGGCTAATCTAGTCTGGCGAGGCGCCCTTGCATACTTGGCGGTGTTTTACACAGATACCTTTGGGTTAACTGCTGCGGCCGCTGCCATGCTTTTTTTGGTGGTACGTCTTACGGATGGCGTTACTGACATCATCATGGGAATGATTGCCGATAGAACGCAAACTAAACTCGGTAAATTTCGACCCTGGATATTAGGCTCTACCCCTTTTTTAGGCTTATTCATGGTGCTGTGTTTCACCACACCTGATTTTTCTTATACGAATAAGCTCATCTATGCCTACCTAACCTACATAGGGCTAACCTTAGCTTACACGGTTAATAACGTACCCTATTCAGCGCTAATGGGCGTGATGACAAGCGACGACCGAGAGCGAACCAGTTTATCCGGCTTTCGATTTGCTGGAGCTTTTATGGGAGGACTGCTCGTCATGGGGTGCTTACCTATGCTAGTTGCGTTCTTCGGTGAAGGTAATACTGCAAAGGGTTATCAATATGCCATGTACCTTTTTGCTACTCTCTTAGTCGCATTGATGTTCACGACTGTGGCCACCACCAAGGAGAGGGTTCCAGTAGTGCAAAACGACGGAGCAAGCTTACTTCAAGAACTAAAAGACTTGTCTCGTCAGCTACCGTTAATTCTGTTCCCGCTGTCGGCCATTACTGCCTTTTTCTATTATAGAAATTGGCCAAGTGGCATCGCTTTCGTTGTGGTCATTTCGATAACATCCATCTTTATTAAGCGCCTTGTAAATCGACCTGAAGCGAGCAATAGTCGTTCACAACAAGACATCATTGATTTACTTACCAATAAACCCTGGGTCATTTTGCTAGGCATGGGCTTCCTTACTATGATGTTTAACGGCATAAAGTACGGTGTCATTGCCTATTACTTTAAGTACTACATTGGTGATGAATTGCTCACCGGATATTATTTTATTGCCTTATTGGTGGTATCGATATTAGGCGCATTGGCCACGTCAGCATTATCGCGTTTTATGGGCAGGAAAAAGCTATTTATTCTCTCGTTATTGGCTAGCAGCGCACTTACATGCGCAATTTACTTTGTGCCACAAGGTTCTGTTACGGGCATATTTGTATTGGGATGTAGTGCGGAGTTTTTCGCTGCGATCATGCCAACCTTATTCTTTTCCATGCTTGGCGACTCTGCAGATTATAACGAATGGCGTACAGGCCGAAGAGCGACAGGCTTAGTTTATTCAGCAGGCTCTTTTGTACAGAAAACCGGTGGAGGCTTTGCAGGTGCTCTCGTTCTGTTGGTACTAGGAAGTTATGGTTATGACGGCATGCAAGTCGATTCCATTTCGCAAACCTTACCGGGCATGCAGGCATTGATGAGCTGGATACCTGCCTGCTTTGGTATAGCAGGCGCACTCCTAATTATGCTTTATCCGCTTACCGATGCGCGCCAACAAGAAGTAACAGAGACTTTACTTAAGCGACGTAGCGCAACTGCCTGAATAACGGCATAATGCGCAGTATATAATGCGAACACCGTATTGATGGGCATTGGAAAACTAAGTTGGGGGAAGTAATACGTGGCAACAATCTATGAAGTAGCTGATAAGGCAGGGGTCTCGTTGTCGACGGTATCTCGGGTATTGAACGGTAAAACTACTGTAAATCCCGCCTTAAAAGCCAAGGTAGAAGAAGCCATGTTAGCGCTAAACTATCGCCCCAACTCCATTGCTCGTTCACTGGCCACCAGCCGCTCAGATAGTGTAGGTATTCTCGTTTCAGAGTTAAACTCACCATTTTTTGGTGACTTGATGCAAGCAGTAGAGTTGACGCTGAGAGCCGCTGATAAGCACGTCATTATTACAGTAGGGCACAATAACTTAGAAACCGAACAAGACGCGGTCGAATTTCTAATTGGTCGTAATTGCGATGCTATTATCATGCATGCTGAAGCCATGAGTGATGAGTATTTAAAAACGCTGAATTCATCTCGCCTCCCAATTTCTTTGGTAAACCGCCAAGTTGATGGTGTGGGAGAAGGATGTATTGTGTTAGACAATGAAAAAGGCGGCTATTTAGCCACGCAGCACCTTATTAGCCTAGGCCATAAAAATATTGGCTATATATCAGGGCCTTCTGATAAATGCGATGCAAATCAACGACTGGCAGGTCATAAGCGCGCACTTAAAGAAGCAGGGATAGCCTTTACACCGAATTTAGTCTTTGAAGGAAGCTACACCGAAGAAGACGGTAAAGCAGGTTTGTTAGAGTTACTTTCAGGCGACTCGCCTTTTTCAGCACTGGTATGTGCTAATGATTGGATGGCCTCAGGGGCGATGAGCTGTGCCAGAGATTTAGGAATGAACCTGCCACAAGATTTGTCTATCGTGGGTTTTGATGATGCCGTTTTTGCGCACCATGTATTCCCACGCCTAACCACGGTTAGCAACCCTATCTCAGACATGGCTGCTATGTCAGCACGTCATATTTTAAATGTAGTTTATGGCTACAAAGATGAAGTGCAAACCTTGTTTCAACCTTCATTGATAATACGAGAATCGACTATGGCGTATGAGGCCTAAGTTATTGCTATAACTCCTTATAAGTACTCCCTTTAAAGGGCGCATAAGTACACTTAAGCAATGCGTAAACAGCTCTATGGCGCAGTTTCAATTTAAGATAAACTGATTTGTACTGTTTCATGTGAAACCTTTTCGTCCTTCGGAGCGACACATATATGCGTTTAACTATTACCGCCATCTTATTACTCAGTTGCGTGAATACTGTTGCTGCTGAGGTGTTGACCTCAACAACACAGCCGCATAGTGATACCAAAGTTCAGCCATTGCTAGAAGACGAGATAAAAGTAAACAAGGTGCTCGATTCACTACACCAATTTGCCTCCGATGCAAACTTCGACAGCTACTTTTCACTGTATAGCGACAATGCTATTTTCATTGGTACAGATGCTAGCGAGGTATGGACAATGAGTGCCTTTAAAGCTTATGCACAACCTCACTTTTCGAAAGGACGTGGATGGACATATACCCCCCATTCAAGACATATATATTTTTCAAATAACCGCGATGTGGCGTGGTTCGATGAACTTCTAGATAACGATAGCTTAGGAGTGACACGTGGAACCGGTGTATTGATATTAGAGAACCATAAGTGGAAAGTAAGCCAATATCACTTAACCATTCCCGTTCCAAATGCGCTTGCCGATAGCGTTGCAGAGCAAATTAAATCGCATAGAAAAAAGGGCCAATAAAGGCCCTTTCTTATTAGTTAGCAGCGAACGTTATGACTGAGTTAGCGGCTGAATCTCTAACTCCACACGACGGTTCATCGATCTATTTGCCGCAGTGTCATTTGGCACTTTAGGCTGATATTCACCCATACCTACTGTGGTAATGCGAGTAGAATTAACGCTGTAATTCAATAATACATTTCTAACCGCACCCGCACGGCGCTCAGATAAACCTTGGTTATATTGCTCTGACCCTGTGTCATCAGTATGACCTTTTATCATCAGTACTGTCTTTTCATAGTTATTCACTACTTTGGCAACATCTTGAAGTACGGGGTTAAAGTTAGGGCTGATAGAAGAACTATCGGTAGCAAATGTTATATCGCCAGGCATGATCAAACGTAAATTGTCGCCTTCTCGAACTACTTGAACGCCGGTATCAGATAATTCACTTCGAAGCGCTTCTTCTTGCTTGTCCATGTATCCACCAATCGCGCCACCCGCAATGGCACCAACTGCCGCACCCCACGCGTAGCGACTTTTGTCATTATCTCCCGTCGCCTTACCTAACAACGCGCCCATGACAGCACCAATAGCTGCACCTTTCTGCGAGTTCGATGGATCGTTAGCACAGCCAGCAACGGCTAAAGATGCCGCAATTAAAGTAATTCCTATTTTCTTTTTCATAACATCCTCGGTACGTCGTTATCAACTTTTCAAGTGATGGCGAGCTTACGCCTACTTTTAAACTTTACAGTTACATGCTCGCGTCACTGCTATCTTTACTGTTACTAATTTATCGTCTCAATCTATTGTCCAATACGTATTGAGCGAAATTTGTCGAGCACTAATTATTAACTAACTATTAAGTAGTACAGCAATATGCATTCCACATTCATTAACTGGCATGAGTGTAACCAATAAAAGAAAATCGTTAAGGGCATTATAGAGGAAGTTAACTGAACGTAAGCTAAATGGCAGCTTATAGTGCAAGCCTTGAAGTGCCTTCCTACGATACGTAATATTTCGATAGGCGGGTGATAACAAACTTATTACGCACGCCGCGTTTGAATAATGTTCGGATGTATAATGTGAAGGTGTTTGTAAAGGGTACAGACAAACGCAACGTTCTTACTTAGTCGCGTTTTTACGACAGTGTGTGTTTAGCGTTCTGCTCAACTCGTACAGAACATATCCATTGGAATATGTTTTAGTGCTTACCCGATAGAGACCGAGCGTTCGAAAAAGGCGTTCACGTCAATTTTATAATCGGAAGCAATAGCCGCTTTTGACACCTTAACGTTTTTTTCTGATGCTAAATCGATATCTTTTGGCTCAAGAAAATGTGCATTTCGAACAGAATAAAATACCTTAACTTTAGGCGCTAATGGCGAGTCAGTTTGTTCAATAACCATGGCAAGTCGTTCATTCGACAATAGGACTAGGCTTCCTACCGGATAGATACCCATACATTTTATAAATTGTTGTACCAATGGTAAATCTAATCGTGACGGCGCATCGCTTAGCAATATAGAAAACGCTTTTTGGCTCGACATACCAGATTTATACACTCTATCTGCAGTTAAGGCATCGTACATATCCGCAATAGCTAACATGCGGCCTTCACGGCTGATGTTTTCACCTTTAGTGCCCATAGGGTACCCTAAACCATCTAAGCGCTCGTGATGCTCACTGATAGTTCTAATTAAGGTTTTGTCTAAGTCGGTTTCATTTAAATAATCTACCCCGTGTTTAACATGCCCTTTCATGATGTCCATTTCATCGTCAGTTAAACGGCCAGGCTTATGCAGAATTTCATCCGGTATTTGAATTTTACCCAAGTCATGTAGAAAACCTGAATATGAGAGATCTTGAACTTCGCTTTCAGACATTCCTAAATGACGACCAAAGTTAGCCAGTAATATAGCAACATTTAAAGAATGTTCTAAGAGGTAGTCATCTTTTTCACGAATTTTCGTCAGACACAATAATGCATCGGGGTTACGGTCTACTGAAGACACCAACTTCGCTGAAAATTCTTTAGGAATACTGCTATCAAAAGGCTGTGCTTTTTTAACACTGCTAAGTAACTGCTTTTGAATTCGCTTGCCTTGAACGTGCAACTTGGTTGCGCGGGTCAATTCGCTTTCAAGGCTTGCCTTAGGTGCTTTCTCTGCAACCTTTTTGCTTACCGGCGCTTCCTTGTTAGGTTCAGGTTCACCTGAAGATACGCTAAACGCTTTATCAGTATCAACAACAAGGGTTAACACGCCCTTTTTTTTAAGGGCATCAGCAATCGCCTGCGAGGTAACTCGTCCTTGGCTTTTAACTGAAAGTTGACCTTTCTGCTCCAGGATTTGATGAACAAACATGCCTGGTTTCAAGTCTTTTATTGTAATTTTCTTAAGCATTATGAGTGAGATACCACTTTAAAAACGCCACGCCAACTGGTGATAAATTATGCCAAACACGAGTACATATTCCTACTGGTCTAGTTCGGCCAATAAAGTATACAAACTAGGTTTCCAACCATAAATTTTCATATTCACTCTATGGTTTCTAACTACGACCCCTTCTGATACCAGCAAAGAACGCTGCTCTTCTGCTAGCTCAGATCCTGCCGGAAATGCTATTTTTCCATCAGCTCTTATAACTCGATGCCATCGAGTAGTAACATCAGAGCCTTTTAAGCACTTTCCTACAAGTCTAGCTTTACCCGGCAAACCTGCAAGGTCTGCTAACTGCCCATAGCTGATTACGTAACCACTTGGTACAATTGAAAGCGTTTTTAGTATTTTGGATTGTATCGCTACATCAACCATAACGTATATTATCCATTCTAACTATTTTTAACTGTTTAAGGACTGGGGTTTATACAAAACACGACTATGAGATCTAAATGTGAAAAGTGCAATTACCCTACAAGCACCTGTATTTGTGAAGCAATTTCATCGGTTATAGTACCAATTAAGGTTATTATAATTCAACACGTTAAGGAATCTGCCAATGCTAAGAATACAGCAAGATTAATTAAGCTTTGCGCTAACGATGTAGAGATAATTCCCACTGATAGTATTAGCGAAATGGCTACATTAGCTTCACGATGTAACGTCCAATCAACAGCACTTTTATACCCTAGTGATAACAGTATCGCCCTTGAGTCACAGCGGGAACACATTGCTTCATCACTACAAACACTATTGGTGATAGATGGTAGCTGGAAGCAAGCTTACGCTGTATTGCAACAATTCCCTTGGTTGTCGTCTATACCGAGCTTCCATTTCGAGCACGCCCCCTCTACACAATATAGAATACGGCATACTCGAATTCGTGCAGGGTTATCAACCCTTGAAGCAACGGCCTATACCTTAAACACACTATATAATATTGATACTCAGCCTTTCATTAAGTTACAAGAGGCTATGCAAGAGAATTGGGGAGGGCCCAAAGCACACCAGCGAGAGACCTAATCACTAGGCCTCCATTGGAATAAACCCTTTTTGATCTTTAATTAGTGTTATCCAATTTCTTATCGCGGGGTAAGCCGCTAGATCGAAGCCTCCCTCGTGTGCAACATGGGTATAAGCAAATAATGAGATGTCTGCCAGCGAAATTTGGTTACCTAGCAAAAATGGGGTTTGACTAAGTTGTTTATCCATCACTTCAAGCGCTCTGTAGCCTCCAGCTTGCTTCGCCTCATATTCTGCTTTTCTGTCCTCAGGTAAGCCAAGATAAAGATTGATATAGCGCGCAACCGCAATATAGGGTTCGTGACTGTATTGCTCGAAAAATTGCCATTGTAATAAAGTGGCAAAAGTAAAAGGAGAGGTGGGAATAAACGCAGAGCCCGAAGCTAAATAATGCATGATGGCATTGGACTCAGACAACACACGTCCATCATCCAGCTCTAGAATAGGAATTTTACCGTTAGGGGACTTTGCTAGAAACGTATCTGTTCGACACTCTCCTTTAAGAATATCGACATCAATCCACTCACATGCCTTCCCAAGTAATGCCAGTAAAAGCTGTAATTTATAGCAATTACCTGAGCGTTTATCGCCGTAAATCAGCATGTCACTCTCCTAATGAAATTTGCTTATTCTATAAGCTACCCTTAGTAGAAGGATTCTACAAATAGAAAGGCAAGCCAAGAGGCGGGTAAAGGCATCATGCACATAAGTAATCTAAGCTTTTGGGGTTTGCTTAAAACTCTACGTAAGGTTTCTTTATTGGTTTCTATCGACTCTATTTCTTTGCTGAGCGATGACTTTACGGCGCTATTTGCTTGCTGACGAATTAACTGTGTAATTTCGCTTTCATAATCTTTCATCACTATATTTGCCACTGTGCGCATTCGTTTCGCCACTATAATCATGGGTAGAAACAAATACGCTGAAATAAAAATGGCATAGACAGTAAGAACAACAATATCGAAGAATGGAACTGGCTTGTTGATCCAAAAAATCGGCGTTAGCGCAAACCCTGAGACCGCTATTAAGGTATTCGACAGCGCCATATTAAAAATCTCTCGCAGCAAGTACAGTTCTTTTACAGCGTCAGAATGTTCCGTTGATGCGAGCTTCTGTAAATAATGAGTGTTACTGAAGACTTGTAAAATAAAGAGCGTTAACAATAACCAAAAAGGGATTGATGTGAGTGCAATAACAAGCACTTCTGGCTCATCTATTCGTGTCACTAAGCCTTCGGATAATAAATACGCAATAGGCATGATCACCCCAATAGAGGTTGACCACATTAAATGTCTAGCGAACTGCCTTCCTAACAGACTGCGATGATGATTAAACTGACTAAGTTTTTCTAAGCTTACTAATGCTGCAATTAATGTACTTGCCGCATTCTTATGAACATTTCTTATCGTAAGCCAAAAAAACCCAGAAAGCAGCGTGGTGCCTAGCGCAGTATTAAAATCTCGCTGATGATTTGCGTCTAGAACAGGCCACGTTAATGACCCAGTCCAATTATGTATAAGTAGGAGGATCAAAACTAAAAAGAGTGGGTACGCCCATACACTTACTACATTGCGGTTACTCTCGTAAGCACTGAACTTCATCGTATTTTTTAATCGCTAGTTATAATAATAGGAAAGTGACACATACGCGTTTACTAAACGCCGAACTAGGAATTATACGGATATCAGAAGTACAAACCAAATTTAAAAAGTACTTAAATATCGCCTTTTAATTTTAGGCGTAAATCTGAAAATTTAAATTAGCGTTTCGACCATTGAAACTAAACCCCACGAAACAGGAATCAAAACAACTGCCACTATAGTTTTTAGTTTATCACTATTTTTAAAAGCTTCACTTGGGGCTCGGGCCATTCTTGACGGCCTATTTTTATCAATATGATTGCTCTGTTCACTGTGGCCTTCGTTTAAGGCTCGAGTCTTCTGCTGTTTTAAGATAGCTTTGAATTTTAACAAGGGCGTAAACGTATATGCCACTATTAGCAGTGACAGACTCACCACCGCTACCACCTCTAAAGATGATACGACTACATTGAACCAAAATATAGGCAGAACGGTTAATAGGCCTAAGGCAATAGTGGCATTGGTCAGAGAAAGCTTGGTTATTACACTAAAAGACGCCCAGTAGTCTGAAGGTTTATTGGTTCCTGGAAGCACCTCCTTTAGCAGGTAGGTCACATTGGATCTGACTTGAAATAGAAATAAGGAAGTAAGAAGGCTAAAAGTAACGAATGATGCGATGTATGAAATGCTTTTAATATTATAGCCTTCGTCACTAATATCCCCTAAAAATGCTAGTACAACCATAAACATACATGAAATTATTACTGAGTTTACAACTTGATGATGAAAGACCTTGGTTAGCCTTTGTCTATGTACTGAAAACTGACCTAACTGATTTTTTTTAACCAACAACGAAATTAAACTGCTTGCTACGTTTTGGTGAATATAACGAAATCCAAACCAGAAATATCCAATAAATAATGAAATACTTACTGCAGAATTAAAACTGCGCTGAGCAGAAATATCGCCAGAATTCGGCCAGTAAAAAGCGCCCGAATACATATTCAATAGCGGTATCGCTAATAAAATTAAGAGAGGAAATAAGCCAATAAACTGTTGTGGTTTATTGGTTGGAGGAGCTATCTTCATAAAACCATCGTATCTACTAACGAGAGAATACAGACAGACTGCTATTGTAATACTACGAATTAGCCACAATCTGCGTAGACAATCATTATATTCAGCAATCCTTATGTTAATCGATTGACGTATTTATTTACACTGTTTATCTATCTATTCAAATAAAAAAACCCGCCAAAAGGCGGGTTTTTATAAACAGCTATTAGATTACTTGCGTAACTTCTGAATAAGGCGAAGTTGTGCGATAGCTTCAGACAACTCTTGAGCTGCTTCTGCGTAATCAAAGTCTGCGCCTGGGTTGGCGATGTGCTCTTGTGCACGTCGTTTGGCTTCTTCTGCTGCTTGCTCATCTAGATCTTCTACACGAACCGCAGTATCAGCCAGTACGGTGACGTTACCAGGCTGTACTTCTAGTACACCACCTGCAACGTAAATAACTTCTTCTTCACCGAACTGCTTAACCAAACGCACCATACCAGGTTTAATAGCAGAGATAAGTGGCGCGTGACCTGGGTGTATACCTAGTTCACCTTCGCTACCTGTCACTTGAATCGTTTCAACAAGACCAGAAAAAATTTCTTTTTCTGCGCTTACTACGTCCAAATGTACTGTCATTGCTGCCATAGAACCTCCTGATTAGGTACGTTAGCACATTAATAGGCTGACAGGGTCAGCCACATAATTATGCTTTATTGGCTTTCTCTTGCGCTTCTTCGATAGAACCAACCATGTAGAAGGCTTGTTCTGGTAGAGAGTCATACTCACCTTCCAGGATACCTTTAAAGCCACTGATAGTGTCTTTAAGCGATACATATTTACCTGGAGAGCCAGTGAATACTTCTGCTACGAAGAAAGGCTGAGAAAGGAAGCGCTGAATTTTACGAGCACGTGATACCACTTGCTTGTCTTCTTCAGACAACTCGTCCATACCTAGGATGGCAATGATGTCTTTCAACTCTTTATAACGCTGAAGTACAGTTTGTACGCCACGTGCTACGTCATAGTGCTCTTGACCAATAACTAATGGGTCAAGCTGACGTGAAGTTGAATCTAGTGGGTCTACCGCAGGGTAGATACCAAGAGACGCGATATCACGAGAAAGTACAACTGTTGCGTCTAAGTGAGCAAAGGTTGTTGCCGGAGATGGATCCGTCAAGTCATCCGCAGGTACGTATACCGCTTGGATTGAAGTGATTGAACCTGTCTTCGTTGACGTAATACGTTCTTGAAGTACACCCATCTCTTCTGCAAGCGTAGGCTGATAACCTACTGCAGACGGCATACGACCTAGAAGTGCTGATACTTCAGTACCTGCTAGGGTATAACGATAGATGTTATCTACGAAGAATAGTACGTCACGACCTTCGTCACGGAACTTCTCAGCCATAGTAAGACCTGTCAAAGCAACACGTAAACGGTTACCAGGAGGCTCATTCATTTGGCCGTAAACCAACGATACTTTATCAAGTACGTTAGAGTCGTTCATTTCATGATAGAAATCGTTACCTTCACGAGTACGCTCACCAACACCGGCGAATACAGAGAAACCACTGTGTTCGATTGCGATGTTACGGATAAGCTCCATCATGTTTACTGTTTTACCTACACCAGCACCACCGAATAGACCAACTTTACCACCCTTAGCGAATGGGCAAACCAAGTCGATTACTTTGATACCAGTTTCTAGTAATTCTACTGAGCTAGACTGATCTTCGTAGCTAGGCGCTGCACGGTGAATAGACATACGGTCTTCTTCGCCAATTGGGCCTGCTTCGTCGATTGGGTTACCCAATACGTCCATGATACGGCCAAGAGTAGCTGTACCCACTGGAACCATAATAGGGTTTTCAGTGTTCTCTACAGCCAAACCGCGCTGTAAGCCATCAGTAGAACCTAGGGCGATAGAGCGAACTACACCGCCACCTAATTGTTGTTGCACTTCTAGGGTTAACCCAGACAAGCCACCTTCGGTAACTCGTAGTGCGTCATAAACTCTTGGTACCGCAGTTTGTGGAAACTCAATGTCCACAACGGCGCCAATGATTTGGACGACCTTACCTTGACTCATAATTTGTCCTCGTTATCTTTTAGAAACCTTTGCCTACACCGCTGCGGCACCGCTCACAATCTCACTAATTTCTTGTGTGATTGCAGCTTGACGCGCTTTGTTATATATCAGTTGCAACTCATCAATTAAGTCGCCAGCGTTGTCGGTTGCTGCCTTCATGGCAACCATTCGCGCAGCTTGTTCTGACGCCGCGTTTTCTACAACACCCTGATACACCTGAGACTCAATGTAACGTACCATCAATGCTTCCAAAATTTCTTTTGGATCTGGTTCGTAAATGTAGTCCCAACGATGCTTATATTCTTCGTCTTCAGACTTTGGCAAAGGCAATAACTGATTGATCACAGGGCTCTGTGTCATGGTGTTTACGAAGTCATTAAATACCAAGAAAACTCGGTCTAATTTGCCTTCGTCGTAAGCTTTAAGCATTACACGTACAACACCTACTACATCGCTCGCAGACGGCTTATCACCCAATCCAGATTCAGCGGCAAGCAAAGTGCCACCAAAACGGTTGAAGAAAGAGCACGCTTTTGAACCTAATGCAGCGAAGTCCACTTCTACACCTTGGTCACGCCATTTTTTGACGTCCTGAGTGACAAGCTTAAATTCATTACTGTTTAAGCCACCACACAAGCCTCGGTCAGTGGAAATCACAATGTAGCCGACGCGCTTAACTTCACGCTCTTCCAAATAAGGATGGCGGAACTCAAGGTTACCGTTAGCAATGTGACCAATCACTTTTAGCATGTTTTGCGCATATGGACGGCCAGAGGCCATACGTTCTTGCGCCCGTTTCATTTTGGACGCAGCAACCATTTCCATTGCACTGGTAATCTTTTGAGTATTTTTGATACTCCCAATCTTACCTTTTATTTCTTTACCGCTGGCCATGACTATTTCTCCGATTACTCAACGTGAAGCCGATGGTGTTTACACATCATCGGCTGCATTGATTACCAAGTTTGTGTCGCTTTAAATTGTGTTAAAGCGTCAGCTAACTTAGCGGCGATTTCGTCGTTGAAGTTACCAGTTTCGTTGATAGTCTTCATAAGGTCAGCGTTTTCGCTGTTCATGTAAGAATGAAGAGCAGCTTCAAAATCTAGGATTTTGTTAAGCTCAACGTCCTTAAGGAAACCTTTTTCAACCGCGAACAATGATACGCCCATATCTGCGATAGATAGTGGTGCATATTGTTTCTGTTTCATTAGCTCTGTTACGCGCTCACCGTGCTCAAGTTGCTCACGGGTTGCATCATCAAGGTCAGATGCGAACTGCGAGAATGCCGCCAATTCACGATACTGAGCAAGTGCAAGACGAATACCACCGCCCAACTTCTTGATAATTTTAGTTTGCGCAGCACCACCAACACGAGATACCGATACACCAGCGTTAACCGCTGGACGGATACCTGCGTTAAACAAGTCAGTTTCTAGGAAGATCTGACCATCTGTAATCGAGATTACGTTGGTAGGTACGAAAGCAGATACGTCACCAGCTTGCGTTTCGATAATTGGAAGCGCAGTTAATGAACCGGTTTTGCCTTTCACTTCACCGTTTGTATAACGCTCAACGTATTGTTCGTTTACACGAGCAGCACGTTCTAGCAAACGAGAGTGAAGATAGAAAACGTCACCAGGGTATGCTTCACGACCAGGAGGACGCTTAAGTAGCAATGAAATTTGACGGTAAGCAACAGCTTGCTTAGACAAATCATCATATACGATTAGCGCATCTTCACCGCGGTCACGGAAGTATTCACCCATAGTACAACCAGAGTATGGTGCAAGGTATTGCAATGCAGCAGACTCAGACGCAGAAGCAGCAACGATAATGGTGTGACCCAATGCGTCGTGCTCTTCAAGCTTACGTACCACGTTAGCGATAGTAGAAGCTTTCTGACCAACCGCTACGTACACACATTTAATGCCTGTACCTTTTTGGTTGATGATAGCGTCGATTGCCATTGCGGTTTTACCACACTGACGGTCGCCGATGATAAGTTCACGCTGACCACGACCCACTGGGATCATGGCATCAACTGACTTATAACCAGTTTGGATTGGCTGATCTACTGATTGACGCTCGATTACACCAGGTGCAATCTTTTCTACTGGCTCAAAGCCAGCTGCATCAATGGCGCCTTTACCGTCGATAGGCTCACCAAGTGTGTTTACAACACGACCTAGTAGGGCATTACCAACAGGTACTTCAAGAATACGGCCTGTAGATTGTACTTTTACGCCTTCCTGTAAGTCCGCATATGGACCCATTACAACCGCACCTACAGAGTCTCGCTCAAGGTTTAGTGCAATAGCGTAGCGGCTTCCAGGAAGCTCAATCATTTCACCTTGCATTACATCGGCAAGGCCATGAATGCGGATAATACCGTCAGTTACTGCGACGATAGTACCTTCATTGCGTGCTTCACTGCTTACATTGAACTGTTCAATTCTTTTCTTGATCAGTTCAGCAATTTCAGTGGAATTAAGTTGCATGCTCTTATCCCCGTTATGCTTGCAACGCGTCTGCTAGACGGTTCAATTTCGATTTTACGGAACCATCTATTACTGTATCGCCGGCTTTAATAACCATTCCAGCGATCAGGTCAGGATTCACGTTACAATTAAGCTTCACTTTACGTGCCAAACGTTTTTCCAACGATGCAACCAAATCGGTTTTCTGTGCATCGTTCAGCGCAGAGGCTGAAGTTACGTCTACTTCAATTTCTTTGTCGTAATCTGCTTTAAAGGCATCAAACACATTTGAAATTTCAGGCAACGCGGCTAAACGTTTATTTTCAGCCAGTACCTTTACAAGGTTCTGGCCATGATCATCGAGTTGCTCACCACAAACATTGATGAAAACGTCAGCTAGCGTATCTGCAGCTACTGCTCCAGATAACAACTGATGTATATCATCGTTTTGTGCTACTGCACCTGCAAAGGTCAGCATTTCTTGCCACTTCGCAATGGCATTCTTCTCGACGGCGAAATCGAAAGCTGCTTTAGCGTAAGGACGAGCAACGGTTGTCAATTCAGACATGGCTCATCTCCCTCTTAAAGCTCAGCGACAAGTTTTTCAACAATGTCGTTTTGTGCGTTAGCATCAATTTCACGTTGTAAGATTTGCTGTGCGCCAGCTACTGCTAATGCAGACACTTGCTTGCGCAAATCTTCTTTGGCACGATTGCGTTCAGCTTCAATTTCGGTGTAGCCAGAAGCAATAATCTTCTCGCGTTCTGCATGGCCCTTCTGCGTTTCTTCGTCAACCAATTGGTTGGCGCGCTTTTTGGCTTGCTCGATAATTTCGGCTGCTTGCGCTTTCGCATCTTTCATTTGCTCAGTGGCTTTCGCTTGAGCAAGTTCTAAGTCTTTCTCTGCCCGTTCAGAAGCTTCAAGCCCATCGGCTATTTTCTTCTGACGTTCTTCAATCGCTGCCATCAGCGGTGGCCACACATATTTCATGCAGAACACCACGAACACAGCGAAGGCGATTAATTGACCAATAAAAGTGGCGTTAAAATTCACAATCGCCCCTCCTCTAAAAGTTCGCTAAAAAAGTGTGTAGTAAAATTAGGCACCAACAGCGAACAATAGGTATAGAGCGATACCAACACCGATCATCGCGATAGCGTCAATAAGACCTGCTACGATGAACATCTTAACTTGAAGTTGAGGTGCTAGTTCAGGTTGGCGAGCAGCAGATTCTAGGAATTTACCACCCAGCAGACCGAAACCAATAGCGGTACCAAGGGCACCAAGACCGATCAGTAGTGCAACTGCGATGTATAACATGTACGTCTCCGATTTAAGTTAAATTTAAAGTTAATGTTAAAAGTAGAACTCGGTTATTAACCGCGCCGGTCAATCCAGGTATTACCAGCGCGGATCAATGCTTACTAGTGGTCTTCACACGCCAAGCTTAAATACACGATGGTTAGCATCATGAAAATAAACGCTTGTAGAGGGAGAACCAAAATATGGAATACAGCCCACATAAAATGTAAAGGTAACTGGAAGTAACCAATGGTGGCTATCAAGATAAAGATTAGCTCACTGGCGTATAAGTTACCGAATAAACGCAGTGCTAATGAAAGCGGGCGTGCAAGTAAGGTAACTGATTCCAGAATAAAGTTTACTGGGATGAATACAGGGTGACCGAATGGTTGCATAGTAAGTTCTTTTGCAAAACCGCTGATACCCTTCATTTTAATTGAATAGAAAAGAATTAGGATGAATACACCAGACGCTAATGCAAACGTCAGGTTAAGGTCAGTCGTAGGTACAGCCTTCATATAAACATCATGAGGGTCCATACCGAAGGCATGCTGACCTACAAGACCAGCAATCCAAGGAATAAGGTCAACAGGCACTAAATCCATCAGGTTCATCAATAAAACCCAAACAAAAATAGTTAGTGCAAGTGGTGCAATTAGTGCACTTCTTCCGTGGAAGGTACTTTTTACGTTGTCGTCAACGAACTCAATAACCAATTCTACAAACGCCTGCATTTTGCCAGGTACGCCCGTAGTGGCTTTTGAAGCTACGCTTCTAAAAACAACAAGAAATAGTATGCCAAGGCCAATTGACCAGGCTAGTGTGTCGACATGCCACGCCCAAAAACCTGCATCAGAGCATGCTTTGTTAAAAGCAATTCCGTTGTCGGTTGAGCACATGGTGGCATTGGTCAAGTGGTGCTTGATATATTCTGAGGTAGTGTATTCAGATGCCATTGTTTAACCTAAGTTGTAAAGTGTAAAAATTGGTGACTGGTTCCAGTACATATTCGTAAGCAAGTATTCAGTAGTTATTTATTAATCGTTATTGTTTGACTACTTCGTACCATAACGGAACATGGCCAGTGCGTGACTGGCGGTTGTAACGACATAAGCCACAAAAACTTCTAGCGGCGCGGCATTTAAGCCTGCAAATGTCACTACAAATAAAATGATTGTCAGTGCCAGTTTCAATTTTGAACCTTGGCTAAAACTTTGGGCAACAAGTTCGTTTTTACTTGCACCAGCATATTTAAATGCAAACCCCGAAAAAATCGCTGTTGGCAGTATGCTTATCACTGCGCCAGCGGCGGTTGATATTGCAGAATGTTGACCTGCGATAATACCCGCCAAAAGGGTTATTATTAGTGCCGTGACTAACTGAAACAGAATGCCTTTTTTGGCAATAAATACTCCATGTTCAGCTAACTTGTTTTTCACGTTGCCCTTCTGCTTGTTCATGTCTAACGAAAAGCGTCAGAAGTATACTGTTTTACCGACATTTTTCAACAGTACATCGCATTTTGAAAGCTATTCTGAAGATATTCTAAGGCTATAACCGGAAAGGAGGCTGTCCACAGCCCAAGTTTAAGGAATGAATGACCTCGTTATTCATACTTACCATCTTTCAGAATATAAACATAACCTACTGAATTTTATTGATTATTCCGTCTAATTGTTGTAAGTCGTCGAAGCTAATGACTAATTTACCTTTCCCTTTTGCGTTATGGTCTATTGTTACCGGTGCCCCTAAATTTTCTGAAAGTCGGGTCATAAGGTTTTGCACATCTGGATCAATTTGCTTCTCTTGCTTCGGTTTTTCTGGTTCAAGTAGCTTTTTGACCAGCTTTTCTGTATCACGAACCGTTAAACCTTTACCCGAAACAACATTTGCCGCTTCTGATTGTTGCTCACCGTCAAGGGCGAGTAATGCGCGAGCATGACCCATTTCAATATCACCATGCTCAACTAGCAACTTAACGTCATCATTAAGATTGTTAAGTCGAAGCAAGTTGGTCACGGTTGTACGAGATTTACCCACAGCTTCAGCAACTTCTTGGTGGGTTAAGGAGAATTCATTCATTAGACGGTCTAATGCTTGCGCCTCTTCCATCGCGTTTAAATCTTCACGCTGAATATTCTCAATTAGCGCGATGGCAACCGCGGCCTCATCAGGTACATCTTTAACAAGACAAGGAACTTCATCAAGTTGCGCAAGTTGCGATGCACGCCAGCGACGTTCACCCGCAATAATTTCGTACTTATTGTCGTCTACTTTGCGAACAACGATGGGTTGAATAATACCTTGGGCACGAATAGAGGAAGCAAGGTCTTCAAGGGCATCAGGTGACATGTCTTTGCGAGGCTGATATTTGCCAGGCACAAGAAATTCTATAGGTAATTTACTAAGTTCGCTTTGTGTAGCTTCTGTCGCCGCAGCATCTGTTTCTCTTTGCGACGTCGATTGACTGGTTGCTAATAGCGCATCCAAACCGCGACCTAGCCCTCTTTTTCTTGCTGACATATTTCCCTCAATGGCCTATTTGCTGATATGCATTACGCTTTATTATAATTTAACTGGCTTTCGCCTGACTTGGCGCAGATTTATCACGACGACGAAGAATTTCACCCGCCAATGCTAAATATGCTTTAGCCCCTGTAGAAGACTTATCGTAGTACATCGCCGGTGTACCGAAACTTGGCGCTTCAGCTAGGCGCACGTTGCGCGGAATGACAGTACGATATACTTGCTCACCAAAGTGACGTTTAAGCTGTTCGGAAACATCGTTGGCAAGGCGATTACGAGGGTCGTACATAGTACGCAATACCCCTTCAATCTTCAATTCAGGATTTACCACTGATGCGAGTTTTTGAATGGTATCCATTAACGCCGTTAACCCTTCGAGTGCGTAATATTCACATTGCATCGGCACCATGACTGAATCAGCAGCAGCTAATGCATTCACCGTAAGTTGGTTTAGTGAAGGAGGGCAGTCAATAAAGATAAAATCGTAATAATCGAGAACAGGTTTTAACGCATTTCTAAGGCGCACTTCACGGGCAAACATTTCCATCAACTTAATTTCAGCTGCCGTCACGTCACCGTTCGCAGCCACTAAATCAAATTTACCCGCTGTATTTTTTACAATAACGTCGTTGATAGGTTGTTCTTCGATAAGCAATTCAAACGCGGTAGCGTGAACATCGTATTTGTCGACGCCGCTTCCCATGGTTGCGTTACCTTGTGGATCAAGATCAATCAGTAGCACTTTACGTTTTGTTGCAGCCATTGATGCTGCAACATTCACTGCAGTAGTGGTTTTACCCACACCACCTTTTTGATTCGCGATCGCGATTACCTTTGCCACAATAAGTCCTGTTATGCCTTTTTAATCCAAACGAGGTGTCGTTCGCCCACCAGATTAGGAACAGTGAGACTCTCCGTTTTGATCACCTGATAGTGATCACTCACTTCTTTCAATTCGTCTTCTGGAAACTGCCCTTTAAGTGCAAGGAACTGCCCGTCTGAATTTACCAGATGTTGGCACCAGTGCAACATATCTTTTAACGAAGCGAACGCTCGGCTAAGTACTATATCATACGGTTGCGCTGGGGTATGTGCTTCAACACGACTTTGAACAGGCGTAACGTTAGATAATTTAAGGGTATGGACACATTGGGTCATAAACCGAACACGCTTACCTAAACTATCTAGCAAGGTAAATGCTGTGTCAGGAAACGCTATCGCAAGGGGCATACCTGGCAAACCAGGGCCAGTGCCGACATCAATGATATGTTTGGCTTCATGTTTAGCTAAATATGGATATATCGCTAATGAGTCCAAAATATGTTTTACCATCATTTGTTTCGGATCGCGCACCGATGTCAGGTTGTAGGCTTTGTTCCATTTATCAATCAATAATACAAAGCCCACTAGCTTCGCTTGCTGATCATCGCTTAATTGAAGTGATTGTGCCGCAAGGCCCGAGGCCAGTATTTCGTGTAATTCTTGCTCTAAACTCATAAATTGAAATCTGCTTAAGCGCTTAATTTATCGTGTTTTCTTAACATGCCGTGCTTTTTCAAATACACCAAAAGCAAGGAAATAGCGGCCGGTGTAATTCCAGAGATGCGCGACGCTTTACCTATGGTCTCAGGTCTCGCTTCTGTGAGTTTCGCTACCACTTCGTTTGATAAACCTGAGATTTTAGTAAAATCGAGATCAACCGGTAACAGTGAATTTTCGTGACGTTGTGTTTTGGCTATTTCGTCCATTTGACGGGCAATATAACCTGCGTACTTAATTTGGATCTCAACTTGTTCTGCCGCAATGGGATCGGCTAAACCAGGCCCAATACTTTCAATATCCATCAATTGACGATAGGTCATTTCAGGTCGACGTATCAGTTCTTCTAGCGAATGCTCTTTGCTTACTGGCGTTTTAAGCAGGGTGTTAAGTGCTGGCGTAGCACCATGATCTTTATGTACCCATTGACCGCGCAAGCGTTGCAATTCACCTTCAACCGCTTCCATTTTAGTATTGAACGCTGCCCAACGTGCGTCGTCTACCAAGCCTATCTCACGACCTAACGCGGTTAAGCGACTATCGGCGTTGTCTTCACGAAGGAGTAATCGATACTCTGCACGGCTGGTAAACATACGATAGGGTTCTTTCGTTCCCATAGTAGCCAGATCGTCAATCAATACACCCATGTAAGCTTGATCGCGACGTAAAATAAGCGGATCTTTTTCTTGTGCTTGCAGCGATGCATTAGCACCAGCAATAAGGCCTTGCGCACCTGCTTCTTCGTACCCGGTTGTGCCATTAATTTGGCCAGCAAAAAACAAACCTTTGATAAATTTATTTTCTAAAGTTTGTTTCAAATCTCTAGGATCAAAGAAATCATATTCAATCGCATAGCCTGGACGAACAATATGCGCGTTCTCAAAACCTTTGATTGAGCGCACAAGATTCATTTGAATATCGAAAGGCAAGCTTGTTGAAATACCATTTGGGTAAACCTCAATGCTATTTAACCCTTCTGGCTCTACAAAAATTTGATGCGAATCTTTGTCTGCAAAACGGGTGATCTTATCTTCAATGCTTGGGCAGTAACGAGGGCCAATACCTTCAATTACGCCAGTGAACATAGGAGAACGATCAAGTCCGCCTCGAATAATATCGTGTGTCTTTTCGTTAGTGTGCGTGATGTAACACGGGATCTGTTGTGGATGCATTTCACGGTTGCCCATGAATGAAAATACCGGCGTTGGATTATCACCAGGTTGTGCCTGCATCACACTAAAATCTAACGAACGGGCATCTAATCGTGCAGGTGTACCGGTTTTTAAGCGGTCTACACGAAACGGTAAGGCACGTAAACGATCTGCGAGGGCTATCGAAGGGGGATCGCCTGCGCGTCCACCACGATAGTTCTCAAGGCCTATGTGAATCGTGCCGCCTAAGAAGGTTCCTACTGTGAGTACCACGGTTTTGGCTTTAAATTTTAGCCCCATTTGGGTAACCACACCAGTCACCTGATCGTTTTCAACAACAAGATCGTCAACGCTTTGTTGAAACAACGTGAGGTTTTCTTGGCTTTCTACGATTTTACGAATGGCTTGGCGGTAAAGGGTTCTGTCAGCTTGAGCACGCGTTGCTCGTACCGCTGGTCCTTTGCTTGAATTCAAAGTTCTAAACTGAATACCACCTTGATCGGCAGCCAAACCCATTGCACCACCAAGTGCGTCAATTTCTTTTACCAAATGACCTTTGCCGATCCCACCGATCGCTGGGTTACAAGACATCTGTCCAATGGTTTCAATGTTATGAGTTAACAGTAAGGTGTTTGATCCCATGCGAGCAGCAGCTAGCGCAGCCTCTGTTCCAGCATGACCACCACCGACTACGATGACATCAAATGCTTGGGTGTAATACATATCGAACCTCACTATTAACGTAAATGGAGTAACTTTTTTCTTTTCTGTACAAGTCGAAAAAAGGGCGCGTATTTTAGCTGACTTATTGCATAAAGAAAACGGTTAAATTTTCTTCAATGCTGTTGCTCATTTCTTTTCGACCTGGCTCTATTGATCTTAAGATCTTATATAGATCTGTTTATTTTTATTATTATTAGGATCAGCAAGATCTGTTAGTAACCCTTTAAAGCAGTTTCAGATCATGAAGTTACACGATCTAAAAGGTTGTGTAATACAGATCGATAACCCCCTCATAATCTTGTGTATAAACCCCTTAGTTATCCACATGGGCAATTGTGAATAAAGTTACTCATTCTTCAGTAAGAGCTTATACACAGTGGTTTGTAGGATCCTATCCACAGCACTGATCAAGATGTGATCGCACTGGGGATAAAATGTTGGTTAATACTACTGTTAGATCGTTAACTAAGCATAGAATATGGCTTTAAGAGCGATCTAACTGTGGATGAGATCTTTCCACAATTTCTGAGTGGATCATATGATCACTCATTATCTTTTATATTGTGATCAGGAAAATAATTGAAAATTTATGGAGGAAACAGAAAAAATGAGTGCCACAAGGGAGTAATGATCATTATTAATGACACCCTTTTAGAGAATTACGAGGGGGATTTTAATGATCTTTTAACGCTTACTGCCTGTGGCTTTTGGTTTAGCGTACCTGATTAGGTTGATATCTTGGTGTGATATTCTGTGCTTCGGCTTCATCTTGGGTTAAGCCTTCACGTCTACTTGGCCCTTGAAAGCGTACTTTGTAAGTATCGTATTCTTTGACTGACTCAAAGCAATAGCGCCCCATAGCGTGCTCTAGCTCGCCTAAACTGTGGTTAGTGATCAAGATACAGTTCTTTTTATTAACCAATCGTTGGCGTAATAAGTTACCTAACCAGCTTTGGGTATTCTTTTTAAGTACAGTTTCATTCACACACACTTCATCAAGAATGAGCAAATCGACTTCAAGTAGTTCCTGGTTTGCTTCTCTAAATTTCTGGCCTATGTTGTCTGTGGCACTAAAATCGTAAGAGGAATAACGCATTTCCAATAGGGTTGAAAGTTGCCTATACAATACGGAGATCTCATATTGTTCTATGAGTTGATGGGCGATCGCACCTGCAATATGAGACTTACCTCGGCCATAATCGCCGTAGAATAACATCATATGTGAGCCGCTTTGGCGCCACGCTGGATCATCGTGAGCGGCAATGAACGATTGAGCAATAGATACTGCTTCAATAACATCGTCACTGTCTTCAATTAAATTTGCGAATGTCCATTTTGGATTTAGATCAGAACGCCCATGAATGGCTTCTACGCGCGCTTTTTTAGAGCGCTGTTGTAGTTGACCAATCTCTTGGTTTGCTTGGTTCTCATATTGCTTTCTAAGCGTTGCGTAATCGATATATTCATCATTAGGCTCTGAAGGCTTGTTAAGTGCCTTTGCAAGATTTGCAATTTTATCTGTAATTCGATCCATAGCATCAATTCTTCTTTGTGGACGTGGCGTATTTTTCCACCAGCTTTCTTGCATTATCATCTGCTTCGATACCAGCTGCAACTTTCACTTGCTGATTTCCTACTTTTCTTACAGGAGAATAACCTGCAGCAAGGCGCTTATGTTTAATATTATGAGCGAATTTTTGTGTCCACTGGAATTCACTAAGTATCGTTCCAGGCCTACCAAGCCAGTATGAAATGAATTCGCCTACTTCATTATCATCATACTCAGTATCAATGATACCGAGAAGAGACGCCATTTCTAGGAACAGGTCCTTGTTTGGTTTCCAAGCCGCTGATATAGCAAAGTGAGATTTATGCAGGGCATCAAAATTCGATTGTGCATTATTTATTAAGGGCAGAAGTAGGGCTTTGCCGTTAATAGAATGGTCTAAATCTAACGCTTCTGGAAAAACCACCAGCCCAACAAGTTCAAGCTGTTTCAACAGGCTATTGATTTGCCGGCCTCGTTGATAGGGGAGGTCTTTTTGTTCGCCGTTTAATAGCGACAGTAAGAACTTATAATCGATAGGCGCAGTTGCCGTTGAAGCCGTATTAGCTGTTGGGCGTAAGCCAAGCAAGTAAAGTACGCGGCAATCGTTAGATAAGGGCGATTGCAGTACCGCGAGTTCAGCTTGCGTTAGCGTTGTGCTCATGCAGTTTCCAGCGTGCTTTCAAAGCGGGCTACCGCTTCATCTTCTGGAATAGGGTGTTCTAACACATCAATGTGTATGGGCGCGGCAAGAAGGGTAGCGCCGGTATTTTTCATTGTGGTTTCTATCTCTTTTGCGCCATGGCAGAAGGTATCGTAACTAGTGTCACCTAAACCAATCACATAGAAATTCACACCCTTCAAATCAGCATCTTTTAATGATTTCGCAAAAGGTTGGATATTATCAGGTAGTTCACCAGCACCATGGGTTGATGTACACAGTATCCATGTTGAATCTTTATTAATATCGTTAAGCGTTGGTTCAAGATGAATAGTGAAAGTATTGCCCTGCTGTTCAAGCATTTTCGCAATAGCTTCGGCTACATATTCTGAAGCGCCAAGCATGGTACCCACAATTATTTCGTAGTGCGTTGTCATCAATTATTTACCAATACAGAAAGATGAAAATATCTTACCAAGTAAGTCGTCTGAGGTGAATTCACCAGTGATTTCACATAATGACTGATGGGCTAATCGAAGTTCTTCTGCAAGTAATTCACCGGCCATAGCATCGTGAAGTTGTTGTTCGCCTATCACTACATATTCGTAGGCTTTTTCCAACGCATCTAGGTGACGTCTACGGGCAATGAATTGCCCTTCAGTGGTAGTGTCGAAACCCATGGTTTTGGCTAAATGATCCCGTAGGGTATCGATACCGTCGCTTTGTTTTGCTGAAATATTAATAACGGGCATGTCGCCATGTTCCGTTTTCACTTGATTCAGGCCTACTTGTAAGTCGCTTAGATCCGCTTTGTTTTTGATTACCGTGGTAGGAATACCCTCTGGTAAGCGCGCCATAAATTCAGGCCAAATTTTATAGGGATCTGCTATGTCGGTAGTGGTTGAATCGGTAACAAACAGTACGTGATCGGCTTCGCTAATGGCTTGCCATGCTCGCTCAATACCAATTTTTTCTACTTTGTCAGGGCTATCACGAAGACCAGCAGTATCAATGATATGTACCGGCATACCGTTAATGTGGATATGCTCTTTTAATACATCACGAGTAGTACCTGCAATCTCGGTCACAATGGCGCTATCCCGGCCTGCCAAAGCATTAAGTAAACTTGATTTACCCGCATTAGGACGCCCGGCAATAACCACCTGCATCCCTTCTCTAAGCAGGCTTCCCTGCTTGGCTTGTTCTCTCACCACTTGAAGATGCGCAAGTATGGCGGCTAAGTCACCAGACACTTTGCCATCAGATAAGAAATCAATTTCTTCTTCAGGAAAGTCGATTGCGGCTTCAACGTACATACGCAAATGAACGATTTGATCGGATAAGGTTTGTATTTGGGTTGAAAACTCGCCCTGTAACGAACGTAGCGCGCTTCTTGCCGCTTGTTTAGAGCTGGCATCTATTAAATCGGCGATCGCCTCAGCTTGCGCCAAATCGAGCTTATCGTTAATAAAGGCTTGTTCACTGAACTCACCTGGGTTGGCTAATCGCGCCTTACCAGTGGATAACACTGCGTCAATAAGCATATCCATCACAACCTGGCCGCCATGACCTTGTAGTTCTAATACATCTTCGCCCGTAAATGAATTAGGCCCTTTGAAGAATAGCGCGATACCTTGGTCGATAACGTTTTGTTGGCTATCGACAAACGGGGTATAGGTCGCCAATCTTGGCGTTAGCGCTGTGGGAACTAATACCTCAGCGATAGCCTTTGCGTAGGGACCTGAAACCCGCACTATTCCAACACCACCGCGCCCAGGGGCAGTAGCTTGAGCGGTAATGGTATCGGTTGTGATGATATGTGAATCCATATTTTAGTCGCGAAAGTTCTTAAATTGAAAAGGCTGACCTAAATCTGATGATTTAACCAAGGCCATGGCTTGTTGTAAATCGTCACGCTTTTTACCGGTTACTCGAAGTTCTTCACCTTGAATCGCCGTTTGTACCTTAATTTTCGCGTCTTTAATTATTTTTACGATTTTCTTAGCAATAGGCTGTTCTATGCCTTCTTTAAAAGCAATCGTTTGGCGATAGGTCTTTCCATTTGCGTCAAAAGGTTTTACGTCCAGAAAAGAAGTATCTAGGTTTCGTTTAGAACATGCGGTTCTAAACATACTTTCCATTTGCTGCAACTGGAATTCAGCTTCCGCTTTCATTACCACAGTTTTTTCTTTGTATTCAAAGCTCGCAACAATGCCGCGAAAGTCGAAACGTGTGGCAAGTTCCCGATGGGCATTTTCAGTGGCGTTACGCACTTCTTCCATATTGATTTCAGACACAATATCAAATGATGGCATAGTTAATTTATCCTCGTAGACAAAACAGCCCGCAATTGGCGGGCTGTTTATTATAAAAGAAATAGACGTTGCTATTTAATTCCCCGCTTCTCCATAGAAGCATATATCATTTTGGCTTGTACTAACGTAATGATGTTACTTACTAACCAGTATAATACTAGACCTGCTGGGAACCATAAGAAGAACACACTCATTGCCACAGGCATGAACTGCATTATCTTCTGCTGCATAGGGTCAGTAATTGTTGTCGGTTGTAGTTTCTGTAACAAGTACATACTTGCGCCCGTTAATATAGGCAATACAAAGTACGGGTCTTTCACTGATAAGTCAGTGATCCACAATGCAAAATCTGCATGGCGTAATTCAACACTTTCCATTAACACCCAATAGAGTGCTAGGAATATTGGCATTTGAAGTACGAGCGGTAAACAACCACCCATTGGGTTAACTTTTTCTTTCTTGTAAAGCTCCATCATTGACTGAGACATTTTTTGTCTGTCATCGCCAAAACGGTCTTTAAGTTGTTGCATTTTAGGCGCTAAGTTACGCATGCGAGCCATAGACTCGTATTGCTTCTTAGTCAGCCAGTACATAGCACCTTTCACTACGATAGTAATTAAGATGATGGCTACACCCCAGTTATTCACCAAGCTGTGCAAAAATGTAAGTAATGAAAACAGTGGTTGAGATATCCACCACAAAATGCCGTAATCAACGGTTAAATCTAGACCGCGAGCAATTTGAACCAATTTTCCTTGATCTTTTGGACCCATATAAAGGGTGCTAGACAACGTTTTTGTTTCGCCGGTATTAACCACTGCTGCTGGCATTAAAACACCAATAACTGCGTATTGATTTGAGATATTGCGCGAGTAAATGGTGTTAACTTGATCTTGTGGTGGTACCCAAGCTGATACAAAGTAATGCTCGAGCATACCAGCCCAACCTGCTTTGGTGGTTTCACGCAACTTGTCATCAGCGATATCATCAAAGGTGTATTTCTGATAACGATCGTCTTCGGTAGAATATGCAGCGCCGCGATAGGTAGGCATAAACATGTTACCGTCGTCTTCCGCATCAATAACTTGTTTCAATTGTGCATACTGCTGCACATTAGCCGCAGCACCTGAGTTATTCTGAACCGTGTAATTTACCGCAACGTTGTAATGGTCTTTTTTGAAGATGAACGTTTTAGTAACAGTAAGTCCTTGGTCGTTTTTCCATACCAAAGGTACTTCTAGCGTATCACCGGTCATCTCGTAGAAATTGCTGTCGGTACGATAAACAGGGCGACCACTGCTGCTAGCATCAGGTCCGTTAGCACCAATAAGACCACTTTGCGCTACATATAGGTTATTACCTGAACGTAATAAGCTATAAGGTTCTTCAGAGCCTTGGGTAACTGGAAACTTCAATAAGTCGGCGGTAATAACGTCGCCACCCAATAAGTCGATGCGAAGGTCTAGGCCATCAGTTTTAACTTCGATAATGCGGTTAGCATTTGATGCGCTAGCCATTGGTTTAGCTGCAGGTACGCTATCACCGGTAGGCACATCTTCAGATTGTGCATCATCAAATGATGGCACACCTTGTGATACCTGTTCGGCTTGCTCTGTTTGTACTTGCTGTACAGGTTGAGGTCCGTATTCTTTTTGCCATTGTTGCCAAAGCAAAAAGCTGACCAGCGCCAGGCCAATTATCAGAAAACTACGTTGCGATTCCATATAGGTCTCTTTATTTTGAGTGTTTATCTTGTTGTTTTTCCGGTACTGGGTCGTAACCACCGGCATGCAAAGGATGGCATCTTAATATGCGTTTGATTGATAGCCAACCGCCTTTTACTAATCCATGTGTTTTTAATGCTTCAATAGCATACCAAGAACATGATGGATGAAAACGACAGCGTTGTCCTAAAATAGGAGATATAAACCATTGATACAGTTTTATGAGTATCAGTGGTATCGCGATTAAGACGCGTTGCAACGTTTGGCTAATTTTTTCCATAGCTTATCCATCGTTGCGAAAATCTCTTGATTGCTAAGTTTATCAGCACCAGATTTACCAATTACGATAATATCCACATTTGGGAGATCATGTTGTTTATGGCGAAAACTTTCACGAATTAGACGTTTTAAACGATTACGGTCGTGAGCTTTACGAATGCGCTTTTTGGCAAGTGTAATGCCTAAACGTGGAGATGGTAGAGTATTGGTTCTTGCAAGGATGGTAAACGAGGGAGATACAGCTGGAATTGCATTATCAAACACATAGGTAAAGTGGGTGGGAGTTAACAGACGTAACTCCCGTGAAAAATGATTTTCGCCCACTTTAGGTGCTTTCTACTTAAGCTTAAGCAGAAAGACGAGCGCGGCCTTTTGCACGGCGAGCTGCTAGTATTTTACGACCATTTTTAGTCGCCATACGTGCACGAAAACCGTGAGAACGCTTACGCTTCAAATTGCTCGGTTGAAATGTTCTTTTCATGACCAAAGTCTCACTTATATTTAATTAAACATAGGCGTTTTTGGTAAACACTTTATTCTGTTGCCAGAGTAAGTTGTGCTTATCACCAGAAAAGCCCATCGAAAAAGGACGCTGAATTCTAGAGATCTCGGGGGCTACTGTCAATCAATAATCCATTATTTCGGTAGAAATTGTGAACAAAGTTTGCTGATAAGGCTTAAAAGCTAATCAGTCGCGATAATTTTAACTGTGAATAAGCTGGTTATAATTGGCGTTTTATCCACAGTTTTTTAAATTTTACGCCGTTAAGTACCGCATTTAGGCTGCGATCTCATTTAAAAATACGTATTTTAATTCTAATTTTAGCTAAATTAAGCACATTTTCGAATAAGCAGTCTTTTCATATTTATCAGCTAGTTACGAGCTTGATCCTAATGATCTCCAAAGATCGCCATTTACTTTTTGTTGATAAAGTAAGATAATCCACAGCTATTAAAACGATAAAACAAATTCTCGCTGCTACCCAACAATATACATCCGCCTGATTTTTCTTCTTGGCGCGCATTTCGGTGCCTGTTTCTTTGTATTGGTTGTTATTTGCGAGTTACCGGAGCTAAGTAACTTACATGTCTTTATGGAATCAATGTCTTGAACGTTTGCGTCAAGAATTACCCACGCAACAATTTAGTATGTGGATCAGACCTTTGGTTCCTCAAGAGGAAGAAGGTGTTGTGGCTTTATTTGCCCCTAACCGTTTTATTCTTGATTGGGTAAGAGATAAGTATCTTGATAATATTACCGGGTTACTGCGGGAATTTGCAGGTCCAAATGCACCTCAGTTACGTCTTGATGTTATGAGTAGAGAAAGCTTGAGCCGCAGTAGAGCTGCTGCTTCACCTGCGCCGCAGCAAGCTCAAAACCAAAATCAGGGGCACAACGAAAACCAAGGCCAAGCTGTTAGTCAATCGTATAACCAAGCACCTAGTCAGTCATTTAGCCAAGGTTCAGGTCAATCGTCTAACCCATATTCAGGACGATCGTCAGGAAATAAGACTGGGCAAGCGGGAATCGATCAGCAATCTATTGATAATAACAACAATACTGCGCCATCACCTGTTCAGGCGAGTGCCCGCTCTGCCATGCCCCAAACGGGCTACAGTCAGCAAAGCCACTCTGCGTCTAATCATGACAATAGACAGTATGATCAACGAAGTGCTGGATCTAACACAATGCGATCTGCGCCTCAGCAGCCTAAAGTGATCCCGATCCCAGAAGCGGCCAAGCATAAAAGTAATATTAACCCGACTTATCAGTTCGATAATTTCGTAGAAGGTAAATCTAACCAATTGGCTCGTGCCGCTGCTACGCAAGTAGCGAATAACCCGGGTAGTTCTTATAATCCGTTATTTATTTATGGTGGAACTGGTTTAGGTAAAACCCACTTATTGCATGCAGTAGGTAATGGCATTGTCGCGAATAATGAAAATGCCAAAATTGTGTATATGCACTCTGAGCGCTTTGTTCAAGATATGGTTAAGGCACTACAAAATAATGCGATAGAAGACTTCAAACGCTTCTACCGTTCAGTGGATGCGTTATTAATTGATGACATTCAATTCTTTGCTAATAAAGAACGTTCTCAAGAGGAATTCTTTCATACCTTTAATGCGTTACTTGAAGGTAATCAGCAAATCATACTTACGTCTGATAGGTACCCTAAAGAAATTGATGGGGTAGAGGACCGTCTTAAGTCTCGTTTCGGTTGGGGTTTAACCATTGCTATAGAACCCCCTGAATTAGAGACTCGAGTTGCCATCTTAATGCGTAAAGCTGCCGAGAACCGTATTCACTTGCCTAATGAAGTTGCTTTCTTTATTGCTAAACGATTGCGTTCGAATGTTCGTGAGTTAGAAGGGGCACTGAATCGAGTGATTGCCAACGCTAACTTCACCGGTCGCCCGATAACCATCGATTTTGTACGTGAAGCCCTAAGAGATTTATTAGCGCTTCAAGAAAAATTAGTTACGGTTGATAATATTCAGAAAACTGTGGCAGATTATTATAAGATTAAAGTTGCTGACATTTTATCTAAGCGAAGAAGTCGAAGTGTTGCACGGCCCAGACAAGTGGCGATGGCATTAGCGAAAGAGCTAACCAATCATAGTTTGCCTGAGTTAGGAAATGCCTTTGGTGGTCGAGACCATACAACGGTACTTCATGCCTGCAGAAAAATAACGCAGCTTAGAGAAGAAAGTCATGATATAAAAGAAGACTATAAGAACCTCATTCGGACTTTGTCTTCCTAAAAATGACCTTTAGAGGCGAGATAGCACAGCAATGAAATTTAGTATAAGCCGCGAACAATTCTTACAACCCCTTCAGCTGGTATCGGGGGCTGTAGAGCGTAGACACACATTACCTATTCTCTCTAACGTGCTCATTAAAGTTAGTGAAGACGCACTATGGCTAACAGGTACAGATTTAGAGGTTGAGCTCATTTCTAGCGTTAAGTTGGAAGGGGAGTTCACCGAAGGCGAAATCACCGTTCCTGCTAAGAAGCTCTTCGATATTATTCGAGGTATTTCTGAAGGCACCGATGTTCATTTCTCTATAGATGTTAACAAAGCGCTGATAAAAGCAGGGCGTGGTCGTTACACTCTATCTACTTTATCAGCCAACGATTATCCAAATCTAGAAGATTGGGAAGGTGAAGTAGAGTTTGAGATCACTTGTAGCGATATGAAGCGCTTGATTGATTCAACAAGTTTTTCAATGGCGCAACAAGATGTCCGCTATTATTTGAACGGTATGTCTTTAGAGACGGAAGAAAATATTATTCGCACTGTGGCAACTGACGGTCATCGTCTAGCACTATGTCGTTTAAGCTATGAGACCACGCTTCCTGCCCGACAAGTTATTATTCCTCGTAAGGGTGTGCTTGAAATATCTCGTTTGATCACTGAAGACGATAAGTCATTAAAAGTACAAATAGGCGCAAACCATTTACGTATTTTTTCAAACGACTTCATCTTCACCTCTAAACTTGTAGATGGCCGATTCCCTGATTATCGTCGTGTACTACCTCAAGATGGTGATAAAGAAATTATTGCCAGTAAAGCGGTACTGAAAGACGCGTTTTCACGAGCAGCCATTTTATCTAATGAAAAGTTTCGTGGGGTTCGTTTAAATCTTTCTTCTGGTGAACTGAAAATTACAGCTAATAACCCAGAGCAAGAAGAAGCCGAAGAAATTGTAGATGTAAGCTACCAAGGCGACGATTTAGAAATTGGGTTCAATGTCGCTTATCTTATTGATGTATTGAATTCGCTAGGGTCTGACGATGTGAAAATCAGTTTGTCTGATTCTAATGCGAGTGCATTGATTGAAGATGCTGCTGACGATGCTGCACTTTATGTCATTATGCCAATGCGTCTGTAATTATTAATATATTTCATTATCTATCGGCGATGGTGGTTACGATTAATCGTTTTCTTCCATCGCTGCTGTTTATCTCTTATTACCGTCCTTTTTACCGAGTCCTCTTATGAAACTGGACAAAGTCCAGCTTACGAACTTCCGTAACATTTCATCTGCTAATCTTTCACCTTCTCCTGCGTTAACAATTATCCGCGGTGTAAATGGCAGTGGAAAATCATCACTGGTTGAATCCATTTTCTATTTAGGTTTTGGCCGCTCCTTTCGTACTAATAAACACACATCTGTTATTAAGACGGGGGAAGAGGAGTTTAGTGTATTTGCTAGCTGCAAAAACGAAGAAAGTGAAACGTTAAACGTAGGCTTTCAGCGTAGAAGAAACGACACATTCACATGTAGTATTAACGGTGAGCATTCAAATAAACTTTCTGACTTAGTCAGTCTAGTACCCGTTCAACTGTTTACACCCCAAAGTACTGACCTCATTTTAGGTTCGCCTTCTGAACGTAGACGATTTTGTGATTGGGGATTGTTTCACGTGGAACATGACTTCCAAATGCTGTCAGTACAGTTTTCAAAATTTCTTAAGCACCGTAATGCACTATTGAAACAGCAGTCTGATTTGTCGGCACCACAAAACCAGTATTGGGAACAATGTTTTTTAGAGCGGGCAGAAGCGCTGTCGATAAAACGAGAAGACTATATATCAAAACTGACGCCTATTTTTGAAAAATATGCGACAACATTTCTAGCTGAGTACGAAGTTTCCCTTAATTACTACAAAGGATGGGAAAAAGATGCGTCTTTAGCAGAAAGCTTAGTTAAAAAACGTGAGTATGATGGTAAAATAGGTCATACAACTTCTGGCCCCCATAAGGCTGATATTAAGCTAAAAGTTAATGGGGTTAATGCCCAAGAGTTATTATCACGTGGGCAGCTTAGAATGGCTGTTGCGGCGCTGCAAATGGCGCAAACAGAACTATTTAATACTTTAACTAACAGGAAGAGTATCTTCTTGTTAGATGATGTAGGCGCAGAACTTGACGCCGATAAACGTGAGTTATTTATAGACGGGCTGTTGGATATGGATACGCAGGTTTTCGTTACTGCAATTGAATCTTCGCAGCTTGAATTCATACAAAAATATAACGAAAAGAAAATGTTTCACGTGGAACATGGAAGCGTGAAAGAGGAGTAAAACCTAGTATGTCAGAACAGAATAATTACGACTCGTCCAGTATCAAGGTACTTAAAGGATTAGACGCCGTACGAAAGCGTCCTGGTATGTATATCGGTGACACGGACGATGGTACAGGACTTCACCACATGGTTTTCGAGGTTGTTGATAACTCGATAGATGAAGCATTGGCTGGACACTGTTCAGAAATCGTTGTGCAAATACACACAGATGGCTCTGTTTCTGTATACGATGACGGTAGAGGAATTCCCACTGCAGTGCACGAAGAAGAAGGTGTGTCTGCGGCTGAAGTTATTATGACAGTTCTGCATGCTGGCGGTAAGTTCGATGATAACTCTTATAAAGTATCTGGCGGACTACACGGCGTTGGTGTTTCAGTAGTAAACGCATTATCGAGCAAGTTGAAGCTTCGTATTCGTCGTGAAGGCAAAACACACGAACAAGAATATCAACATGGTGTTCCTCAAGCGCCTTTAGCTGTAATTGGTGAAACTGATAAAACAGGTACTAGTGTTCGCTTTTGGCCAAGCTCAGATACCTTTACTAACACCTTATTTCATTACGATATTCTAGCTAAACGTTTAAGAGAGTTATCTTTCCTTAACTCTGGTATTTCAATTCGATTGAAAGACGAGCGTGACGGTAAAGAAGATCACTTCATGTACGAAGGTGGAATTAAAGCTTTTGTTGAATACTTGAATCAAAAGAAGACACCTGTTCACCAGAAGGTTTTCCATTTTACGCATGAACAAGAAGATGGTATTTCAGTAGAAGTGTCTATGCAGTGGAATGATGGCTTCCAAGAAAATATCTACTGCTTTACCAACAACATTCCTCAAAGGGACGGTGGTACTCACTTAGCTGGTTTCCGTGGAGCGTTAACAAGAACGCTTAATAACTACATGGAAAAAGAGGGTATGAACAAAAAGGCCAAAACTAACACGAGCGGTGATGATGCGCGTGAAGGTTTAACGGCTGTTGTATCAGTGAAAGTTCCTGATCCTAAATTCTCTTCTCAAACTAAGGATAAGCTGGTTTCATCAGAAGTGAAAACAGCAGTTGAATCAGCAATGAACGAAAAGCTTGCTGAGTTCTTACTTGAGAACCCTGCCGAAAGTAGAATTATTGCAGGTAAAATTATCGATGCTGCACGGGCTCGAGACGCTGCACGTAAAGCACGTGAAATGACTCGCCGTAAGGGCGCGTTAGACTTAGCTGGTTTGCCAGGTAAGCTTGCAGATTGTCAGGAAAAAGACCCTGCACTAAGCGAACTATATATAGTGGAAGGAGACTCTGCTGGCGGCTCAGCCAAGCAGGGACGAAACCGTAAGAACCAAGCTATTCTTCCGCTTAAAGGGAAAATATTAAACGTTGAGAAAGCACGTTTTGACAAAATGCTTTCTTCACAAGAAGTTGCCACGCTGATCACCGCACTAGGTTGTGGTATTGGACGCGACGAATATAACCCAGAAAAACTACGTTATCACAGCATTATTATCATGACGGATGCTGATGTGGATGGCTCGCACATTCGTACATTGCTACTGACATTCTTCTACCGTCAAATGCCAGAAATCATTGAGCGTGGTTATATTTATATTGCTCAGCCGCCGCTTTATAAAGTGAAAAAAGGTAAGCAAGAACAGTATCTGAAAGATGATGATGCGTTAACGGCATACCTAACCTCTATCGCTATTGATGGTTCATCTCTGCACACGAGTGATGATGACCCAGGTATTAGTGGTGTAGCGTTAGAGCAATTGGTAACCTTATACCAATCTGCAGAGAAGATGATTACGCGCATGAAGCGTCTAATGCCTTCCTCTATTCTTTATAGAATGATTTATACGCCTACATTGAATCTAGAAGATTTAAAAGATGAAAGCACACTAGCAAACGTAGCTGAGCACTTTGTTGCACAGCTTACTGAACGTGAAAATGATGGCGCAACATACCGCTATGAAATACGCAGAGACATCGAACTTAGCGAATTCTATATCACCATTATCATGCGTATGCATGGTATCGATTACGAATACGTAATTGGTCACGACTTTATTGAGTCTACTGAATATCAGCGTCTTAAAGAGCTTAATTTGGCGATTAACGACATGATGAGCGAAAATGCGTTTATACAACGTGGTGATCGTAAAATGCCTGTAGAGTCATTCAAAGAAGCACTAGATTGGTTAATGAGTGAAGCTAAACGTGGTCAGTACATTCAGCGCTATAAAGGGCTAGGTGAGATGAACCCAAGCCAGCTTTGGGAAACCACCATGGATCCTGAAGGTCGTAGAATGCTTCAAGTTAAAATTGAAGATGCTATAGCGTGTGACCAGTTGTTTACTACGCTAATGGGTGACCAAGTAGAACCAAGAAGAAACTTCATTGAAGCTAACGCGTTGAGAGTAGAAAACTTAGACGTGTAAGAGGTCAATGACTCCACACGTTAGATTAGTGTGAAAAGATAAAGAAAAAGCCTGGCTTCTTTAGAAAGGATCCGGGCTTTTTTATTGTTAAACCCCACCTAACATACGCAATATTTACACTTACACCTAGACTTGTGGCCTTAGGATATCCTCCTACAACAGATTACCTGCCGATTGACTTGCTACCCCCCCCCAAAAAAATGCCACAAGAAAACCTCTGTAGTACTCACAGAGTCGCGCCTGAAGTATATGGAGTGGGGCAAAGTGAGTGTGAGGTGGAAAATAATATACCTTACAGAAGAGGACGATATTGCATCGGGTTATGATGGTCATGAAGACAAAATAACGCCGCGCTATGTCTAATTAATTAATAATGAAGCCATGGCGGCAGGTGTGATTAAGCAAAGACAATAAGACAACGTAGTGACGATTGAGAGCCTTAATCAGCGTTAATTAAAAAGATAATACGCTAATGCAAAAAGGCTAGGTCAAAAAAAAGAGTAGGGTTTGATACCTACTCTTTTCTAATTTGTAGCGCTATGTATAAGCGACATATAAGCAGCTAGGAACCAAACCTTACTGCGTTCGAGTTATCACCAAACTCACTTCATTGTCGTCTGCAGGCGCAATCTGAAAACGGTATATCCCTGTATTAGAGGGTGTAAACTGAAGGTTTTCAGAACCTTGTTTACAGGCTAAGAATATCTTAGTGCTTACCATAACAGGCTGACCTTTATAATTACCCCCACAACTTTGACTCGGTGTCCAAATAGCATCAGACAAACGAAAATCATAGGGCTGTCCATCAGCGATAAGTTCTACATTTACGAACCAACCCTTACTATCTTTTTTAAATTGATAGGCCGATGTGGCTTCCCACCAATTAAATACGCCTCGAAGATACAAGTTTTCGAACTGAATTTTTGGCACGGACTGGGCTACTTCTGGGATAGAAAAACCACTTCTGCTTGAACAGGCAGAAACAAAGAGCGAAAAAATAATGACTAAAAGGGTTTTATTCACACTAACTCCAATAAAAAAACGCTCAACAGATGTTGAGCGTTTGTAGTCTATAGCTTACTTACCAAACTAATTTAAGACTTTGCCAACAGGGAAATATCTGCGGTTGTAAGGAAAAGTTGCCTTAAAAGCGATAACAACGCAAGTCTGTTTTGTTTAACCGCGTCATCGTCTGCCATTACCATCACATCATCAAAGAAGCTATCGATAGCTTTACGCAACGTTGCCATAGTTGAAAGTATTTTAGTGTAATCTTGAGTAGCAACAGCGGTAGTTACCACAGATTCAGCCGACATTAGCGCGCTATAAAGTGCCTTTTCAGCGTCTTCACTTAGCAATGATTCATCAATAGATGCATTACCGCTGCTGTCGACACCTTGCTTAGCTAGTATGTTCGCTACACGCTTGTTAGCTGCTGCTAATGCCTGAGCTTCATCAAGCTGTTTAAACTCGGCTACCGCGTTTACACGAGCTACATAATCACGAGGTTGGGTAGGGCGCCTAGCGGAAACCGCTTGAATAACATCAATAGCGATACCTTGGTCTTGCAACACCGCGACAAATCTTGCTAATACAAAGTCGACAACCTGTGCTTGGAAGTCTTGGTTAGAAAGCTTATTACCGTATACTTCACCCGCTTTAGCAACAAGTGCTTCAAGATCTAGTGGTAGTGAAAGTTCGGTGATGATGCGCAGTACACCAATAGCTGCCCGGCGTAACGCGAAAGGGTCTTTATCACCTTTCGGTAGTTGGCCAATACCAAAAATTCCGACTAAAGTATCTAGCTTGTCAGCAAGTGCGACTGCAGCACTGATTCCAGGGGAAGGCAAAGCGTCACCGGCAAATCTAGGCATATACTGTTCGTAAAGCGCTTCAGCAACCGCCGCATCTTCACCATCATTTAACGCATAGTATTTACCCATAACGCCTTGTACGTCTGGGAATTCCATTACCATGTTGGTCATCAAATCAGTTTTAGCAAGTAAACCTGCACGAGCCGCAAGGGCTTCATTCGCGTCGATTTGTGACGCAATAAAACCAGATAGCGCAGAAATACGTTCAGATTTTTCTTTAAGTGTTCCTAATTGCTTTTGGAAAAGCACGCTCTCAAGGCTGGCAAGTCTGCTTTCAAGTGATGTCTTTTTATCACTGTTAAAGAAGAACTCAGCATCAGCTAGGCGAGGGCGAATAACTTTTTCATTGCCGCTTATTACCTGAATAGGATCTTGGCTTTCAATATTACTGACAAATAAGAACGTGTTAGAAAGCTGACCTTCGCTATCAAGCAATGGCACATATTTCTGATCGTCTTTCATGGTGTAAATAAGCGCTTCTTTAGGCACCGCTAAGAAGCCTTCTTCAAAGCTTGCTTGCATCACTACCGGCCATTCAACCAATGAAGCAATTTCTTCAAGCAGGTCTTCGTTAAAATCAGGTGTAAGCGAAAGCGCATCAGCAGCAGTTTGTAGTTGCTGACGTACCTTGTCTTTACGCGCGGTAAAATCAGCTACCACGTAATGCGCTTCCAAGGCACTTGCGTAGTTGTCAGCATGGTCTAGCTCAAAGCGCGCTTCACCATGGAAGCGATGACCTTGAATAGTCCTTCCGCTTGCTAAGCCTAACGCGGTTAAGTTCACTACTTCACTGCCATACAACGCCGTAAGGGTATGAACTGGGCGAATAAACTGCGTAGTGTAATTACCCCAACGCATCGCTTTAGGGATAGGAAGCTTAGCAATAGCCTGGTTAAGTAAAGACGCTAGTAACTCGCCAATCTGTTTGCCTGGCACGTGCGCTTTGTGCAACAGCCATTCACCTTTGTCGGTAACAAGGCGTTCAGCATCTTCTACACTAATACCATTACCACGGGCCCAACCTTGAGCGGCTTTAGTAGGGTTGCCATCTGCATCAAAAGCGGCACTTACAGCAGGGCCGCGTTTTTCTACCGTTTTATCAGCTTGGCTTTCAGCCAACGCAGAAACATAAACAGCTAAGCGACGTGGTGCTGCAAACCAGCTTACGCTGGTAAAACTAAGCTCAGCAGCGCTAAGTGCTGCCTCAAATTGCTGTGCAAAGGCTTCGCCAAGAGACTTAAGCGCTTTAGGTGGAAGCTCTTCTGTTCCAAGCTCTATCAAACAATTCTCTGTTCGCACCCTTAAGACTCCTTATTACAAAGTGGGAAACCAAGCGCTTCACGCTTCTGGAAATAGCTTTCAGCACATGCTTTTGCGAGAGTACGAACGCGTAAAATATAGCGTTGACGTTCTGTCACTGAAATAGCATGGCGAGCATCTAGCATATTAAATGCATGAGATGCCTTCATGACTTGCTCGTAGGCAGGTAGTGGTAAATTCTTCTCGATAAGTAGTTGGCTAGCTGCTTCACATTCATCGAATGTACGGAACAGGGCATCAACGTTGGCATATTCAAAGTTATAGGTAGATTGCTCTACTTCATTTTGATGGAATACGTCGCCATAGGTGACTTTACCCATAGGGCCATCTGCCCATACTAAGTCGTAAATGCTATCTACGCCTTGTACATACATGGCTAAACGTTCTAGGCCGTAAGTAATTTCGCCCGTAACTGGCTTACATTCAATACCGCCAACTTGTTGGAAGTAAGTGAACTGCGTCACTTCCATACCATTAAGCCATACTTCCCAACCAAGGCCCCAAGCGCCAAGGGTAGGTGACTCCCAGTTGTCTTCAACAAAGCGAATGTCATGCACCAGTGGATCGAAACCTAATTCTTTCAAAGAACCCAAATACAATTCCTGAATATTGTCAGGAGAAGGCTTCAACATGACTTGGAATTGATAGTAATGTTGTAAGCGGTTTGGGTTTTCACCGTATCGACCATCAGTAGGACGACGGCAAGTTTGTACATAGGCACTGCTCATAGGCTCTGGGCCTAATGAACGAAGAAATGTCATTGGGTGAAAGGTACCCGCACCTACTTCCATATCAAGGGGCTGAATGATTACGCACCCTTGACGCGCCCAATAATCTTGAAGCGCAAGGATCAAACCTTGAAAGGTATTAATATCGTATTTCTGCATACATCCGCTGCTTATTGGTTATCTGTATCTTTAAAGGTGGGATAGTATACAATTTGTAACGCATAGTATGTAGGTGTAAAGCGTTAAAAAGCGCCATGAAACCCGCTAAAAGATGACTAAAAGGTCGATTGAAGAGGCTATTTAAGATTATGACATCAACTGGATTGAATCGGTGTGGCTGGGTGAGCGATGACCTTCTATATCAAAAATACCACGATGAGCAGTGGGGGCGACCTGTTTTCGATAGCAAAGAGTTGTTCGCTAAACTTTGTTTGGACGGTCAACAGGCTGGATTGTCGTGGATAACCATTTTAAAAAAACAAGAAAATTATGAAGCTGCTTTCCATGACTTTGAGCCTACAAAAATAATTCAAATGGATGAGCAAGAAATAGCGGCATGCTTGCAAAACCCTGGCATTGTGCGCAACAAGCTAAAAGTCGAGTCAATTATTAAGAATGCCCATGGCTATTTAAACATCGAAAAACGCCAAAGTTTTTCTGACTTTATTTGGCAGTTTACCGACGGTAAAACTATTATCAATGAATGGAAAGACTTTAAAGAAGCGCCTACCTTTACTGCTGAATCCAAAGCAATGTCGAAAGCGCTGAAAAAAGAGGGCTTTTCCTTTGTAGGGGAAACCATTTGTTATGCATTCATGCAAGCGGTAGGCATAGTGAATGACCATGTTACAGGCTGTCATTGTTACGAAGAAACCTGTCAACTAGCAAGGCGCTAATTCTGAATAAAATCCCAATAAAAAAGCGCTTCATAAGAAGCGCCTTTAAAGAGTGTACCGATATTATAACAACCAGCTAGATAATGGACTGACAATACGCCTTTATTGCTGGCATTTCACCTAACACTTTAGATTCATAATCAGACTCAATTTGCTCTCTAGCATAGTCTTGCTTACGCCTTTCTTGTTTAGTCAGCTTCTGCCTATCTTCTAGCACGGCAAAACCGCTCACTGCTACGAATAACGCATAAGTATGAGGGTAGGACGCTTTATGATCTGGTGGAGACAAAATAGGTAATGCGCCCAACAAATTGACTATCCGAATAACCCCTTCAGATAAGTCGCACTGTTGTTGTTCCATTGCCTTAGCGATAGTATAAATACTTTCGCTAATCGTTTTTATGCGCTCGTTTCTTACCTTCTGCTGGCGTTGGTTTTGTTGCTTAAGCTGGAACAACAACCGGCCGGCATAAAAACCAAGTGCGACTATAACTAATAGCGCCACAATAACTAACACTGTCCACAGCATAAAACAGAGCCCGCCTTACTATTTCTTAAAGTCGTTAATATCTATAGCGTCCAAATCATCTAATGGATCCATTTCGTCGTCATCCTCATCATCGTCTTCAACGATGCCAAGCAAATCACAAAGAATGCGGTGGCGTGCCATTTTTTCATCAACGTAAGATTGTTGTTCTTTAGTAAGTTGCTTGTCGTCATCAAGCTTATCTAACAATGACGCTAAACGCTGATCTGCTTCAAGTGCCGCTAGCTCTTCGCTAGGTGTGGCGAATTTCTGCTTTTGAGTCGGCGTAGTAATTGTCGTCTTCTTAACAACTAAGGGAATAGGTTTCTTGCTGCCTAAACGTGGGTCTTGGTTCTCACGACGTTTAGAAGCACCAATCTCACCTTGCTCAACATTATGACGGTTACCAGCAGGTTTGCCTTTATGCTTCTTTGGACGAGGATTGCTTTCCAGACGCTTTTGCCCAGGTTTACGGTCAGGATCTTTCCTGACGCCAATGAGTCCAACTTTACGAGACTTTTTTGATCTTGCCATATATAAAAGGTATCAAATTTTAGTGATTGAAAGGGCATATTATAGCGCGAATTGCGCAAAGCTTCTTCATCAATACAACATGTTTATCTGAAAGTGGATTTGCTGTTGAATTGGCTCGCGATAATACAACTTTTGAGGGCCTACGGAAAAGTAGGGGTTTGCCGAATAATAATGAGTAATACAACCATTGGGCACAAACATAAATCTAGGCAAGAAAAAAGGCGATGGCTTTCACCATCACCTTACATTGTTTGAGTGTCAGATGACACCTCTCCCGTTATTTACACTTCTATGTGTAGTTGTGCTTCCCAGCTTGGCTCCCCTTTTTATTGGTTTTAGCAGAGCTCATTTTTGTTCTTGGCCTTCTTGGCGCTTTATCCAATCTTCCGTGTTGTATTATTATTATTATTCTTGTTATTTAGCTTGTTGGGTTTCAGACAAACCTACAAACTATCGCGATAGACTACACGAATAATTTTGAAATACAACTTTATACGCAACAATTAATTAACAATTGAGCGTGTAACTTTAGAATTTTAGTGTAAGCCCGCGATATAATTAGATAATATTTCGATATCTTCATCGGTTAATTTCATCGCAATATCACGCATCATGCCATTCATATCGTTGTGGCGCTCGCCAGCACGGAAAGATTTCAATTGTGCTGCAGTATAGGTTACATGCTGGCCACTGATATCAGGGAAACCCGCTAAGCCCATACCGTTACCTTTAGGACCGTGACATGCTATACATGCGGTCACGCCACGAGACTCATCGCCTCCTTGGTATAAAGCGCGACCAGCTTCAATGTATTGCTCTGCCGTTTCACCTTCTTTAGGTGTTTGGCTAGAAAAGTAAGCGGCTAAGTCTTTCATGTCTTGTTCTGAAAGAGGGGCTGCCATACCATTCATTACCGCATTGTTACGGCCTTCTTCGCCACCTGTCTGTGACGCAAGTTTGAACTCCATTAATTGCTTAACGAGGTACTTTTCGTGCTGTCCTGCTATTTTGGGATTCATGTCTATCATGCTGTTACCATCAGGCCCATGACATGCTGCACATACTGCAGATTTTGCTTTACCGGCTTCAGCATCACCTTCTGCCATCGCAGAAACTGAAATACCTAAAGACACACACAATAACAAACACAGTTTTTTCATAATAAATCTCTTAAATGGATCCAACGGCTCGCGTAACATACGTGATATCATGCGTATTTTACACATTTAACGCGTCAGAAAAACCTATTCCATGATAAAACTATGGTTTTTAGCAGGTTTAGATCATTAATAGAGTTTAATTCTAGGGTTATGACGCATTTGAGGTAAGTCTAGATGTCGTATTACACCAAAGCAAAGTTCTTTACCAGTGCACCTGATATTCGCCATTTAAAAGATGACAGCGGTATTGAGGTGGCGTTTGCTGGCCGTTCTAACGCGGGCAAGTCGAGCGCATTAAATACACTCACTCGTCAAAAGAACCTAGCAAGAACCAGTAAAACACCAGGTCGTACACAGCTCATCAACGTTTTTAATCTTGAAGAAGACCGTCGTTTAGTCGATTTGCCTGGTTATGGGTTTGCGCAAGTACCACTTGCAATGAAAAATAAATGGCAACAAGCATTAGGTGAATACCTTCAAAAGCGTAAATCGCTTAAAGGTTTAGTGGTGCTTATGGATATTCGTCACCCGTTTAAAGATCTTGATCAAGATTTGATTCATTGGGCAGTAGATTCCAATATCCCTGTATTAGCCTTGCTGACTAAGTCAGATAAGCTCAAGTCGGGTAAGCGAAAAGCTCAGCTGCTTATGGCGCAGGAAGCTGCACTGGCGTTTATGGGTGATGTGACCGTAAATACCTTCTCATCGTTAAATCGACAGGGATTGCCAGAGCTCGAAAAAGTGTTGAATAAGTGGTTGGCACTTGACGAAATATCTCCTGACGCAGAATAAAATAAAAGGCCAGATAAAAGAAAGCCCCGCTAAAAAGCAGGGCCAAAATACTGAGAGAAAACACATAAAAACCGAATATATAGAGTAGGCATATTTCGGTTAGTTCATTTTAAAATACTAAAAGATTCGTTCTTTGTTTTAAGTTTAAGATTTTAATGGACTTTTTCTTTCTGAGTATTTGGAAAATTTATTGCAGACATAAAAAAACCCCGACAAATCTGTCGGGGTTAAAGCAAAGGTTTGAAAACAGATTTCTCACCTCTGTACCCTACACGCATTAGGGTACAATAATGGTGAAAAAAGGCAAGTAAGAGTGTAATAAAATTACCAAACTTGCCCATTTTTGAGCTATTGCTCACTGTTTTCTGTAATCTAATTACTTTTTAGTGAGCTTCATCCCAGTTATCGCCCACGCCCGCTTCAACCATCAGCGGCACATTTAATACTGCAGCTTGCTCCATTAAGCTGACGATATTTTTAACTTGTTCCTCTAGATGTTCTTCTCTAATCTCAAATACCAATTCATCGTGTACCTGCATCATCATGAGTACGTCGTCACTTTCAAGTGAGGTGATCCAATCATCAACCTTTATCATGGCCATTTTAATGATGTCGGCAGCTGTACCTTGCATAGGTGCGTTGATTGCCGCACGCTCTGCTCCTTTGCGACGTGCGCCATTACTGGCTTTTATGTCGGGTAGGTACAAGCGTCGACCAAACACAGTTTCCACGTAGCCTTTTTCTTTAGCGCCTTCTCTGGTGCTGTCCATGTACTCAAGTACGCCCGGGTAGCGTTCAAAATACAAGTCCATGTATTTTTGTGCTTCGTGACGTGGAATATTAAGTTGTTTAGCAAGGCCAAAGGCACTCATTCCATAGATCAAACCAAAGTTTATAGCTTTAGCACTACGACGTTGTTCCGTCGTCACTTCGTCAAGGGTTACCCCAAACACTTCTGCCGCGGTGGCTTTGTGAATGTCTCTGCCATGAGCAAATGCATCAAGAAGACCTTCATCGCCCGACAAATGGGCCATTATTCTAAGTTCAATTTGAGAATAATCGGCAGCAACAATCTTGTAACCTTCACGTGGAACAAATGCTTGTCTTACCTTACGGCCTTCTTCATTTCGAATAGGAATGTTTTGAAGGTTAGGATCCGTTGACGACAAGCGGCCCGTTGCCGTAATAGCTTGATGGTAAGAAGTATGAACTCGACCCGTACGATGATTAATCATTTTAGGGAGTTTGTCGGTATACGTATTTTTAAGCTTGGTTAACCCTCTATACTCCATTAACTTTTTAGGTAACGGGAACTCAAGGGCGAGTTCTTGTAATACTTCTTCAGAAGTAGAAGGGGCGCCTTTGGGGGTTTTCTTAATAACCGGTAACGACATTTTCTCGAACAAAATGTGTTGAAGCTGTTTTGGCGACCCTAAGTTAAACACTTCGCCGGCTTCTTCATGCACTTCTTTTTCTAGCTCAGCAATACGCGTAGCTAAATCTTGGCTCTGCTGGCGTAACCGTTGGCTTTCAATTAATACGCCTTGCTGTTCCATACGAGATAAAACACAAGCAACCGGCACCTCAACACCAACCAATAGTGCTTTAAGCTTGGGTTCGTTTTCTAGTTTTGCCCATATTGCTTGATGAAGGCGCATAGTAATATCAGCATCTTCAGCGGCGTAAGGACCTGCTTCTTCTAATCCAATTTGATTAAAAGTAAGCTGTTTGGCACCTTTACCTGCAATTTCTTCAAAGTGAATTGTTTTATGACCTAAATAGGCAAGGGCTAGTGAGTCCATGTCATGGCGCTGTGCGGTACTGTTTAACACATAGCTTTCCAACATAGTGTCAAAGCCAATGCCATTTAGCGTTATGTCATAATGGGCGAGTACATTCTTGTCATATTTAATGTGCTGGCCCACTTTGATAATGGTTTCAGACTCTAAAATAGGCTTCAATGCCGTAAGTACGTAATCTCGTGATAACTGCGTGGGTGCATCGGGATAATCATGAGCAACAGGCACGTAAGCCGCAGCACCGGGTTCGATACAAAAAGAAACACCAACAAGTTCAGCTTCCATGTAGTTAACACTGGTCGTTTCAGTATCAACAGCAATAAGCGGCGCTGCTTTTAGCTTTTTAATCCAGCTATCAAACGTAGCTTCATCTAGCACCACGTCATAACCAGACTTATCGATATTACTTTCTGGTTGTACTTCATCTGTATCGCTTGAATCTGATGTGCTCTCAGTCCCCGTTGATTTTGAGGGCTCATTACCATCGCTTGCGATCAATGCGCTAATTTCTGTATGCCAGCGCTTAAACTCATACTCTGCAAATAACGACTGTAATGTTTCGTTATCTGGTGACGTAGGGCAAAGCTCATCTATTTTGTATTGTAAATCTAAATCAATGGCAATCGTGGCAAGGGTGTATGACAGGCGAGCTTGCTCTTCATACTCTCGCATTTTAGTTGCCATAGTTTTGCTCCCTCTAAACGAGAGATCGGCAATTTTATCAAGGTTGTCATAGATAGCACTGATGCCACCAATACCGTTTAACAGTGCTTGTGCACTTTTATCACCCACACCAGGTACGCCAGGAATGTTATCGACTTTGTCACCCTTAAGGGCTAAGAAATCAATAACCAGTTCTGGTGGAATACCGAATTTCGTATTTACCCCTTCAATGTCCATAATCTGATTTGTCATAGTATTGATCAAGGTGACATTTTCGTTGACCAGTTGTGCCATGTCTTTATCGCCAGTACTGATCAGGGTATCAATACCATGTTCTGTGGCACGACAGGCTAGGGTACCAATCACATCATCGGCTTCAACGCCAGACTCAACGATGACAGGTAAACCCATGGCTTTGATGATGGTGTGCAATGGTGCTATCTGACTGCGTAACTCTTCCGGCATAGGTGGGCGATTCGCTTTATATTCTTCATAAATATCGTCGCGAAACGTTTTACCTTTGGCATCGAAGATGACTGCCATGTGAGTAGGATTGTATTGTCTAATCAAGCTTTTCAGCATGTTGACAACACCATAGATCGCACCGGTATCCTGACCTTTTGAGTTCGTCAGGGGCGGCAATCCGTGAAATGCTCTAAATAGATAAGATGATCCATCTACTAGAATAAAAGGGGGCTTTTTCGAATCTGTCATAGCTATGCATTAACCAAGCTTAGAATAAGGCGCAAGCATGCCATAGGCGCTGGTGGATCGCCATAGAGCATAGCAACATAAATAAAGGGATCATCTGTGGATAAGATTGTGATCTAATAAAATAAGCACAACGAAACTAACGATCTTTGTAAATAGAAAGATCGTCCTGTAAAGCAATAAAAATAAGGGAATGAAAAATAAGAGTGTGGACTGCGTACCTGCAACTCATCATTCCTTTTTATGTGGATAACTTGGTGAACTTATTTTTTTTTGTTTAACCAAATTGGTCAGATAATGTAGCATAAGAAATTAGCAATCCAATACTGGTTATTAAGACTTTTTTTTGAACAGCTGATGGTTTTATAGCCAAAAATAGAATAAGTCGGCTCGGCGAGGTCTAGGAGGACATTATGAAGCAAGTTGCAGTGATTTTAAGTGGTTGTGGTGTATTTGATGGCGCTGAAATTCATGAGTCAGTATTAACGCTTTTAGCTATTGAACAAGCTGGGGTAGGTTATCAATGTTTTGCGCCAGATAAGGCTCAAATGCATGTAGTGAATCATTTAACGGGAGACGTTTCAGAAGATGAAACTCGAAATGTATTGGTTGAGTCTGCACGCATTGCCCGAGGCAATGTAAAGCCTATTACAGAATGTAAGGTATCAGACTTCGATTATCTTATTGTACCTGGTGGTTTTGGTGCTGCTAAGAATTTATGTTCATTTGCCGTTGATGGTGAAAAAAGTAGCGTAGATAAAGATGTGCTTACGGTGTGCAATGACTTTGCGAAAGCAAAGAAACCTGTGGCCTATGCATGCATTGCCCCTGCTATTGCAGCCAGTGTATATGGAAACAATGTTAAACTGACCATTGGTAGCGATGAAGATACCGCCAATGCCTTGAACGCGCTAGGGGCATGCCATGTAAACTGTGAAGTAGATGAAGTGGTGGTAGATGTTGAAAATAAACTGGTTACTACGCCAGCCTATATGACGGCACAAAATATCTTACAAGCCCATGCTAGTATTAATAAAATGGTAGAAACGGTACTAGCAATGAAATAATTTGCTTATAGCCCTATAATCGCGTCAATGTAGTAGAAACCTTGTATCCTCTAAAAACCGCGAACACTGTTAATCGCGAGTTTACTAATAACGAAAGGCATAACGAAGCATGCACTACCGTGCCATTGTACGAATTCTAGGGCTCCTTATTGCGCTATTTAGCGTAACCATGATCCCACCTGCTGTGGTATCTCTGATTTATCAAGACGGTAGTGGTTTGCCTTTTACCCTTGCGTTCTTTATTTGCGTAGGTGGCGGTATGGTGCTTTGGTACCCAAACCGCCAGCAAAAAAACGATTTACGAGCGCGAGAAGGCTTTTTAATCGTTGCCCTGTTCTGGTCGGTACTAGCCAGTGTGGGTGCCATTCCTCTTATGTTGCTAGAACAGCCTAGCATGACCGTAACGGATGCTTTTTTTGAATCGTTCTCAGGGCTAACCACAACCGGTGCAACGGTAATTGAAGGCATTGATTTCTTACCCCATTCGGTACAGTTTTATCGACAACAACTACAATGGCTAGGCGGCATGGGTATCATTGTACTCGCCGTCGCTATACTACCTATTTTAGGGGTTGGGGGTATGCAGCTGTACCGTGCAGAAACTCCTGGGCCTGTGAAAGATAATAAAATGACACCGCGTATTGCCGATACAGCAAAACACCTTTGGTATATTTATCTTTCTATCACTATTGCATGCGCCGCTGCGTATTGGTTGGCTGGCATGGATATGTTTGATGCCATTTGCCACGCGTTCTCAACGGTTGCCATTGGGGGCTTCTCAACTCATGATGCTAGCCTTGGCTACTTTAATAGCCCAATGGTGAATGTGGTCTGTACGGTTTTTCTATTAATTGCTGCACTTAACTTTTCACTCCATTACGCAGCAGTGAGTACCCGTTCGGTAAAAGGCTATTTTAACGACCCAGAATTTAAAGCCTTTTTCTTTATTCAAGCCACACTTATCATGCTGTGCTTTTTGGTACTCACGCTATCAGGTTTTTACGACTCGGCTGAAACCGCGCTCGATCAAGCTATGATTCAAGCCGTATCAATCAGTACTACTGCGGGGTTTGCGACTACAGACTTCTCAATTTGGCCCACGTTTTTGCCCATACTACTCATCTTTTCAAGTTTCATTGGAGGTTGTGCAAGTTCAACCGGAGGCGGCTTAAAAGTGGTTCGTGTGTGTTTACTGTTCCTTCAAGGTAAGCGTGAAGTAGACAGGCTTATTCACCCTAAGGCAGTGTATTCTGTTAAGTTAGGTGAACGAGCAATGCCCGATAAGGTAGTAGAGGCGGTATGGGGCTTCTTCTCTGCTTACGCGGTGGTGTTTGTCGTACTAATGATAGGGCTAATTGCAACAGGGCTAGATAACTTAAGCGCGTTTACCGCTACCGCAGCCATGCTAAATAACCTTGGTCCTGGATTGGGCAGTGTTGCGTCTAACTATGCGGGTGTAACCGATGCTGGAAAGTGGATTTTAGTGGTGGGAATGGTATTTGGGCGATTGGAAGTCTTTTCGTTGTTGGTACTATTTTCACCTACGTTCTGGCGAAGCTAATACAGCAACGACTGCTCAGTCAGTCATTGCTGTACACCGTAAGGCAAGTTTAGAAGAACGAGGCCATTGCATAAGCCGTTTTATCAAACATGAGTGGTTGTGCTTCTTCTAACGCTAGGTTGGCTTTGTTAGCCGTCGTCACAACGCGAGTGCGGTATTCTTTTTGGTTTGAAACTTCAGATACAGTCTGAGTTGATGCGCCGTCATCTGAAATTTTCGTATTCACCTTAGAATCTTTTCTCACAATCACGCCCTTCGCGGCACGTTCCTTAATTTGAATATCAGCCACGAGAAGGTAGGTTACATCTTTAACCATGGCGTTTGCCGCAGTAGAAACTAATCCACCAATGATGCCACCCGCAGCAGCTTGCTTGTAATTTCCACCACCCGCATAAGCTGCTGCTGAGCCCAAAGCGACGCCCTGAAATCCTGATGACAGATAATTCTCTGCCGCGGAAGGAGAAGCCTTTTCTAGATTGCGCACGAAAACACTCATCGTATATTGAGCTCCAGCAGGGCTATCAACAAACGAATAGCCGTTTCCGCTACTCGAAATTTGAGCGTTAAGTGCCTCTCTAAATGCATTTCGATCAAATTCCATCACTGCTGAGCGAACTTCTAAATAGATTTTTCGTTTTTCAGGCGGCACAGGCTCAACAAAAATTGAGGTGCTAAGTTTGGTCTGTACATCTAAATCTTTTTTAGCAATGGAGGTATGCACGGCAGCACAGCCGCTAAAAAAAATAACTACAAATGCAAGTACAACAATCCTGACATGCTGATTCCGTAACGTCATGGTAATTCCTTATTAAAAATTGAACTGTGAATTATCGTTAGTGATTTATTAGTAGTAGCGACCGTAATAACGGTGGTAGTAGCGACAATTGCGATATTCTCGCCAGTTATATCGTAGTAAGTCTCGGCAGGTATAACCCGGACGCCAATTCGTACCTTGATATTCTTTCGGTTTCACCCCTTTATCCAGCATGCTTTTAATATAGGCGTCTACTTCCTCAGGCTTTTCGGCTAAAAACGGTTTTGACATAACTTCTGCATTTAATTGAGCTTGCATACGCGCAAGTTCATCGTCTTCATCTGATTGGCTGACTGCGGAAAAAGAAAGTAATAAACTAGAAAATAACAAAGCTAGTGTGGGTATTGGGAGTGAGGTAAATCCGTTTTGGTACATTTCCGTTAATCCTATAACGACCTGAGAAGTCAATTATTGATCATTTTTTGTACATTTCGCAACGGGTAATTTAGGATTATTTCCAGTAGCTATTTCACTACTTTTACTGCTTGGCGTATGTATTTGTTATCCAAAGAAGAATGCGCTGGGTTGGAACAGCTTTTCTACATCGCCAATGTATTTTTTGTCGACTAAGAACAGAATAACGTGGTCATTTGCCTCAATAAGCGTATCGCTATGGGCAATGATCACTTGGTCGTCTCTTACTACCGCGCCTATGGTAGTACCAGGAGGAAGTTTAATTTTACCGATTTCTTTACCCACAACTTTAGAGGTATTTTCATCACCATGTGCAATCGCTTCTATCGCCTCTGCTGCACCACGTCGCAAAGAATATACGTTTACAATATCTCCGCGTCTAACATGGGTAAGTAGGGCCGAAATCGTCGCTTGTTGTGGTGAGAAAGCAATGTCTATTTCACCACCTTGTACTAAGTCTACATAAGCACTACGTTGAATCAGTACCATGGCTTTTTGTGCGCCCATGCGCTTGGCCAACATGGCAGACATAATGTTAGCTTCATCATCATTGGTCACCGCAATGAATGCATCAACTTGCTCGACATTCTCTTCACTGAGCAACTCTGGATCTGATGCATCACCGCTAAAGACAATCGTCTTGTCTAAGTGGGCAGAAAGGTATTTTGCTCTTTCGTGACTAAACTCAATCAGCTTCACGTTATGTTTGTGTTCAAGTTTTTTAGCTAGTCCTGCACCAATTAAGCCGCCACCGGCTATCATAATGCGTTTATAGCTAGACTCTAATTTTTGAAGTTCACTCATTACCGCACGAATATGCTTAGTTGCAGCAATAAAGAATACTTCATCATCGGCTTCGATTACGGTAGTACCCAGTGGTCGAATAGGGCGACCACGGCGATAGATTGCTGCGACCCGTGTTTCCACATTGGGCATGTGGTCTTTTAACGCAGATAACGCGTGACCTACCAGTAAACCACCATAATAGGCTTTTACCGCCACTAAGCTGGCTTTACCATCAGCAAATTCAACAACCTGTAATGCGCCAGGGTAATCTATAAGCCGTTTAATAGCTTTAGTCACTAGTTGTTCAGGAGCAATAATGTGGTCTACAGGTATGTCCTGCTGCTTATAAAGTTGTTCTTGGTAAATAATGTATTGTTCTGAGCGAACGCGAGCAATCTTGGTCGGGGTTTTGAATAAACTAAAGGCAACTTGGCAAGCGAGCATATTGCTTTCATCACTGTTCGTTACCGCGATAAGCATGTCGGCATCTTCTGCTCCGGCTTTTCGTAATACGTCCGGGTGAGAACCCACGCCATTAACCACCTGTAAATCTAATCGGTCTTGAAGCGCACGCAAGGTATTGGGATCAGAATCGATAACCGTAATATCGTTCTTCTCTCCTACAAGGTTTTCAGCAAGTGTTCCGCCAACCTGACCTGCGCCTAGAATGATGATTTTCATCGGTGTTTATGTGCCTTATTGCTTTTATTTGCTCAACGACTTTACCAGTCTCGCATAGTAGAAACCATCCATTTGTTGCTCGCCAGGTAGGATTTGTCTACCGGGCTTACTCGGTGTTTCGGTTTTTATAACAGGTACTAATGTGGCATCTGCATTGCGTTCTAAAAATGCGCTAATCTGTAGGCTATTTTCTTGTGGCAGAATAGAGCAGGTGGCGTAAAGCAATGTGCCACCAGGCTTAAGTGTTTGCCATAAGCTAGTTAGTATTTCAGCTTGAAGTGCTGCAAGTGCATCAATATCACTAGACTTTCTTAGCCAGCGAATATCAGGGTGGCGGCGTATAACACCAGTGGCAGAGCAGGGGGCATCAAGCAAAATTCGGTCGAAGTGTTGTCCATCCCACCATGTTTCTGGCTTAGCCGCATCGCCTCGCTTTATAACGGGCAAATTGGTTTGCGTATGCTGCAGGCGAGTCATGTTTTCTTCAACGCGCTTTAAGCGGTTCTCGTCAGCATCAAGGGCTAGGCAATACGCTAATTCAGGGGTGCGCTCAATAATATGACCCGTTTTACCACCAGGTGCAGCGCAACAATCTAATACGCGCTCGTGTGGTTGTGCGTCTAAATAATGGGCTGCAAGCTGAGCGGCACCATCTTGTACAGCAAAGTAGCCTTTTTCAAACCCTGGAAGCCCGGTAATGTCCTCTCGGCCTTCTAGTCTGATTGCATCTGCGTGTTCGCTACTTAATGAATAGTTAATCTCAACAGCATCCAATGCAGCAGCGTAATCGGTAATCGATATTTGTTTGGTATTAACCCTTAGCCAAATAGGCGCCATGGCATTGGTAGCTTCGCGCACGGCATCAGCATCTTGACCATAGGCATCTTCTAGAGCCTTATATAACCACTTGGGTAACCCACTGGCAATAATGGGGTTATCGATAGGCTTGTTAACCAGTTCTTGGCGCATAAAGTTACGCAGTACAGCATTAACTAAGCCTTTCAATGCTGTCCCGCCTAAATAAGGCGAGGCATTAACGGTTTCGCCCACTGCAGCATGCTGGCTTACGCGAGAAAATGCTAACTGGTATAGCCCCAACAGAATAAGGTGCTCGATTACTTTTTTATTCCCTTTTAAAGGACGGTCGAGTAACTCGCGCAACCAGTGCTGTAATATAGGGAGTTTACGCATGACGCCCAAAGACATTTCTTGGATCCATGCGTTGTCTCTAGGATGATGGCGACGTTGAACACGCTCTAGGCAATCTCTTGACGATTTACCTTGTTCTAGAATTTGGTATATCACCCATGCACAATCGGCACGCAGATTTTTTTGTTTCGGTAATGGAGTGGGTTTCACTATTCTTCCGTACTGGCAATGCAGTTACCTGGTGCGAACCAGTCTTTGCGAGCATTAACGACATCTGCAGCGGGCAATGCTTTTTTCCCAGGTATTTGCAGGGTGTTGATTCGAAGGGCACTTGAACCCGTGGTTACCACAATGCCGTGCTTGTCAGCTTGAATGATAGTACCTGGGGCATCTGAAGTTGGTAAGCCATCAATCACATCCACCGACCAAATTTTAATATTTTGCGACTCAATTTTAGTCCACGTTACAGGCCATGGATTAAAAGCGCGTACGTTTCGTGCAATTTGCTCTGCGCTATCGTGCCAATTAATAAAGGCTTCTTCTTTGGAAAGCTTTTTAGCGTACGTTGCTTCGCTATCATCTTGCTTCACAGGCGAAAGGGTATCGATACTGTTTACTACATCTAGTAGTGCAGTAGGACCAAGTTCAGCAAGCTTTTCGTAAAGCGAGGCGCTAGTATCATCTTCACTAATGGGCAAGGTTGCTATATGCAACATGTCACCAGTATCTAGCCCTTCATCCATCTGCATGATGGTAACACCAGTCTCGCTATCGCCGGCCCATATCGCCCGTTGGATAGGCGCAGCTCCACGCCATTTAGGCAAAATTGAACCATGCACATTAAGACAACCCAATTTGGGCGCATCAAGTACCGACTTAGGTAAAATTAATCCATAGGCAACCACAATCATTAAATCGGCGTTGATGTCCGCCAATGTTTGCTGTGCTTCGTCATTTTTTAAACTGGCTGGCTGATAGACTGGAATCTCATGTTCTTGAGCAAGCACTTTTACGGGGCTTGGGGTAAGCTTTTTGCCTCGTCCAGCAGGACGGTCTGGTTGGGTATACACAGCAACAACGTCATGAGTGCTAGATAATAAAGCACTCAAATGCTGAGCTGCAAAATCCGGCGTGCCGGCAAAAATGATGCGTAATGGTTTTATCAAAACTAACCTCAGTCGCGTGCAGCTAAACGTGCTTCTTTTTCAAGCTTTTTACGAATTCGCTGGCGCTTAAGCGGAGACAAGTAATCAATAAACAGTTTGCCTTTGAGATGATCCAATTCATGTTGAATACAAATAGCCAATAGACCGTCTGCTTCCAACTCAAATGCTTCACCGTTTTCATTCAGTGCTTTTACCGTAATTTCTTCTGCGCGCTCTACTTTGGCGTAGTTACCTGGAACAGAAAGACAACCTTCTTCACTAATAGTGCTGCCGTCTTTTTTGGTGATTTCCGGGTTGATAAAAACACGAGGCTCGTCTTGATCTTCCGCTACGTTCATTACAACAACTTGAACATGTCTGTCGACTTGAGTAGCAGCCAACCCAATTCCATTCTCGTCTTTCATGGTTTCGAACATATCCGAAACCAATTGTTTAATGTCGTCGTTCACTTCTTCTACCGGTTTTGCTACGGTACGAAGTCGTTCATCGGGAAAACTTAATACGTCTAAAATTGCCATGTGTCGCTTATTTAACCTTTTCGCTGTATAAATTCATATACGATCTAGTCGCTCGTACACTTTACAGTGCCTTTTGAGTTACTATTCTAACGTATATCGAGTTATATCGTGCAGTTTTTTGCTGCCGCGCCACAGTATTGAGGCACAATATCGATATAGTAGTATTGTCTGAAATTTCAACAGTAAATGGCAGTGGAAAAATTGCGGAAGGTTAATTTGAAAAATCGATTGAAGAAAGCAGTACGTACAATTGTGTTAGTTGTGGCATGTTTTGCCGCATTTTCAGCAATGGCCAAACCCCTAAAAGAAACTGCACCGCAAACTTATACTGTGAAGCAAGGTGATACCTTATGGGGCATTGCTAATCTTTTTTTAAATCAGCCATGGCTGTGGCCTGAACTTTGGCGTCACAACACCCAAATAGATAACCCGCATTTAATATACCCCGGTGATATCATCTCGGTGTCTTACATCAATGGTGAACCCGTATTTTCGATAAATCGAGCTAAGCCTAGCTTAGTGCTTTCGCCTGGTTCTGCCCGAAGAGTAAAGAATGCGGCTATAGAGACCTTGTCATGGTCGGTATTAGCTCCCTATATTAAACAACACACCCTACTTTCTGAGGAAGAGTATGAATTACTCCCTCATTTGTTGGGAAATCACGATGGTAATGTGAGTTTTGTGTCTAACGACTTAGTGGTAAGCCAAAAAGAAAACCGCACTGAAGATCAGTATCAGGTGGTAAGAAAGCAATCTATTATACGCAATATGCAAGGTAAGGTGCTTGGTGTGCAGCTCACCCATGTAGCAAAAGCTAGCTTAGAGACTGACGTGTCGTTACCAAAGGCTAGAATGGTAAAACTTTCAGATTCAAATCAAGAAGCGAAACGTGGAGATAAGTTACTTACTGGTGACTTCACGTTAGACGATGACTTAGTTCTGCAAGAAGCAACGTCACAACGAGGTTTTGTGATTGGCGACTTACACGATCACGACTTACTCGGCCGCTACGATGTGGTGGTACTAGATTTAGGCGCACATGAGCTAACGGCGGGTACCGTGATGGGCATCTACGCTGGTGGCCCTGACATTATAGACGGCGAAGAACCTCAATACGCTAGCAATAGTGATGTCATAAAAGGAAACGGGCTCTTTACAGATAAAGTACAGCAACCTGCACTTAAAATTGGTGAAGTCATTGTGTTTAAAACTTTTGAGTCAGCTAGCTACGGCATTATAACTCGAGCAAAAGAAGGCGTAAGACGCGGCTTCATTGTGGCAAAACCCTAACATGTTATTGCCGCTTATTATTTAGGAGCGGCTATGACAACTTTCCAGCCACATGAAGCAAGCAGTAATGCTGTTAAAGCATTGGATAAAGCCCTAGGCAAAGAACAGATAGCATGGCTGACAATGGCTTCAGCAATAAATATCGCAACAGGGAAGTGGCTTAAGGCGCTTGAAGCAGAATCGCTTAGCGCACTAGCATTACTGGATGGTATTCATAAAACGGCTTTCACTTCGGGAGCTCTCTACACCCTTACACAAGCAATTTCTCCTAACTTACTTGAAAAAGCGATACGCTGGCATGCTTCACATGCAAAGCATCATATTGTCACCCTAGGGTGCACATACTACCCTGAGCGATTAAGGACCCTGCCAAATCCCCCGTTGGTGTTATTTGTTATAGGTAACATTAATACGTTAGTTATGCCTCAAATAGCGATTGTAGGGAGTAGACGGGCGAGTCATCAAGGTAAGCAAATTGCCACTGATTTTGCCGAAGCGTTAGCAAATAACGGCGTAGCAGTAACCAGCGGGTTAGCAGCAGGAATAGATTCAGCTGCGCACAAAGGTGGTTTGGTGTGCGAAGGCGGCACCCTTGCGGTAATGGGGACTGGGCCTGATATTGTGTACCCTCCTAAAAATGTATCACTACACAGGGACATCGTGAATGCAGGGGGCGCTTGTATTACCGAGTTCTTTCCAGGTGTATCTGCTAAGCCTTGGCATTTTCCCCGAAGAAACCGAATAATTGCTGCGATGTCGCTTGGAACCCTAGTTATAGAGGCAAAAATAAAGAGTGGCACCTTGATAACTGCGAATTTGGCCGCAGATATGGGGCGTGAAGTATTTGCAGTTCCTGGAAGTATCTTCCATGCTTACTCCGAAGGATGTCATTGGTTAATTCAGCAAGGCGCTAAGCTGGTAACCTGTGTTGATGACATTTTCGATGAAATTGTAGTGTCGACTGGTGAGAGAGAATGCCAGAACGAAGCGTTAAGTAAAAAAAGTGAAGTGAATAACTTGGCAACCGATAAATTATTAGATAGTGTGGATTACGACATCACCGCTATTGATGTTATAGCGCAGCGCTGTACCTCTCCTGTTAATGAGGTTATGGCATCATTATTAGAATATGAGTTGCGTGGTTTAGTAGCCGCTGTCCCTGGTGGCTACATTAAATTGAGGGGAAAATAATATGTTCGATATCCTCATGTACCTGTTTGAAAACTTCATTCACAGTGAAACTGAAATTCGAGTCGATCAAGACGAGCTTACCGAGGAGTTGGTACGCGCGGGTTTCCATCATGATGAAATCTACAAAGCATTAGCGTGGCTTGAAAAGCTAGCGGCTTTGCAAGAAACAGATATTAAGCCTTATTTTTGTAAAGGGATTAGTACCAGCCTCAGTCGTATTTATACGCATGAAGAGCAGATGCGATTAGACGTAGAGTGCCGTGGCTTCTTGTTATTTTTAGAGCAAGTGGGCGTGGTAGATGCGTCAACGCGAGAAATGGTAATAGACAGAGTAATGGAAATAGACTCTTCTGAATTCTGTTTAGAAGACCTAAAGTGGGTAGTGCTAATGGTACTGTTCAATGTGCCAGGTAAAGAAAAAGCCTACGCACAAATGGAAGATTTATTATTTGATGAACCTGACGGCGTGTTGCACTAATGTGCTTCATGTCGTGCTAGTTGCTGGTTTATGTCGAAAATTGATCATTCACTTTTCTCTGCGCACGAACATGCCTTAGAAGACGCTTTCGGTGATTGTCCCGATTGCGGTAAACCACTGCATATAAAAAACAGCAAATCAGGCCCTTTTATTGGCTGCACCGGTTACCCAGATTGCCACTTCAGCAAGCCATTACACGATAAGCAAACCACCTTATTAAAACTACTGGATGGGGTTACCTGCCCAGAGTGTGATTCTACCTTGGCTATTAAGAAAGGGCGTTTTGGTATGTTTATAGGCTGTACCAATTTTCCTGAATGCCACTATATTTCGCCAATTAAACAGCAAGAAGACACCCACGTTACTTGCCCTAAGTGTCAAAAAGGACAACTTGCGTCCCGCACCAATAAATACGGTAAGCAGTTTTTTGCGTGTGACCATTATCCCCAGTGTCGTTATGTGCTAAATTTCACGCCAGTAAATGAAGCATGCCCCGATTGTGGCTGGGCCGTTCTGATAAAAAAGAAAGGCCAAATTTGTTGCCCTCAGCCAGGGTGTAGCTTCAAAAAAGACGATAAATAACACCTACAGAGAAAAGCACTAATGAGTATCCCGACCAAGGGGCAAGTAGACACTAGCGACCCCATTGTATCCGCGTTTAAAAATGGTGACTTATTGGTTTACCCTACTGAAGCGGTTATGGGCATAGGCTGTGACCCAGACAACGAAGCGAGTGTGTTAGCGCTCTTAGCATTGAAGCAGCGCCCCATCGAAAAAGGGGTAATTTTGATTGCCGCTAACTATTCTCAGCTATTACCTTATATAAATGATGAAGCCATACTTCAGCACAGACGTACTGAAATTGTGTCCAGTTGGCCTGGGCCAAATACTTGGCTGCTACCCAAGTCGGCGTCGACGCCACAGTGGTTAACTGGCAAGCATGAAAAAATAGCGGTTCGAGTAAGCAACCATCCAGTGGTTAAAGCTTTATGTGAAAAGCTAGAAAAGCCACTTGTATCTACAAGTGCCAACCTAACTGGCCAACAACCCGCAATCACCCAGCAGGACGCAATCAATATATTTGGTGATAGTGTTTTCTATATTGATGGAGAAGTAGGTGGCCACGCTAAACCCAGTACCATCCGTGACGGCGATACCGGAGAGATAATAAGATCATGATTGACCCCCAACACGTAAATCAACAGTTAGACGGTAAAGACGCCGATGAAGTAATAGAACAAGTAAAAGCATACTTACTATCATTGCAGGACAACATTTGCCAAACCTTAGAACTTGCCGACGGCAAAGGACAGTTTAAAGAAGACTCTTGGGTTCGCGAGGAAGGCGGTGGCGGGCGTTCACGGGTTATTAAAAACGGCGCAGTAATAGAGCAAGGTGGGGTTAACTTTTCTCATGTATTTGGAAGTCAGATGCCGGCGTCTGCCACGGCTAACCGCCCAGAACTTGCGGGTAGAAACTTTCAGGCCATGGGGGTCTCGTTGGTTATTCACCCACACAACCCCTATATTCCGACGTCTCATGCAAATGTACGCTTTTTTATTGCCGAAAAAGAAGGTGAAGCGCCTATTTGGTGGTTTGGCGGTGGGTTTGATTTAACCCCGTTTTACCCCTTTAAAGACGACGTAGTGCATTGGCACAATACCGCAAAGAAATTGTGTGCTCCCTTTGGTGAAGACGTGTATGGGAAATATAAGAAGTGGTGTGATGACTACTTCTTCTTAAAGCATCGTAATGAAACACGTGGGGTAGGCGGTTTATTCTTTGACGATTTAAATGATTGGGGGTTTGAAACTTCATTCAACTTTATGCAGGCAGTGGGTAATGGTTTTGTTGATGCTTACGTACCTATCGTAGAAAAGCGAAAAAGCACCTCATACGGTGAAAGAGAGCGTGACTTTCAGCTCTATCGACGTGGTCGCTATGTAGAATTCAACTTGGTATTCGATAGAGGCACTTTGTTTGGGTTACAAACTGGTGGTAGAACCGAATCAATTTTAATGTCTATGCCACCACTTGCGCGATGGGAGTATTGCTATACTCCAGCTCCAGGTAGCGCGGAAGCAAAGCTAACTGACTGGCTTCAGCCTACAAACTGGTAATATTTTGCACCATGGGTTCTTCCTGTGGTGCCATTCCCTTGATCCACATCAAATTCCCTTATTACCAAGGTATGTAGCTAGATTGCACCTTGCGCTGGATCAAATTATTTTCTTTTTAAACGTTTACAGTGTCGTCATTATCATTAAACACATGAGAGACACACAATGCGTACACACACACTTTCAGCCATATGTATTTCTTTAGCGCTTGCCGCTCCTTTTGCTTCAGCTCATGAAAAGGGTGATTGGATAGTTCGTGGTGGATTAACAACCGTTGCGCCCGACGAATCAACCTCTAACATCATTGCCGGTGGTAGCGATTTAGGTGTAGCACTGACTATCGATAACGATACCCAGTTAGGATTAAACGTTGCTTATTTCATCACCGACAATATCAATGTTGAATTGTTGGCCGCAACGCCGTTTACTCACGATGTGAATTTTTCAGTCAACGATCCACTAGGGACAGGCAATACATTGGGAGAAGTCACGCACTTACCCCCAACTGTTACTGTTAACTACTACTTCAACGATGCTAATGCTGCTTTTCAACCTTATATTGGTGCAGGTTTAAACTATACCTTTATCTTTGATGAGTCATTTACGGATGCAAATAAAGAAGCAGGCCTTGAAGATTTGTCTTTAGATAATTCTGTAGGTATTTCTGCACAAGTGGGAATGGACTATCAAATAGATAAAGAGTGGCATGTTAATGCGTCAGTACGTTACATCGATATTAATACCGAAGCGTCATTTACCGTAGGTGGTGCAGAAGGTAGCGTAAACGACATTGATATTGACCCTTGGGTTTATACATTGTCTGTAGGCTATACATTCTAAGATTCATCTAATGAGGTAAGTTACGTTTATATAAGTGGCCTCTTAAGCTTGGATAACCTTGAATCTTAATCTGAAGCGTTCCGTATCTCACGGAGCGCTTTTTATTTAGTATTAATCATATGCGTGGCAAGTTGATCTAGCGCGTTAAGAAGTTGCTGCGCCAACGGAAGGTCATCAACCGTCTCGTGCATGGCTTTTCGCATACAGTACATCCACTGGTCTTTTAATTCTGGTGTAACACTAAAAGAAAGATGTCGTGAACGTAGCCGTGGGTGACCATATTGCTGCTGATAGGTATCAGGCCCGCCTAACCATAAACTTAAATAAAGAAAAAACACTTCTCTGATTCTATCTGTTGGCTGAGGATGAATAGCGTAAAGCTCTTTTGCAATAGGATCATCACGCATAATGTCATAAAAACGGTTTGCCAAAAGGCGTACCTTATCCTCTCCACCTATTCGGTAATATGGTGTAGTCTCTGACACAGCAGGTTTTTCCTTTCGTATCGATTTAAAGAAGTTAGACATTCCCATGACAGACAGCCTTATTAATAACAATTCAATGAAAAAGTTTGCCGTTTTCGGTAACCCTATAGTTCAGAGTCTATCACCAACTATTCATCAAATGTTCGCTAAGCAATGCGGCGAGCAAATTAGTTACGAAAAAATCCTCGCCCCAGAAGATGGTTTTACGCCTGCAGCGAACACATTCTTATCGCAACCTGGCGCGGTAGGCTGCAATGTCACTATGCCTTTCAAACAAGATGCCTTTGCGCTTGCCAGTGTAGACGACCAAGCTGCGTTAGATGCAAAAGCGGTTAATACATTAATGAAGCGTAGCGATGGCACCGTTGCAGGTTTTAATACCGATGGCGTAGGGTTAGTTAATGACTTACTTAATCATGGTGTACAACTGCAAGGTAAACGCGTGCTATTAATAGGTGCAGGTGGAGCGGCAAGAGGCGTAATAGCACCGCTTATTGCTTCAGGTATTGCATCGCTACATCTTACTAATAGGACAAACGCGAAAGCTGAAACAGTGGCAAGTGAAACGGGTGGAGGTAAGGTGAAGGTAGTAGGTATAGAAGACTGCGATAAAGTAGCTCCACATATCATTATTAACTCAACCGCAGCGAGCTTAAGCGAAACTCTGCCTTTTGATATGAGCGCAACGTTATTTAAAGAATGCGAAACAGCGTATGACATGGTTTATCGCGCAGATCCGACTTACTTTATGCAACAAGCATTATCGTTAGGTGCGTTACAGGTACTTGATGGTTTAGGTATGCTGGTGGAACAGGCTGCCGCGTCATTTACAATATGGACAGGCTACAAACCAAAGACCAGTGCGGTAATTGATGTATTACGTAGCCAGTTAAAGGCAAAGTAATCGAGAATGGTATAAGCAAGCAGGCCGTTAAGCCTGCTCTTCTCTATATTCATCTTTTAATTTTACGTAGTTCAACGCTGACTGTTTTAGAAAGGCTGTCTCGCTTTCCTTTAATGGGCGTTTCTTCACAGCTGGGTTCCCAACATAAAGGTAACCACTTTCGAGTCGCTTATTTGGTGGTATTAAAGCACCAGCTCCAATAAAGACATCATCCTCTACAATAACACCGTCCATTACGATGGCGCCCATTCCTACCAAGATACGATTTCCAAGCACGCAGCCATGAAGCATACATTTATGCCCTACGGTAACGTCATCTCCAATAATAAGGGGGAAACCATTAGGGTTAGAAACGGATTTACGAGAAACATGCAACACACTGCCATCCTGAATATTACTGCGTGCTCCAATTGCAATGTGATTTACGTCACCTCGAGCAGCGACTAAAGGCCAGATACTTGCGTCTTCGCATAAGGTAACGTCGCCAACAATAACAGCTGACTCATCTATATAGCAGCGTTCGCCGAGTGTGGGAGAAGTTGATTGATAGTTTCTGATTGTCAAAACTGCACCTTTATATATAAATTCATCTGTTGAAAACGCATTAAAACAGAGAATAGGGGTGAAGAACCAATCTTATTCAACCATTGCCTAAGTAAAAATAGGCAATGAGACTAATAGGAAATCAGTGAAAATCCGAATTTATGTGTGATTTATAGGCTGCGTGGTTGGTATTTTAAGCACTTAAACGAAATGTGACACTTTTTTGAAATCAGAGGTTGACGCAGGCTCAGAAATCTCTAGAATGCGCATCCGCTTCGACAGGAAAGTGAAATAACTTACACTGACAAAGCAAGTCACTACTTACCTTTAAGGCCAAGTATGACGGGGTTTTAAAGAAAACGCTTCAGAAAATAAATTTTCAAAAAGTGTTGACACTGAAAACTTCAAGCGTATAATACGCACCTCGCTCAAGCAGGGTGAGTCACCAAAAAGCAACGGCTTACGGTGAGGTTACGTTAAGTAACCACGTTCTTTAACAATTTAGACAAGACAATCTGTGTGGGCACTCATTAAGAGT
>NZ_CAXBMP010000027.1:0-65770 GCF_963976965.1 uncultured Alteromonas sp.
CTACCATCTAGTACCGCTTTCCACCAACCTTCGTTGTTTAAGTACCATTCAACGGTTTTGCGAATACCGCTCTCGAAGGTCTCTTGGGGTGACCACCCTAACTCGCGTTCAATTTTAGATGCATCAATCGCGTATCGCATATCGTGACCAGGGCGGTCTGCAACATAAGTGATTTGCTCTGAATACTTACTGTCTTTAGGTTGAACATCATCCAAAATGTCGCAAATTGTATTCACTACTTCAATATTTTGCTTTTCGTTATGGCCGCCTATGTTATAGGTTTCGCCAATTTTTCCTTCAAGAGCCACTAGCACCAATGCACGGGCATGGTCTTCCACATACAACCAATCTCGAATTTGATTGCCTTTACCGTATACAGGCAATGGCTTGCCTGCTAAGGCATTTAGAATAACTAACGGAATTAGCTTTTCAGGAAAGTGATACGGGCCATAATTATTCGAACAGTTGGTTACCAATGTAGGTAGCTTGTAAGTACGTAGCCATGAGCGCACTAACTGGTCGGAAGACGCTTTACTTGCAGAATAAGGCGAGCTTGGTGCATATGGCGTAGTTTCAGTGAATAACGGCAGTTCAGCGCCCTCTTCTACTTCATCTGGATGTGGAAGGTCACCATAAACTTCATCAGTTGAAATATGATGGAATTTAAAGCCTTCTTTTTTCACATCATCAAGCGTTGACCAATAAGCTCGAGCTTGCTCAAGCAAGGTATAAGTGCCTACAACATTGGTTTGAATGAACTCACCAGGGCCGTCAATTGAACGATCTACATGAGATTCTGCCGCTAAGTGCATAATGATATCGGGTTGATGGGTATTAAGAACGGCTTTTACGCCGTCGGCATCACAAATATCGACTTGTTCGAACGCATAGCGCTCGTTATCTGATACAGACAAAAGCGACTCTAAGTTACCCGCGTAAGTAAGCTTATCTACGTTTACGACTTTATGTTCTGTATAATTAATAAGATGGCGAACTACCGCCGAGCCAATAAACCCCGCACCACCTGTTACTAAAATTGTTTTCATACGTGTGTTACTCAATAATTATGCTTTTAACTCATCCATCATGGCAGACAATTGAGTACGCCAATGTGTAAGATTAAGTGATGAAAAAGTATCTCGTGTGCTGGTTTTATCTAGCACGCTATAATGCGGTCGTGAAGCCGGTGTGGGGTACTGAGAAGAAGGAATAGGCAATACCGGAATAGCCGAAGACAACAAACCTTTTTCAATACCAAGCTCTTGAATGGCTAACGCGAAATCGTACCAACTAGCTACGCCTTCATCAGTCCAGTGATATACACCTTGGGTTTTATTTTGCGCTGCACTTACGCACACTTCTGCCAACCCTTTTGCCCATGTAGGCGTGCCGATTTGGTCATCAATAACCGACAATTGAGGCTTATCTGCCATTAAACGCAGCATGGTTTTCACAAAGTTATTGCCATGTGATGAATACACCCACGCAGTACGAATTAAGCAACTTGCGTTAGGAAGTAATTCCAGCAAGGCTTTTTCGCCATCAGCTTTAGTTTTACCGTAAACCCCTTGAGGCTCAATAGTGTCATCAGTGAGGTAAGGCGAACCTTTGTGGCCGTTAAATACGTAATCTGTAGATACATGTACTAAAAATGCACCTGACTGCTTACAGTACTTTGCTAAATTTTCAACGGCAGTAGCGTTGATCGCGTGGCATAAATCGAAATCTTCTTCTGCTTTATCTACCGCAGTATAAGCCGCTGCGTTAATAATGACGCTTGGCGCTAGTTTGCTTAGCGTTTCAGATAATACCGATTCGTTGGTAATGTCAGTATCTTCAGGGCCTAAACATATAGTGTTTTCACCTAGAATACGAACCAATTCAAACGACAACTGGCCAGCATTGCCAATAACTACAATACTCATGTTTAATCCTTAAAACGTAGGGGCATCAACGAAAGCGACGCCATTTTCATCTTTTCCAGATAAAGACGGCTTTTCACCGTTAACTAAAGGCCAATCGATGTTTAAAGTTGGGTCGTTAAACTTAACCGACACTTCTGACTCAGGGTGATAGTAGTCAGTACACTTATATACGAACTCAGCAGACTCACTGGTTACATAAAAACCGTGAGCAAAACCTGCAGGTACCCATAGTTGACGTTTATTTTCAGCCGACAGTAAAACGCCGACCCACTTTCCATACGTAGGTGAATCTTTACGCATATCAACAGCAACATCATATACTTCGCCGCTGACTACGCGAACCAATTTACCTTGGGTCTGCTCCAACTGATAATGCAGCCCACGAAGGATTCCTTGGCTGGATTTTGAATGGTTGTCTTGCACAAATTCAACGTCTGCACATTCTTTTTTAAACCAGTCGGTGCGAAAGGTTTCAAGGAAGAAGCCGCGTTCGTCGCCAAATACTTTTGGCTCAATGATTTTAACGTCTGGGATGTCTGTTGCTATTGCTTGCATGTTTTACTTAATTCCGTTGGTAATACTGTGTACTTGAAAAGTACAACGCACTTAGTAGCCTTACTTAACGCGGTCGTTGATTACTTTTAGTAGGTAATCGCCATAGCCACTCTTTTTAAGTGGCGCCGCTAATTGCTCTAACTGTGCTGCATCGATGTAACCCATTCGATAAGCCACCTCTTCAGGGCAACACACCTTTAAACCTTGGCGCTTTTCAATAGCAGCTACGAAGTTTGCTGCATCTAACAGAGAATCAAGCGTTCCTGTATCAAGCCAAGCAGAACCACGCCCCATTAATTCAACTTTTAAGCTGCCATCTTGCAGATAAAGATTATTAAGGTCGGTAATTTCAAGCTCACCACGGTGTGATGGCTTCACTTCTTTAGCAAAATCAACCACACGATTATCGTAATAATATAACCCAGTAACAGCGTAGTTAGACTTTGGCGCTTCGGGCTTTTCTTCAATTGAAAGCGCGTTCCAGTTGTCATCAAAATCGACCACGCCATAGCGCTCGGGGTCGTTTACATGATAACCAAACACGGTAGCACCATGCTCTTGTTTAAAAGCATTTTGAAGTGAAAGCTTCAGGTCGTGACCATAATAAATATTGTCACCTAGTACTAATGTACAGCTTTCCCCTGCAAGAAACTCCTCGCCAATTAGAAAAGCTTGGGCTAAGCCATCTGGGGAAGGTTGAACGGCGTATTGAACATTAATACCTAATGCGCTGCCATCACCTATAAGTTCAATAAAACGCTGCTGTTCTTGAGGAGTAGTGATGATAAGAATATCTTTTATACCCGACATCATGAGTGTAGTAAGCGGGTAAAAAATCATAGGTTTGTCGTAAACCGGCATTAACTGCTTACTGACTACTTTTGTTAGCGGGTGTAGGCGTGTGCCTGAGCCGCCCGCCAGAATAATTCCTTTTCTCATTATATGCTCTTCTAATAAAACTAAGTTTAGAATTGATATGATAGCGAATAGTTAGCCTAAGTAACAGAGCCCATACAAAATCATAAACGCCAAAACTACTTTGGTTACTGGTTGTAGCGTTAATGGAGTAAGACTGTATTTTTCGTTTGTTATTTTTGCCCTGGCAAGGAGCAAAAAAAAACCTGAATAAATTCAGGTTTTTTTTGATACTTAGTGGTTAGTCGTTCATATACCTAGTTTGGGGCGTACCATCCAAGGCGTGCCCATATAACAACACATCTCGATGCCCGTCACCGTCTTTGTCATCTCCAACTGCAATCAAGGGTTTGGAAACCCAGTCTTTGCCAATAACAAACACTCCATAATCGTTATTAAGTGTATCCCTGACATTGAGCTCCCACACGCCAGTCGTTCGAAGACCATATAGCGCTATTTCAGCTTGACCATCGCCATTCAAGTCGCCCAATACATGGTAGGTTACTTGAGTCCATTTATTGGCCCAGCCAATGTTTGCATAAATAACATCTCGGTTTGCACCATTTTTAACAATGAATTGGTTCCGGTCCTGACTACCTCGATAACCAGATGCTGCAACTTCATCAATACCGTCGCCAGTTACATCAGGGATGATATGAAAATCGGCTGAATTTAGGTCTTCTGGCCATGCAAATATTCCCAACGAGCCGGAAATATCTGTTCCACTTTTAGTTAATAACTGCGGGCGGTTGTCGTCAGTTCGAATACCAAACATGCCCCAATCGTTTTCTCCATCACCATTTATATCCGACAACTCATGCCAACTGTTTTCTACCCAGTAATCTGGATAGTTGTAAGCTGGTAGCTTACCCTCGCTATCAGTTCCGTCAGTAATTTTAATCTGATATTTATCGTTTCGTAATAACTTTCCGAACAAACCAATTTCACGAATGCCATCACCGTTAAAATCACTTAGTTGAACATAGCCTGGCTTATCAAATAAACTTGGGTAGCTATAGGTCAATTCAGAATTACCATTAACCCCATTTTTGACCATAAGTTGCGGTCTAGCATCTTCAATGATAAAACGCCCCTCTAAAGCCACATCTTGTATACCGTCGCCTGTCACATCTTCTAATACGACAATTCCAGCTTCAAGCCAATTTGCAGGCCAGTTATATGTGGCAATCCGCGCTCCTGTAAGAGCATCACGTACATAAAGTTGAGGTTTGATAACGTCGGTATCGTTTTCAGATGTTAGATACATACCAAATACACCAATATTAACGAATCCATTCTCGTCAATATCATCCAGTACATACAACTGAATATCTTGGTACGCTGTAGGCCACTTTATACGCTTGATTAATGAAAGGTCTTCAATATTAACAATATCGATAGTGACAATACCTGCATGAATGGCAACTTCAGAAGCTAGTTCACTAGATTCCACGTACACCATAGCAACATCATCAATTCCATCGCTATTTACATCTCCAATGTTATCCAACACTTTCAATAAGCCATCTTGCGCAGAGTTAAATACCGTTGGCCGGTTATCTAATCTATCTATGATACCGTCGCCATCAGTATCATTACTATTAGGATCTAGACCTAATGCTATTTCCACACTATCGAATAGATTGTCAGTATCAGTGTCCTTAGGGTCACTATTATCTGGCGCAAGGCCATTCAAATATTCTTCAAGATTCGTATAGCCGTCACCATCTAAATCGTCGTCTGCATCAGTTGCATCCAACCAATTAGCAAAACCTGAATACTGAAGTTCCCAGTAATCTGGTATTCCGTCACCATCACTATCGTGCTCCGAGTCCACATCGAAATTACCACCGGCGCCCAACGTAGAGGTCATAACAATATCTGAACTGGGTGTAGAGCTATGCGTCACTCTTACAATAGAAGAAAGCAACTGGCCACTTTCAGGGGCCTGACTGCTTGAACGAAGGTAAGTATTTGCGTTGAATGATATGCTTTCTCCATCATCCATATTACCTAAACTAAAGTTCATCCAATCATATTCGTAACAATAACTTCCATTTGAACAACTACCGGTAGGGTGCTCACTAGCTGGCATGTAGGTTTTTCTTGCAGCCTTAACACTTAAGCTTACATCTGCAACTTGCACTTCACTGCCATTCACTACATCGAGGTTCAATATATATTTACTGTCTTCCACCATGGGAACGGTGTAACTATTATTAATTGACAGAGCAACCCCTGCACTTTCCTGCACAATAACAACATCTGACGCTATGCTGATAGCACCCAAGTTGGATGAATTAAGCAATTTACTTTCCACATGTAAGAGCTCTCCATTAGTTGCACTTGCTGAAATTGCTAGCGTAAGTGACTCTTTCCTCCATGTGCCTATTGGTATATCACCCAGAGGCCAGTACACTTTATCATCAATAACTTCGTACAACCCTGAAGCGCTGACAAATGCCATATTTTCTGGTATTTGAGTAATTACCATTCCGTTTTCTACCACATCCTCAGACGGGTTGCCGATGGCCACCGAAAATGTGACATTGTCTCCTGGATCTTTTATTGCTCCGTCACTTTCAATGTTGACTAGGGGCTTAAGGCCGTCATATTCGCTTCCACGTAAAATGGTTGGGTTAGCACTTAATGTATAACTAGCACTTTGGTCTGAAACCATTACATGTGAAATCCAAGGACTCCCCTCTACCGCATTCGATGCGTAAATAGGTAAGTAAATAGTGCGAGATTCACCCGGTTGAAGTTCATCAAAGGAATAGGTTAACCAGTCTCTAACATAATAATAGGATGAAGATATGGCTGGAGCACCATTGTTTGGTCTTACGCGGCTGCCATAACCAGGAGACAAAACAACTTGAACGTTGGTCTTAGACGTTTCGCCATTATTTGAAATAATGTATCGATAATGTGCATCGTCTTCATTGCCTTCTTCCCAACTTGTACCTGAAGTGGCTACCGCAAGCTGTAAACCGATGTTATTCTGTAGAACTACCGCTTCACTTGCGCGTGAAATGCTTGCCCCTCCTGTATTCAATGTAGCTTTAACAAGAACGACATCGCCTTCCGATAATTCGTCATCTGTAATTGCAGTGAAAAAGCGCTTTCCATTATTAAGTGAGTTAACGGTTCCTATATCCCAGTAAACTTTACCTGATGAGAAATACCCATTATCGCTAATGTCTGTAACCGAGAGTTCATCTGGGATATCTACAATTAATTCAACATTTTGTGTTGCAGAAGACGCTAAATTAGCGAAAGTAGCTTCATACTCAACCTTTTCACCAACCGAAACAGTTTGCTTATCGGCGGATATTGAGGTTAATAAGCTAGCACTACTGTCATAAGTAACCGTAGGTCTCATTGCTTGAATGTAGCTGCTACTGCCGTCGGTCAATACAGCCTGTGAATCTAAAATCATGCCATCTGTAACTTGTCCCGTTGTTAAAAAGGGAATAATTACTGTTTTTGATTGCCCAGGATCTATTTGGCCTAAATCATAGCTAAACCAGTCGGCCATATATTTGTTGCCGTAAAATGAAGGGAGGCTTTCATAAGAGCCCAAGTAGGACCACCCCGCCATACTAATAAATAGTTTCACGTCTGTTCTAGACAATAGCCCATTGTTTGTGACGTTATAGCGGTAAAAAGACTGCTGATTAGGTGTACTCACATCACCAGTCACACTAACGTATAATTCAAGATCTCTATTATTATTAATTGAGTTTATTACCGTACTGTGAGCGACAGCCTCACCGCCCACCTTAGTTGTTAAATGCGCTTTTCGAGTAGTGCCATCTACTAGTCCAATTGGAACATGCATTTTCACGGAGCGCTTTGTGCTTGTTCCTGAATTTACAGTATTAAGACTCCAAGAAATGGTATTCCCTTCATAAACTCCACCATCACTTATATCTGAAACCGTGAAGTTTTGAGGTACATCTAGTTCTACTGTTACATTTTGTGTAGCTGTAGACGATGGATTACCTACAGAAACTTCATACTCAAAGACATCACCAGCGCCTACAACCTCTTTACTCGCAACCAATGTGGCGATAAGCGTATCTTCGATTTTATTTATGATGGTAGGTTTTGTTCCCTGCACGAAGAATGACGTGGCATCAGAAAGAAAAGCTGTGGTTTCCCAAATTTGACCATCGATAGCGTTACTTCTTTGAATAGGTAAGGTAACGGCTTTCGTCTCTCCAGCATTAATCTGCCCTAAACTGTAACTAAACCAATTTCCATAGTATCGGTTTCCGTAGTTACTAGGTAAGTCGTCGTAACTCGTTACAATCGAATTTTTTGCCAGCTTTAAATATAAAGTGACATCGGTTTTAGCTAGTTCGCTATTGTTAGAAATTATGTACCGAACCCATGTAGCTTGATTGTCGCTATTAACGTCTGTACTTAACGCAATGTCTAAACCAAGGGATTGATCATCGTTGATGAATACTATCTCGCTTCCATCACTTAATATTTCATTGCCTAGTTGCGCTGTAATATTTGCTTTTAATTGCGTTCCGTTTTCAAGCCCCTCATCACTAACTACATTGATGCTTCTCTTGTTATTTACACCAGAGTTTAGGGTACTGTAAGTCCAGGTGACGGTATTACCAACGATGGTGGCGTCGCCTTCAGCCGATACTACTGTTACATTCTCTGGCAACTCTGCAATTATATCTATATTTTGAAATGCAGTTGTTCGTAAATTTCCTAAGGAAACGTCATATCTAAACTCTTCATCTGCAGCAACTGATTGCTTACTTGAAGATATTGTTAGTGCCAAGGAGTCGGTTGTATCGTATCTAACTGTAGGTTTAATTGCTTGCCAAGAATCTAACTCATCAATTGTTAGAATAGCTTGAGAAATGAAAGGCTTACCATCTGTTTCATTATATGGCCTAACCGGAACGTAGATAACCTCTGATTCGCCGGGTGCTAATGCATCCACCGTAAAATAAAACCAATTGCTATTATACTTATTGCCGTAAAATGTAGGCATAGATTCATAGGATGCTAAGTAGCTGCCGGTGCCCATTAATACCGAGAGTGTCATAGCTGATTGTGTTGTTGTACCATTATTAGATATTACATATCGATAGTCAGTGCTGGTAGCATCGGTTTGCAACCCACCGGATACGGCAACGGAAAGCTCTACTCCACTATCATCACCTATAACTACATTTTCTGACGTAGTTTGTTGCACTGCGCTCGAACTCGTCTGTGCCCAAGATACTTCAGTGGTATAAATTGACCCCGCAGAACCTGCAGGTAACTGAACAGAAAAGTATCTTCTTTCACTTTCGCCTATGTTTAGCACACTAGAACTGTCCCAAACGACTTTACCATTAGACAACACGCCGTTACCCGATGCGGAAACGAAAGTCGCACCACTAGGAATGTCAGCTGAAATATATTGTCCTACAAACCCTGAAGTTCCTACATTTCCAAACGTTATTTCGTAGTCAACAACATCATTTGCCTTAACTACTTTTTTACTAGCGGAAACCGACATATGTATAGTTTGTGCAGCCACAGCTAGCGTTGATATCTCATCTATTATTGCGTTGGCAGTTCCTGAATGAGTAACTGAAGCAATGAAACTTAGAGAATTCCCTGTTTGATCTGCTAAATTACTTGAATAAAAAGGGATAACTAATTCAACACTTTTTCCGGCAGCTAATGAGTCAAATATCCAGTAAGTTGAGCTACCAGAAGAGCATGTATTACACCCTGAGGCTTGAATGGACGCTTCCGCTCTGGAAAATCGCCAGCCAGAAGGAATACTCAAGTCTAAACGTACATTTGTTCGAGTTACATTATCGGTATTAGAAATTAAGACCTTGTAAACCAACCTACCGTTGCTGTCTTTTTGGTAATTCTCCAAGCTGCTTTTCACTTCAATTGCAGATACTGACATAGAAATAATTAGTGCAGTTAGAAACGCTATACTCCTCAGTAATAACATTACATAACCGCTTGCTTGGATTCGAGACTGCTCTATCCACAAACATCCTGAAATACGCATAATGAACTCCGTCTAAAAAATACGTCTGTTTTTATTTGGATGGGAGGCTTTTGAACAACTTATTTTCATATTATCGAATAGAACAGGTAGTCGGTAATCAACGCGAAAAAAGCGACAGACACAATAGTTTCCCTACTAAAACTAAAATCTATTAAGTAGGTTTTTTTTTCAACACTAAGGTAGTCATTTAACGCCACTTAAGAGAATATAGCCGTAGATAGCATGCTGAATTATATTCACTTTGTTTAAATAAATTTACTTAACAGAAGTTTATTTGCCTTTGTGCTGAAAACTGGTGTACGTAGAAGTTATAAATTACTGCATAGTAATTTTTAGTTCATTTGAAAGCTTGACTATATCAGGCGATTTCCAAAATACTGGGCAACTCGACACCGCAGTATTTAGGCTAGATTTAGCCACGGCATCGTTACGAAGTAAGAAACCAATTACCGCGATTCTGATCGCTGTTGCGGGAGATAAGTGAGACTGAGTAGCGGCATACAATTCTTCTAAATTTTTGTTGTGAGATTCAATTTTACTTAGGCGTTCTGTACTTGTGAGCATGCTTATTTCGTAATACAGTCTATATATATCCATTTCTATCGACCTAAGCCCTAAAAGCTCATCTTGATGAATAATATCCAAAGCTTTTTGGTAATAGGTTTTGGCTGTAGCAAGCTGTTCCATGTGACGATACACGTCCGCTAAGTTTCCCCACGTCTGGTGAATGTTATTTTCATCTGATAACGATATCGACCACTTGATAGACTTCTCTGCTGCATGAAGCTCGTTTTCAAAAAAATAAACTCTACCCAACATTTCATGCCCAAGAGGCGATGATGGGAAAAATTGTATTGCCTCTTGATATCTACTTTTCGCTTCGGGTATATCACCCTGACAAAATAGCAGCGTACCTAGGTTTGTTAACAGTAGCACGTTTCTATTAATATGGGTGGCCGCATCTATGTGATTCATTGCTGAGCTAATATCTCCATTGTGAAAATCAACTAAACTTAGGAGATGGTGAATTCGCCAGAATGCAGGGTAAGTCGAAATAATTTTACTACTCAATAATTCGATTTCATTTAACAATAGCGCTTTTTCACTGTTTTCTTTCGAATATTCGAATTTTAAAAAAGCGATTTCATATAGCATTTGCGCCGAATTGTACTTTGCGTTTTGTAGTGCTTTTTTCATCATAGATAAAGCGCTTTTTAATGAGGCAGTACTCCTAAATAGCGCAAGGTTAGCTGCAAGCACATAAGGAGATGAAGGTGCTAACTCCAGTGCGTGTGAACATGCTTTACTGGCATCCTCTAGAACAATTTTTTCGTTTCCAGCCCAGCTTTCCAAAATGAGAGCTTCACATAAGCCGGCATACGCTTGAGCAAAATCTTTATCGCGCCTTATTGCAGCACTAAATCTGCTTTGTGCATGAATCGCCTGCTCATCTTGATAAGTCGTATCTAACTTTGCCCTTCCCTCTAAATAGAAGGCTAATGCTTCATTAGAAACGTTGAAGCCAAACTTGGGGTTAATTGTTATAGCCTCTTGCTTAAAAAATAATGAAACAACCTTTGCCACTTCGTTCGCAATATCGGTCATATATAAATTGAATTGCCCGCTAGATAAGCTTGTATTCCAAAGTGTGGTACTCCCTTTATTGGTCCAAGCAACTAAAGCGATGCTCCAAAATCGCCCCTCACTTTGCGTAACTATTTCTAGAACTGCATCGGCTCGATAGCGCTGTAGAAGTTGAAGAGGTGCGGTTTTAGAAGCTTTTTCACCTAAAATAGTTAGCGCAACTAAATCGCTATCAATAGCCTTAGCTGTAGCGTCAGCAAAAGAAAGCATAGAATCATTAACGGTTAATATAGCGGAGTAATGTTCGAATGAGGGGTCGTCTAGTAAGTTTAGAGGCTCGTCTGACTTGATGAATTCAGGTAATAAGTATGTAACCGAGAAAAACAGCCCTAACCCGAAACTGCTTACTATGAAAATCCAGAAAAAATTTTTCTGAGGTAAATATTCTGTGCTGTGAAATTCACTAGAGGAAACCGTTTGGCTGTAGCCGTTATCGGATTCGGTTTCGCGAGTAGAATATTCGGTATCCAAATGCGCTTTTTCGAGAACGCCAGTTACCAATTTACTTTCTTCTATCGGATCACCAGAAGAAGAGTCGCCTGCATTTCCTTTTTTATTATCTGACTCTTGAGATGTTTGATACAACGTATAGGCTTCTACACCTAATACGGAAGCTACACGTTGTAGATTATAGGGTGAAACAGGAACACCTCTAAAAACTTTACTTACGAGATCTTTTGGAACAGTGGTCGATTCTTCTTGTTTAGCGATAGCTTTAGCAAGCGCAATCTGCGTTTTAAAACCAGCTTCTACCATAGCTTTTTCTAAACGTTTACGAGAAGCAACCACTCCTCTTTTTCGGTGGACGCTCATAGTCTTCTCAAACTCCCTGTAGAGAGATTACTAAATGTGCTTATTTACCACTTTACATCTGTTTAATATTTGATCAAGCCTTTCCAGTCACTAAGCTACCCAATGCATTCACGTGGCAGCCTAAAATGAATTACACAAAATAGGTATTATCTAAGGAATATCCTGACCTTTGCATTTCATCGTTACAGATATCTTTGAACACCGCTTTTTGCTCTTCGCTCCACTTAACAGATTCTAAAGACGAAGCACTAAAATCACTACTACCTGTTTTTTGAGGCGTTTCGGTAGCTTGATAATGCAACATACGTTCATATGCCGAATTATCTAAATTTAAAAATTGTGCTAATGATTTGATCACTTCTGAAGGATTTTTTGCTAGACGGAACTGCTCTACATCCATGAACCAGTTTTGCGCTTTAAAGTATTGGCTGGAAAGCACTTGTTTATTTCTACGCCATAAAAGCATTGCTTGGCGCCATTGTCTGCAATGCCCCTCGAAAGGAACTTGAGGAAACTTTCGAAGTCTCGATTCGATATTTTCAATACCACGCCTTTGGCAATAAATAACTTTAGCATTCGGATACGCTAACATTAAAATTGGTAACGAATTCAGCATGGGTATGCCAGGAGTTTTATCGATAAAAACTTTACCCGGATAATAGCTGCTATACAGCTCTCTAAATTGCTGTACTTGCAACGCTTTCACATAAATGGACTCTACTTCCCAAGTAAGCGTACCTTTGTTTCCCGATGCCGGAGATTTTTTTACGTAGTCGGTAGCGGTGGTTACTAGTGTTGCTAGCAACTCTGCCATATGGGATTCTCCATGACTTTTAATGCCCATTCCCCGTTGTAACATATTACCCACTACGGTAGTTCCGCTTCTAGGTGAACCTAGTACAAACACTGCTTGAGGGAGATCAAAAGAGGGAAGTAACGCAACATGAAAAACCGCAACCGATGATGTAGTGTGAACCAAAACTTTTAACACTACTACTTTAGATGGAAGGTCTTCTAACCCTAAGGTAATCTTATTAATTGATTTGTCGAATTCGATGTTCGATAGATTTTGCTCGCCATGTAACAAGGCAGAGTGCGAAGCAATAGATACTTCAACATTATTTATATCGCCTAACTCTATGGATAGCTGTAACGAAAGTGACGAAGTTGTTAAACCTACAGCGGGCCCTTCGAAGGGGATAATTGAAGCTGTGTTGTCTGCCTCAATAAAATACGACCACTTCATTTTATGGCTCCTAATATAATGCAAGATTTTGCTTGGCTGAGTCTGCGATAGTTAATGGTGCTGTAATTCCCTCGCAACATTTGTGATATAAGTCTGGCTCATGAATGAGCCTTAACAAGGAATTTTTAAGCGACATAACTTTACCCACCGAAAAATGTAACCCATTAACTTCGTGGACTACTTTTTCAGCCATACCACCTATATTACTGGCAATAACCGGTACACCGGAACGAAAAGCCTCTTGAATGACAATGGGAGAATTTTCCCACCAAATTGAAGGTACTACCGCCCAATGTGCGCTATCGAGCAAACTAGGTAAGTCAGCATTTTGATATGCTCCGTGCAAAAACACCGTGCCCTTCAACTTTTCCAAATTTTCAAAAATTTCATTTTGAAAGCGTTTCGGCTGATGCTCTAGGTTAGCACCGTGAATATCTAATACGAATCTTTTGCGATCTTTTCTATCTAATAAGAGCAGGCTATTAAGTAAAACATCTAAGCCTTTATAACTATTAATTTGCCCAAAATAGGCTAAGTGAATAAGCTCTTCATGTTGTTTTGCTTTCACACCTTTTTCATCTATTTTGGCGATACCATTTTCGATAACATGAATAGAACTTTCTTCTAGCCCCCACTCTTTGTAGCGCTGCTTAAGAAAATGTGAAGGGGATATAAATGTATCAACAACAGAAAAAGCACGTTTAATATACATTTCACGCATAAAAAAGTCGGCGGGTGACTTTTCTGGAAAGCACCCATGGCAATCTCGAGGGGATGCCTTACTGCAAAGGGCGTTTGTTTTATTTTTTACCATTAAACCGTTACGATGACATATGGCTAAATATTCGTGTAACGTAAAAACAATTTTTGCATCGGGCAGTGTTTTTCTTACCTCTAACAGGGTTTCAATACCCATCAAAAAAAAGTGATGAAAATGCACTACATCTGGTTTGAAACGAGCTAGTAAATCACGTAACTCTGACCAAATGTATCTTGTACGAATATTCGAAAACATAAAGTCGTCGTCTTGACGAGTATGAAAGAGTAATTCGTTGGGTTTATTGCGAATTGAAAAAGCCGCACCGCCATGAGGCGGCTCTTCGCTTCTAGCCAAAAACATAACATTTAGGCCCTGCGCTTCATACTCTTGAAATAGCTGATAAGCTGCCAGCTCTGCACCACCTTTGTGTACATCTGGGTGACCGTGGGCAATGATGAGTATTTTTTTATTATTCATTTTCAGCCATCACTTCTACTATTCTATCGTTCCATTTATTGGTGTGCCTTAGGCCATTCAACATAGACAGAGTGTGTTTCCACGTGTTGCCCGATACCAACGACTGCGATAGGCGTTCTAGATGATACATTTGCACCACACCTGACACTGCAATACGCTTGTTTTGGTTTCGTACTTTCATGCACAAATCTGAATCTTCAAAATCACCAAGTATGTAACCAATATCAAAACCGCCAACGTCAATGTATTGCTGCTTAGTCATGAGCATAAGCGCACCAGTTACAGCTTGGGCATCACGTATATCGAACTCATCAGTAAGCGATAGTGGAAACCCTTTTTGTGGGTGGTAGTTCATCCACATACCAGGATGTGAAGGGTCTTGCATGTACTCCATTCCTTGATGCTGAATGGTATTGTCTTCGTACAGCAAAGTACCCCCTAAAATGCCTATGTCCTCACTAGCCTTGAACTGCCCTAGCATTTTAAAAAAATGACCGGGCTGTTTAGGAATAACATCTGAATTCATTAAAATGATATGTTCTGCATTCGCATGGTCTACCCCCAAATTATTCGCACCTGCATAGCCAAGGTTTCGTTGGCTTACAACCGTTTTAAAAGGTACTCCGAACGTTTCATATACCCCATGGCAGGTAACCATAAATGGATGCTTAATACGAGGGTCGTCTAATACATACACTATTTCTATATCGGCCATTTGTGCATCTATACTAAACTGTGACATTTGAATTTGCACAAAGTCGTAGCGGCCATAAATAGGAATAATTAGAGACAGTTTAGGGTTTACTACCGCTGAACCGAATTGAGTGACAGTTGCTGAGTTAGGCGCAACTAAGCGACTGTGCCAACTTTTTTCTATAGCTGGAGTAACATGTTTATAGAGCTTGGGATCAGAAGCAATAGTGGTGGCATCAATATTGGATAATAACATTTCAGTTAACCAAGTCTCTTCACGCGCTAAAACTTTCGCCTTTATAGGCACTCCGGTGAAAAAGGTACCATCTACGCTATAGATAAGTTCCATATTAGTATCTAGAGTACTGGGCACTGAAACCGTAAAAATAAAACCGCTTTGCTCTCCATCACTTAGCGGTAAACCAAGTACTTCGCAGACATCATATCTAGGATGAAAAAAGGCATCGTCAAGGATATTGTCCGTAATTGTATTGTTAATACGCAGATTTATTCGCTTGAACAATTGAGCTCTGTCCAACACCCACCCAATAACTAATACTGTGTTAGCGTCCAACATAAATGCATAATCGATTTCAAACTTGCTATGCTGAAGCGATAGCCTCAAATTATTGTCGGCAGCAATACTATCTTTATTCGTTTTCTGCCCCCAATAAAAGCCATTTTTTTCCAAAAGAGAGGACGCTTTTTCGACACTATCTTCAGGTAATTCTTCAATTTTCAATAGTTGGTTTACAAATGTCATTTCTGCAGTGGGAAGAACCTGATACTCCTCGCCCCATTGAACTTCCACTTCATCTCTATTGTAATTGTCGATACAAACTAAAAAGCCACTACTGTGACTTTTTGGGCAGTTCATTACTTTGCAGACATCATTTCTGGTAAAAAGAACAGTATCTTCGTCTTTCGACAAATCGAAAGTAAGTGAGTTTTTTGTAAGTTCTTCTGAAACAATAATCCAACCACAGAGCAACATTTTGTTGCCCACAACGAAACCAAATTCAATTTCAACCTTCACAGTGCAATGTTCCTTTTATACTGCTAATGTGTAGTAATTAGTTTGAAGTAGGCAATTCACTCAAACCTGACTACAACAAAATACTGATTAATTGCAGCTTTCTTTAACTGATAGTCTTATACACCGATTCAGCAATGTAAATACCAAACTATAATTAGTTATTTTCGAAAACCATGCAAATTGTTACTAGAGCCCTATGAATGTTTATATTGTGTTAATACCTGTCTAATACTTATTAATTATTGGATGGTTGATTGAGAAAATTGATGAAGTTCTTTTTTACATAATCTATGATCGTGCAATGAGAGCCTAATTGCAGTATTTATATGATGTTACCTCAGACATTTAAATAGTTGGGCTTGCACTATAAAAACGCTTCTCAGAAAAAATATTTGCGTAATTATATCGATATGTTCATATCATTATGAGCATTAATAAAACAATCATTTCTTCTCTCCCTACTGTGTTCAAAAAATAATCGAACAAGGGCTTTGTGGGATTTTAAGTAGTAACAGGACTAGTTAAGTGGAAACAACCTTTAATGCAAAGTTACCAAAAGTGTACGTTGACGGATTAATTGACGGATACGTTGCCGGTTGGGCTCAAAGCACAGATACCGTCAATCTTTATCTCTCAGATACATTTATCGCTGAACTACCATGCAACGAGTTCAGAGAAGACCTATCTGAAGTGCTGGATAATCCATATGCAAGCTTCGCTTATAAGCTATCACTTGACGATATCAGAGAAGAGTGGAAGTCACGCTCGTCTATTACATTAAAAGTCGAGTTTGTAAAAAACGGGCACATAGAAGACATTGTCAGTTGCCCAATAAACATGTCAGACATTTCTAACGACTTAAGCTTTTCTTTAGAAGAATCAAAAGTACAATTCAACCTTGAGGGCTTAGTCGAAGGCTATATAACTGGATGGTGTAACAGCGCACAAGCCGCAGAGATCTACATTGATGGAGAAAAGCTTGCGTCAGTCGTATGCAACGTTGAGCGGTCCGATTTAAGCGATCTGGTGAACGACATTGTTTGTGGATTCAGCTACACGCTTGACTCGGGTAATTACAAGCCTCATTGGTTTAGAAAAGCTAAATTACAGCTAAAAGTCTTATTTAAGAACGAAGATGATAAGATTCTAGAGCAGACTTCAATTTCCATTTCCAGTATTGACCTACTTAACGTAACCAAATTTGTTAACGGTGAAAGTGTCGAATCAATCGCGAAAACTATAATTGATTCATTTTTGTGGGATGACAACTATTATTCTAAACAATTGGAAGAAGATGAGAGAACTCACCAAGAATTAGTATACGACTTCATCATCAAAGGTGCAGCTACTGGAAAAAACCCCACCCCTCACTTTAATACTTATTATTATTTAGCTAACAACCCTGATGTAGCGCAACATGGTATAAATCCATTTTATCACTACATAGCTATTGGCGAGAAAGAAGGCAGGCGTCCTGTTCCCTATTTTAACCCAAAGCTCTATTTAGAATTAAACCCTGATTTGCAAAATTGGGAAGCCCCATTACTCTTTCACTTAGTGCAGGCTGGTTTCGAGGAAGGCAGAGTTTACAATGAATATCCTCAAGCTACCAAGGACGAATCTTTCGCAAATCCATATGAAAAATGGCGAATACATCACGAAGAATATAACTTTTTAGATACTCAATCTACGTTAAACGGCTTCAAATTAACCCCATTAATCTCGATTGTAGTGCCCGTGTACAATCCTGATAAAGCCCTATTAGAGGAGTGCATTAAGTCGGTAATGCGCCAGTCTTATACTAATTGGGAACTTTGCTTGGCAGATGATTGTTCGCCAGAGCCCCATGTTCGAGATGTTCTAGAACATTACCAAACTTTGGACCACCGCATTAGCGTCGTATTCAGAGAACAAAATGGCCATATATCAAAAGCAAGTAACAGCGCTTTAGAAGTGTCTAAAGGTGAATGGGTTGCACTGCTTGACCACGATGATGAGTTAAGCCAGCATGCATTATATGAAGTGGTAAAAGTTATAAATGAAAAGCCTTCAACCTGTTTAATATATAGCGATGAAGACAAAATAAATGAGGAAGGCGAGCGTTGCGACCCTCACTTCAAATCAGACTGGAACTTAGACCTACTTTACAGTCAAAATTATGTCTCGCACCTAGGTGTTTACCGAACTGATATAGTGAAAAAGATTGGCGGGTTTAGAGTAGGCTACGAGGGTAGTCAAGATTACGATTTATTACTGCGTTATTCTCGCGAAATAGATCACAACGATATCGTACACATCCCTAAAGTTCTGTATCACTGGAGAATGGTTGAAGGGTCAACTGCACTTGGGCATGGTGAGAAGTCTTATACCACTGATGCAGGTATTAAAGCGCTAGAAGACCACTTTAATTGCTTGGGTGAGAATGTAACCGTTGAACAGGGTATGCATCAAAATATTTACAAAGTAAATTGGCCTACGACAATGGAAGATGGCACTGCGCCTTTAGTTTCATTAATAATTCCCACTTACAATGGATATGAAATTACTAAACAGGCTATTGATTCTATATTGGAGAAGACTACTTACCCCAATTACGAGATACTCTTAGTTGACAATAATTCAGACGACCCGTTAGCACTAGAATACTTTGAAGAATTGAAAAGCCATGAAAAAGTAACCATATTACGCTACCCTCACCCTTTCAATTACTCTGCAATTAATAATTTTGCTGTAAGTCAAGCTAATGGTGAAATTATTGGTTTAATTAATAACGATGTAGAAGTTATTAATCCTGATTGGTTGACTGAAATGGCATCTCACACTCTACGCGCTGATATTGGCTGCGTGGGCGCAATGTTGTATTTTCATAATGATACTATCCAGCATGCAGGTGTAATTATTGGTATTGGCGGTGTTGCAGGACATTCACACAAACACTTTAAGCGCGGTGACTACGGTTACTTTAGCAGATTGAAAGTTGTTCAAAATTTATCAGCGGTCACGGCGGCATGTTTGTTGATACGTAAATCTGTATTTGAAGAAGTGGGCGGTTTGAATGAGAAAGACTTAACGGTAGCATTTAACGATGTGGATTTTTGTCTTAAAGTGCAATCGATTGGTTACCGAAATGTTTGGACACCTTATGCAGAGTTGTATCATTACGAGTCCATAAGTCGCGGGGCTGAAGATAATCCTGAAAAAGTAGCGCGCTTCAACAAAGAAGCAGATTATATGATCGAAAAATGGGCTACCAATAAGTTAACAGATAGGTGTTACAGTCAAAATTTAACATCTGTCAAAGAAGATTTTACACTAAGGCTATAAAATGGGAATTGAGCAACTAGAGAATAAAGGTTTTGCATTTCTTAACATCGATAACCTGAATACTGAAAGACGACAGATTGTCGTTGTAGGTTCTGCACGTGGCGGCACTTCATTAGTGGCAGGAGCATTGCATCATTTAGGAATATTTACTGGTGAGAAGAGTAACCCTCCAGTTTTCGAAGATGTTTTATTGAGTGAAGCATTCGAGTCGAGTAATATCGAATTAGCTCATGATATTTGCAATAGATATACTGCACAGCACGAGTTGTGGGCATGGAAGCGTCCCGCAGCGTTGAATTATTTGGACACGATTGAAAAGGTTATTCCAAACCCTTTCTATATATTCATATTTAAAGATATTTTTGCTATTGCTAATCGTAACAATATTTCTATGCAAGCTGACATTTGTGCTGGACTAAATAATGCACTCAGCGACTATCAGAAAATAGTAAAGTTTGTGGCCAGTACAGATAAACCTGTCATGCTAGTTTCCGCCGAGAAGGCGCTACAGAATAAAGAAGACTTTATAGATGCCCTTTTAAAAATAAACCGAGATATCAAAGAGTTATCGTCTAACAGAGCCGACGCTATCAGCTTTATAACGCCTAACCCTAAGGATTATTTGGATCTGACTCGAAACTCTAAATCAATAGGAACCGTTGATGCACTTAATAACTCTATTATTGCTGGTTGGGCGAAATCTATACACCATAACAGACCAGTCAAAATAGAGATATATATTAGCAAAGTTCTACATAAAGTAGTAGACGCAGACCTATTCAGACCAGATTTAAAAGAAAAGGGAATTCACCCTGATGGGCGGTGCGGGTTTGTTTACCACTTTGATAAGAGCGATCTTGAGATCGCTAACTGTTTCATTGAAGTGAAAGTACAAGGAGATGTGGCGAATCTTAAAAATGGAAGTAAGGAGCTTTAACATTGGTTAACGGATTAAGAACTCCAATCAGGTCTAATGGAGCTTTAAAAGAGTTTGGTAGGTTAATGCTAAACCAAAGCATAAGGAGCCTTGTAGGCAACATATCTTACATATCTTCTGATATGAGTGCTGATGAATTGAGAGACGCTGCTCTGGAATTAGAAAAAGTATCAATAGCTCTTGCCAGCGCCTTAATGAACGAGGCACAAAAAAAGCGGCCCAATGGGCCGTTTATCAATCAAAAAGCCATAGAATTTAGTAGATTAGCAAGAGCAGAAGCTCTCATCTATACTGACGATACATATGAGTACGTGGCTGAGCATATTTTCGAACTATTTAAACAAGCTCCACTAGAGGAATTAATAACATTCGTAAACGAGTATTGTGAAAAGAGAAAAAAGCTGGCATTCGAGATAATATGGAGAGCACATCTAAGCTTTCAACATAATAAAGCCATCAAGAACCTTGTTAAACATTATGCTTTTTTGAACTCTATTCCGCTCTTAGAAGACCCTAGGTTGAGTACGGTTACCCGCGTTGATGAGCTTGAATCAAGCTACACAATTTCAGGGTTACACTTAGAGCAATTAGATAAAAAATATAGTAGTGCAACATTAAAGCCACAGAGGCCTCCTCTTCTTTCACCAGAAACACCTGGCGACTACCCTAAACTTCTTCTAGAAAACTGCATAAAAAAAGGGTACCTCGAGTTTTGGTCCCCTTACACAGGAAAACGTGAAACTTCTTCGTCTTTACTTGGTGGCAATTTATTTGTTTTTGGCGAAGGTATAAATAAGTTTTATATTAGTTTTCAAATGGAGCCTTTATTTCAACAGCCAATCAATACTATCTTTCTTTTCTTACCCAAATTAAACAGAATTCTATACTGTAAGTATTCTGAGTCTAATAAAGCATTTCCTTTTTCAAAAAATAGCATACCCAGGATGCTCAATAAAAAATTTAAAAGTGCTATTCAAAACTTCCTTGATATTAGCTTTCAGGTACAGAAGGATTCGAAGAAAGTCATTATTACTACTCCGAATTTGAACCATATCGGTCACTCGCTATGGAACGAGCTATCAGTATTTAGTAACCTTCTTAATTACAATGAGCTGGTTAGACTAAATAATAAACCCAAAGTATTGCTACAAAATAACTTTTTCTTTAATAAAGATAAATTGGCTGATTTTCTAATACGTAATACTTCACTCCGTAGAAAGGATCTAATTTTTAGCTTAAATACCGAAGATGATGATTCAATAGTAATCACATTGAGTGACTCGAGAATGAGCAGAGAGTTTAATAGGGCTTTAATTTTAGAGCAATTTGGAATTAAGCCTCTACTGGCCAAACCTAAAAATAAAATAATTTTATCTCTCCGTGTAGGAAAGAGAAGTTGCGAAAATGAAGCATCTTTGTATATTTCTCTTATAAAAAAATTGACTCAGACACGTAGCGATCTTGATTTCGTTATAGATGGTGTGAATAAACTGCCTGAATGGCTAGATCATGATTCAGGTGATGTCAGACGGCTTGATGGCCACTACGAGCAAGAAAAAAAGATTGCAGAGCTAATTAAATCAAGCGTACCCAACCCTCAAAGAGTTACCACATGTATTTTTGAGAACTTAGGTAATAGCCTCGCACATATACGTGACAGCCTTTGTATAATATCACCTTGGGGCGCAGGGCTAGTTAAATACAGATGGTTAATGGACAAGAGCGTATTTATTTACGGGAGTTCTGTCACAATGTCGACTAGTCATGTCCATAAAGATCTTTATGACTCACATCTTTTTATTGATAGCAATGAAGAGTCTGTTTACTTCAGTGGAAAGTCAGACTTTGTGGATGCTGATAGATCAGATCGAGAGAGTTCTTATACAATCGATGAAGAGCACTTTGTTGAAGAAGCTAGCTCTTTTATTTTTAAAAAACTAGAGAGTTAGTAAATGAATGCATTAATAGGTTTTACTGGATTCGTTGGTGAAAACTTACTTCGATTCGTTAAAACAGATACCGAACTATATAATTCAAAGAATATTCAAGATATCCACAACAAACACTTCAAAACGCTCTACATATCAGCTATTCAAGCAAAAAAGTGGTGGGCGAATCAAAATCCGGAAGAAGATAAGCAACTAATAGATAACTTGTTTTCTCATCTTGAGAATGTTGAGGCAGAAAGAGTCGTATTTATTTCAACGGTAGACGTTTATCAACCGCCGCTGAATTCAGATGAAGACACTGTGCTTAATGCCGATATCCATGCTTACGGGGCCAATAGGTTGTACGCAGAAGAGAAAGTAAAATTGTTATTCAACAAGGTGCACATTATTCGGCTTCAAGGTCTTGTGGCCAGTAACCTTTCTAAAAATGTTATTTTCGATCTTAAAAACAAAAATATACTAGAGACAATTAACCCGGATTCTTCTCTTCAGTGGTATCCGTTACAGCGCCTCTATACAGATATAAATACAGTTATATATAACGATATTGATTTAGTAAATTTAAGTGTTGAGCCTATTACAACTAAGCAGATAATTGATATTGCACCACTTACCCGAGATGAAAGCCAACTTACTTCATCTGAACCTGCCAGCCCGGTTCACTACAACGTAAAAAGTAAATACGCTTCGCTTTTTGGCGGCCATAATGGTTATGTAGTCTCAGCAGAAGAATCGTTAAATGCTATTAGTCAGTACTTTGCAGATTAAAAAGATAGAACAGTAGGAAGTAACATGGATGCAAAAGTCGCCATTATCGGTGCAGGTTGGTACGGTTGTCATTTAGGTATGATGTTGGACGCTATGGGATGTGACGTAAACATCTTTGAAAAGAACAGTGATATTCTCGGGGAAGCATCTGGTAACAATCAGTTTCGACTGCACTTGGGGTTTCACTACGCTAGACATAATCGCACTAGAATTCAATCTCGCGACGGTTATGCGAGATTTACTGAGCGATACCCGACTTTATCAAAGCCAATATCTAATAATCTCTATGTAGTGCCAAAGTACGACAGTTTAGTTGATTTCGACACTTATCGCCTAATCATGTTTTCATCTGGTATTCATTTTCAGGAGTTGCGGAAAAATGAGTGGCCCGAGTATCTGAAAGATGTTGATGGCGTTCTTAAGGTAGATGAACACGTTCTTTTGATTGAAGAAGCAAGAAAGCACTTCAAACAAAAACTTGAAGGCAGCATACGGTTAAATACTAAGGTGAATAGCACCGAAAAAACAGACGAAGGAGTATTGGTCGATGGCGAGAAGTTCGATTTTGTAATAGATGCCACCTGGGGGCACCTTACGGACATAGACTACGATTGCTTTTATGAACCAACTTTGTTGCTTTATTACCGTTATATGGGTGAAGGTGAGTACCCAGCTATTACGATGGTAGATGGCCCACTGTGCTCTATTTATCCCACAGAAAAAAAGGGAATCTACACATTATCAAGTGTAAAACATACTCCGCTTGGAAAGTATGATACTTCTGCTGAAGCTAAACAGCGCTTACGCGAGTTTTCAAACGCCGAACTACAATCAAAAATTGAAGTAATGCAAAAGCATGTGGAACAATTTGTTCCCGACTTCTCTGATAATTTCGAATATGTTTCTCCGCAATTAAATATAAAGACTAAACTGCTTGGTGAGCATGATGATCGTTCGTGTTATGTTAAAACTGACGACCGCATGATTTCTGTATTCTCAGGAAAAATTGACACTATTTTCTTTGCCGCGCAAAAAGTATGTGACTATTTAGAGCGCTACGTTCACGGCGAGATTTAGGCTTAAAACTTATATAAAACGCCCTAGGAAATACTATGCAACTATCGGTAAGCAATTTAGGTTGGCCATCACAAGAGACTGAATGGTGCATTGAAAAGCTACTTCAAAATGGTATAACCGGAGTTGAGATAGCACCACTTAAAGTTTTTAACTCATGGGAAGAAGCTAGTAGCCACGACGCTATTAACAAAGTTAAAACCTACTTTCGTGAACACAAATTAACGGTAAGCTCATTTCAAGCAATAACATTTGGGGCACATGATCTTGCACTTTTAGGCAACGAAAAAGAAAAAAGTAATTTTCTACAACACTTAGAAAAGGTTGCTAGTTTACTTTCTTCATTGGAAGGAGAGTGTGCGGTTTTCGGAAGCCCAGGCCTAAGAAAAGACAGTAACTACAATGAAAAAGAACTAGCTCAAGTACTTACTTCCATAGATAGTATATTCACCAAGCATAAAGTTTATTTCGCCCTTGAAACTGTTCCTAGTTACTATGGTTGTAATCTTCTTAATACCTTGGACCAAACAGAAACACTACTCTCTAAGCTCCAACTCACCCGCGTTGTTAGGCATTTTGATACGGGTTGCCAATTTTTGGCTGGTGACTTTGAACAAAAAACCTTATGCGACAATTTTATAGGTAAGTCAAAGCATCTCCATATTTCAGAAGTAGATTTAAACAACTTTGCTTCGCCTTCTAGCTATAACTTACGAATAGCATCCCAAATTAAAGAGCAATACAAGGGTAAATGGTGCGTTCTGGAGATGAGTGATAAAACTTTTACTAGAGAAACATTCATAAGCTCAATTGAAAATTTCGTCACACTTTTTCGGTAGTTATACTAGATATGAATAAAGTTCTCGTCTGCACAGGATTTCATCGGAGTGCGACATCAGCCACATCACATCTACTTCATCGAGCTGGCCTAAATATGGGTAATGAGCTTATGATTGGGAATATTAGTAACACAAATGGGCACTTCGAGGACTGGCCAGTTGTTCGTTTACATGACGAACAACTAGCTAAAAACGAAACTAATTGGCAGCTTCAAAACACACCGCATTTGCGAGTTGAACAGGGGTTTCTCAACGAGTATATCGCCACACGCAATAGTAAGGAAAATCATTGGGGTGTAAAAGATCCCAGAGCATGCTTATTTCTAGAAGAGTGGAACAGAGCCTTAGGCTCGCAAGGGCAATTTCTCTTTGTCGCTCGCCATTGGACAAGCTGTATTGAATCTCTACTCCATAGACATAGTCGTGACTTCGCTTATCAACTCCCACACTTCAATCGAAATGCAGCAGCTTTCCAATTTTGGATAGAACCGGAGTTAGCCGCTAACATGTGGCTAGCTTATAACCATCGTATTCTAACTTTCACACAACTGAATCCAGATAAAGTACTCCTTGCCTCGCAAAAAGCTCTTTTTAACAATGCACCTGTTATACAGCGTTTAAATGAACGCTTCGGATTTAACCTTGATTCTAATGTTCAAAGCCCTTTTGACAAGCGTCTTTTGAACGAAAGTTCTGCTGAGAGTATCTCGACTAATTTATCGAGTAGCTTACGTTACAAACTCGACAGTATGTGGGAAAAGTTACTAGCATTAGCGGAGTTTAAGGCTTCAGATGAAAGCCCTTTATTATACTCCATCTCTTCATTACCAAGTAACTTTGCTATCTCTTTAGAGAAAAAACTTCAAACACACGTAGAAAAGAGTTTCGAAAAAAGGGGAGAGGAGATACCGTATTCTTTCGAATTACCAAGCAATACTGATAAAAAGTATATTTTAAGCTGGTTAAAAACTCTTCCGCCTTCTTATGTTGATGTAAACACTAGTCAAAAAATAAAGACGTTCATCGAATGTAACCTACCTACCGATTCATCGTTGTGGTTGCAATTTGGACTTCTGAATTTTCGGGCAAACCTTTTTAAACAATCTATTTCAGCATTGAAAATGACTATTGTCTTAGGCGAGTATTACCCATATATGAGTATGTATCTCGCACAGTGTTATCAGAACTTGAATAATGAAAGCAAAGCAGAGTATTTTTTCGATAAAGCTATAAATGACAACCCTAAAAACCCAGTATTTTATACTTCTAAAGCCCAGTACTTTTTAGGCCGTTCAGATCGAGTGCAAGCAGAAAACTGCCTTAATATGGGTATAGATAAAATAGGTTTTGTGCAGCAACTCGTTATCAAGCTTGCGACTCTATATTTGACTTCTAACGAAATAAACAAAGCAGAGGAATTATTAAAGCAGAGTACCGATCAAACTAACTTAGTGGTTGCTACGCTACTAACACAGGTCAAATTACAAAAAGAAGTAGAGTTAGGGATTAAAGATTATAACCAAAAAATCTCAGCGCAATTAGCCGGTAAAGACTGCATAGATTGGTTGGCCTCACATAGTCTTTTAATAAAAAATGCTCATTCCGAAAGAGACTTTATTTATAGGTGCTTCTCTCACTGGGAAAAACTAGATAGCTTGAAAGTGAATCTCGCTCAAACCTAATCCGATAGAGGTACTGGAAAAACCAGCTAGCTGAGTCGACCCGTCAGATTCTAACTTTCATATTGTTTTGTGGATATGCGCACAAAGAGAAATTAGGTATCAGTTATTTATTTGGTATTCCAAGACACACTAGTTCTAATAACGCTTAACACATATCCCTTCTTTACCCAGTTTACAGAAGGATTCTAGGTAATGCATGTTCACCTTATAACTAGGTGAAGTGTAGGGCCCCAAAAGAATAAATCATCTTTCAGTTATTGCGGCACTTGGAAAGAGAAAGCCCTTTAATCTCTAAGTTTATAGTAACTAGCTTATCCATTTTTATCCAAATCTTTCTTAAGGAAGTATGAAGCCTAAGAGAATAAATATAAATCCAGAACCTTAAGTATGTATTTCTACTCCTATAAACTCCCCCCGAACAATTGACCCCAAATTTATTTCAATTAATAATCTATCTAAATTCTCAATAATAAAAAACACCTGTAAGACAAGGATTGTTCTTCGCACTTTCATCAGTATATTCATGGACGAGCTGTTACCTTTCCTATTCGCCTTTAGCGTTTAGACGTGTCATCCAACGAATGTTCTCATGTTTGCGCAACGTCATTGCTAACAATGGATCGAATCCATCTTATAGACAAAAAAGCGCTGTACATTTATATGAAAAATATTCTCCTCCATCTATTCAGCACCGTTAAAAGCGCTAATATTTTACAGTTTCTTTCTTCCGTTCTTTTTTATGTCGCTATTTATGGCTTGGTGAATATTAACGCATACGCCCAGGTGGAAGATGCGTTAAAGGAAGAGCACTCGCAAAGTAGCATAAGTAGCCTTGCCAGATTCGTAGCAGATACAACCGCGTGGAATTACCACAACACCAAAACGCTTATGGTGAAAGACGTTTATTATGATTTGGATGGCGCCCCCGTAGCTTATGTCTTCGCCTACGCCTTAGGTGGAACAAAAAAAACACTTTTAATAACAACCGAACAAATTGATAGTTTTAAACAACAAAAAGTTGAAGTAGCCCTACATCAAAGTGCTCAAACTCAAACTGAAGCACAGATACAGGAAGAAGCAGTTGCAGAACTAAAAGCGCTGGAAAGGAATTTAAGGTTTCGTGATGATTTAGTCACTATTATTGTTTCTGCATCACTCGGCACAAAGCCGGTGCTCGACCGTTTTTTTGGTATTCCTCATCATGTGTATAAAGAAAAGCTGTATTTAAAATCTACTTCCTCCTCTGCTAATAAGGCCGAGTACAATGTAGTTATGGTTTCACCTAAAGAGCTCTATTTTGCTCCCTTAGTTACAGATGAAGTTCAAGATAAAGGCTCGGCTATATCTACCGGCATAGCAAAAGCTATCTCTAATGCCAACCAGTTAATTTCTGTAAATTCCGGTGATGCTGTTTCAATAAATGTAATAAGGGAGGCCATTGCGAAAGAGAAATCAAATACGCAAGGCGGTAACGGCAGCACCGATATAAATTCTCAGTGGGAAATGTACATAGACATTTTTGATGCAAAGGGAGTTGGCAAATGAGGCGCTATTTATTGCTATTAGTGCTTCTGTTCCCTTTGCATGCGTTTTCACAAGACTTCTCTCTTCCAATTAATGGTACGCATTGTGGGCCTCAGGAAAACGGATGGACCTCTTGCGCCGTTACGCTAACTTACGATGTTGATCACGGGGAACACAACTTTAGCGTTGAAGATACAGACTATGGTACTCACTATTATTTCGAAGATAAAAACGGCAATGCTATTGCCGGATGTGAGTCTAGAAGCAGCAAGGGTGAAACTTCTTTTTGGGGCGATTGGACTCCAGATTGCGACTACTCGATTACTGCAGATGGAGAGTACGAGCTTCACGCTTATATAGAAGATGGAACGATAAAAGAAGTACATTCATGGCATTTCACTGTAAAGAAGAAAAAGCCAGATTTAGTGGTTTCTTCATTATCGCTAAGCAACCTAACCCTTGAAGCGGGCGATGCAGCAACTGTGTATTACACTATTAAAAATCAGGGCCAGGTATCTACTGGTAGCGGCTCTCAGCATTGTGTTTATTGGTCTACCGATACGGTTATTACGCAAGGCGATAGCTGTTTAGATGAAGACAGTCAGTTTTCTATTGGTGCTGGCAGTACTAATTCAGAAACTACTTATGTTTCTATCCCTAATTCCGCCGAGGCAGGCACCTACTACCTTGGAGTGTATGCCGACTATAACCTTAAAATTGACGAGTCTGTTGAAAACAACAACTCCGACTTAGTTGAAGTAGTAGTTACAGCCAAGCAAGAAATAACCAATGTATATTGGGAAGCACCTTTGCAGAGGCTTGCGGGTGATAGTGTCGGTATGTTTGCCGATGTTATTGGGTTTGACGAAGGCACTACTATTACCTTTCGAATTTATGAAGATGACATAGTAGGTGACGACCCTATTCAATCTATAGTAACCACAATAAAAAGTGATGCTACTAGCGATAAGCTATACGCACAGGCAACCTGGAATGCGGTGTATACAGATGATGCATCTGGCGATCCAGAGTATTATTTTGATGCCGTTATTTCAGGTATTTCGAGCTCTTCGGGAACGGGGGACTCTGATTTACTAACTGTGCTGAAAGCTGACGTTCCCGATATTGATTTTACTGCCATAGAGCAAGGGGCCATATTACAGTTTACTCCGTTGCCGATTGTTGGGGAAAATACAAACATTAAAGTTGGTATCAAAAATAACAGTACAGTACCCATTAACAGTGCCTTTAGCGTTACGCTAACTGATACAACTGAGAATGTAGAAATATATACTTGGAATATTTCTTCACTTACAGCAAAAGAAACCTTAACTCTTACTGTTCCTGAAGAAGCTTATAGTGCTAGCCATTGCCCTAACTATTGCTTTGTTACTAAAGGGAATCATCGCCTAAAAGTGAGTATATCTGCACCTAACGTAGAAAATGAACTGGCTTCAAATAATGTGTTTGAATCATCAGTAGATGTAAATTTACTAGGTTCCACGACCTCTTATTTAACGGTAATAAGCCACGGCTATACCTTCTCGGGTACTTTGGAAGATTGGCCTAGCGATATGGCTGAAGCTATTCAAAATAGGTCGATGAATCTTGTTGGCAATACACAAATTTGGACCTTTAACCCTAGTTCGGGTTCACTTACAGAAACCGGTGAATTACTAGAAGGCGCAAAGCATCATATTGTTGTCCATAACTGGGCAGAGCTATCGAACAATTTATCCGCAGGATACTCTGAGGCATCTAGTCAGTCACTAATGGGCGCTATAGCGCAATTGCAATTAAACGTAAGTATCGATAGTTTTGACTTTATTCATTTAATTGGTCACAGCCGTGGAACCGTTGTTAACAGCGAACTAGCGCAACGATTGTTAAGTGCCGATATGCCTGTAACTCAAATGACAACCTTGGACCCACACGATTGGGGGCTTATCGATAGGATATATTCAGATTTTGATGTAAACCCCGAACTTAATGACAATGGTGTGGTTAACTGGCAGGGAATAACATGGCTAGATAACTACTGGCAAACTTCTGATCTCCTGCTTACGGGGCGGCACATTTCCGGAAGCTCATCAAAAAAGCTTTATGAAATGGGGCATTCAGATGTACATGAAATGTACTATGGCACCATAGATTTATTTTCCGATACCGTAGAGTCTACTTGGTACCACTTTAACGCAATCGAAAGAAGAGAGCATGGCTATAACCTTTCAGATATCGGTGGCCTTAAAAATTTACGAAATTCTGATAATTACTTGTTTGATAATCAGTTTTCGGCCGAGGGACAATCTACCAACACCTTTGATTGGTTTAATTTGGGGCATGGGATAGTTAATGGCAACTTAAATAGAACTACATATGGGCTAACTGAAAATACAGAGCATAAGCCAGGGTTTGAATTAGTTGATACTGGAGAAACAAAAGCAACGCGGGTTGTCAGTGCTAGTGGAGATACACAGCTTTATCTTGAAAATAGTGCGAAGCCAGTAGTAATAAACCCGTTTTATATTCCAAAACAAGTCTCTGAAATATCTGTTGAAGTCTGCAATGCCTCAGTCAATAAGCAAGCATCGCTTCTAGCCACGTTAACTCAGCAAGAAGTGGTTGAATATCCATATAATGTAAGTGCAAACACCTGCTCTATTATCACTATTCCTACTATTACTTTTGGGGCGGGCAAACTCGTGCTTCGCTTACACAGCGCAATGCCAGGGGATGGCCTTTACGTCGATAATATTATGTTCTCAGGCTACAGAGATTCTTCGCCAGAAACTGATCAAGATAACGACGGCATAGATGATGCTTTCGACAACTGTCCCTCTATTGCAAATGAACAGCAGATCAATACTGATGATGACACTTTAGGTGATGCGTGCGACCTTGACGACGATAACGACGGCATGCCCGATACCTACGAAATTTCAGCAGGTTTAAACCCGCTTATTAACGATGCAGCCATTGATTCGGATAACGACGGCTTAACGAATTTTGACGAGTTTCAGTTTGGTACAAACCCACTTGTAGCAGACTCTGATGGCGATGGGATAAATGATAAACTAGATAATACTCCCTTAGCGCCTGATACCATTGATACTGATATTATCGTTTCTGTTTATAAACTATTCGATATTAACAATGACGGCAGAGATGAAGTTGGCATATTTTCAATTGAAAATAATGCGCCATTCTTGAAAATTGTCGATACGCTTAACGGCAACGAATTAAATACCGTGATTTGGCCCGCTAATTCCTACGTTCAATCTACTATTCGACTGCACATTCTGCCGGATATGGATGGAGACGGCACTATTGATATTGCTCTGTTTGGTATACGTCAAAATGAAGAACACGCTGGTAAAGCTCAATTATTCGTAAAGAATGCTGTAACCGGTAATGCTATTAAAGCCTTTAATTGGCAAGCAAACTGGAAATACAGTTCGGCTAAAGTGCTCTCCGACCTCAATGGAGATGGCATTCCGGAAGTGGCACTAGAAGGTAAATTTAAAGAGGATTCTCGGCCACAGTTAAAGGTTCTAAATGGCGACACTAGAGATGACTACGCAACCTATAGCTTCCCAGACATTTATAATTCACCTCAATATTTTCAACATGGTGATTTTGATGGCGATGGTGTAGATGAAATCTCTATTTTTGGTCGTATAAAACATAATAACAAAATACAGATAAAGTTAATTAGTGGTCGTGACGCAGATAATAAGTTTACCGCTTACAACTATCCTGACCGATGGGACAATATCAGCTGGAACAAACTTTTCGACATGAACAGTGATGGGCTAGCGGATTGGGGGCTGTTCGGTAAAAGCAACGAAGACAGTCGTATTATGCTAATGGTCAAAGACGCGAGAGAAATTAAAGGTTTACTTGCTTCTTATGCATGGCCTGAAATGGATAATCCACAACTACTTATTACACCAGATTTAACTGCAGATAATGTTGCAGAACTGGCTGTCGCAGGCTGGCGCCCAGATACCATGCGTAATCAAATTCAAGTTAAAGATGGTCAAGATAGAAACGCGCTAATAGCGACCTACACCTGGGCTGACAAATGGGATGATGTGGTTTTTCATTCATTCGATGATATGAATAATGACGGCTATCCTGAGTTTGCACTGCAAGGAACCAACAGAGCCACTAGCAATAACGAACTACTTATTGTTGATGGTAGTTCCACCTCTAGCCTTCGCACTATCCGCTTCGGTAGTAACTGGCTTGAAGCACCTGAATTGAAACAGGTAAAGAATGTTAATGGCGATATGATTTCAGATTTGCTTCTAACTGGTTTGTCTATTGATGGGAAAGCGGTTGTTACGCTATACAGTGGTTCAACCGGAAAAATCGTAGCAACTCATCTTCACTAAGAAAAATATAGCGGGATTTAGACGAGAAAAGGGCGGATAAACCGCCCTTCTTGTGCGTGTAATCCAACTTAAAACCTTAGACAAGCTAAAAATAGCTATACAAGATTTACCAAGTTTGATCATATTATTTAATAAACAAGGGGATGGACTACTAACTTGCTTTCACCTTGCTGATTTTCACCGTAAATGACTATGTCAGTGTAGCCGTCACCTGTAATATCTGGTGATATAAACATTGTTGGTTTTGTTTGCCAGTCTGTTCCAAATACTTTTACATCAATGCTATTACCATCCAAATCTTTAATGTTAATCTCATACGCACCCGATGCTCTTAATCCGTCTATTGCAACGTCATGAACCCCATCACTATTGATGTCTCCCAATTCATAAAAAGCAACCTCAGATAAGCTTCCAGACCAGCTAAGGTTATACATAAGTTCATTTCTATTGGTGCCATTTTTAATGACTAGTTGGTAACGCTCCGTATCATTTCGATATCCTCCAACAGCTAGCTCTTCAACACCATCAAAATTTAAATCTTCAATAACTAAAACCTGTGGTGACGTCATTTCAGTAGGCCAGCTAAATATACCTAACGTGCCCACACGACTTATTCCACTTTTAGTAAAAATTTGAACCCTACCATCATCTTTGCGACGGCCAAACATCCCGAAGTCAACTTGGGAGTCATAATCTATGTCAAAGAGTTTTAACCATTGAACATCGTCCCAAAGGTCTGCAAAGTTATAAGCTGGCAAACGATTGGTTGAGTCGGTACCATCTACCACTTTAATTTGTATCTTATTATTTGATTTAAGACGGCCATAAAGCCCAATTTCGTCTATACCGTCGCCAGTCATATCACTCAATTGTGTATACAAGGGGTCATGGAGTAAATCTGGGAAGCTGTAAGTTTGTAGCGATTCTGAAGTAGCGCCGTCTTTTACCACCAGCTGAGGGCGATTTTCTTCAACAAAATGGCCTTGCAAGCCTAGTTCTGGTACTCCATCCCCGGTAAGATCGCTAAGTTCGACTAGCGCCATCCCTGTCCAATTACCTGGCCAAGTGTAAGTATTTAAGGTGTCACCCGTTAGTGAATCCTTAACTACGTACCGTGCTTTCATGCCGGCTGGACTATTTTCATCCTCGTAAATTCCAAATACGCCCAACTCTTGTGCGTTATTACCATTTTTATCATCAATCTTGTGCACTGTTACTGAGTTGTATCGCCCAGGATAGCCAATTTCATGAATCTGACTACCTGTTACCTCATTCATGACTACTGCTGAAATTTTACCTATAGAATCGATATAAACTAATGCGAGATCCGCAACACCGTCATTATCTACATCATTAATATTTGTTGCATACTGTACTCTTTTAACGGGCTGATTTATGGAGGGGAATGGGTCTTCTCCGTCTGTAATTCCATCCCCGTCACTATCAGCGTTAAATGGATCTAGACCTAGTGCTAACTCTGCATTGTCACCTAGCCCATCATTATCTGAATCTTGAAAATCTAGTGGATCGAGAGGAAATACATCATTAGTATCGGCAACACCGTCATTGTCATCATCTTCATCCCTGATGTTTAAAACCAAGTCTCCGTCAGTATCAAGGTAGTCGTTATTTCCGCCTGTCTGCCAATTTGCACTATCCCAGCTTCCACCGTCCCATAGTAAGTCTTGCGCACTTGCAATAGCACTGCTAAAGCACAACGCCACCATGACTGAGCAATATCTTTTTTCCATGACCGCTCCCCCTACTTAGTTCGCTCTACTTTGCTTAAAAGCGTTGATCATTTCTTGGACACCCAATGCATCAAGGCAGCCATTGTTAAAATCACTCACGTCTACATTTTCAATATTGACGTAACCACCGAAACACGAGATCTGACCTTCAGAGATAGTGCTATTACCAAAAATGTTCACTTGAGCATTTGCCGTTATATTCAGGAAAGAGCCTTCTTCGAATATCGTTTCATTAATATAAGATGAAGCATTTTCATACATACGAACATTACCTTGAACAGTAACATTGCCAAATTCTACAAATGCGCCCTTATTAGCCTCTAACTCGTTGATGGTCGATCCCCATGCGCCTAGAGTGGATGCATGTTGAACCATGATGTTTGAAGTAACAGAGTTACTCATATTCATGTTAGAACCACTCTGCAAATCCATGAAAACAGAGACATTGGCGTTAGACAATGTGCTATCGCTGGATACGGATAGAAAGGTTGATGCATTTAATGAATATGCTTCAAAAGTAGAGCTGTACAGGTTAACTGAAGAGCTAGGGATATCGATTAGGCCCGCCACCATGCTACTTCCTCGAGAAATATCAATTCTTCCAGATTCCGCAGTTATTGATGTATCCCAACCGATCCAACCTGATGCGATATCCATGGATACTGCACTTTGCGAAGCGTTAATATTGAAATCTCCTTGTGCTCGCACGAATGCGTTTTGCAACGAAATTCCATTTTCTACATCAGTGATCGCAACATCGCCGACTATTCTTACTAAAGCACCATTTGTAGCATAGATACCAGTATTGAACCCTTCAATACTGAGGTCGGACACATACACCTGAGCGCCTTCTTGGACCCAAAGGCCTGAATACGGTGTACCGTTTATCTTTTTAATCGTGATATTAGTCAAAGAGCCCTGGCCGTTTCTTGAATAAAGGACGGGAAAATCAGATTCTGTTTCTATCGTTAAATCACTAAGATATAAGCCACCACCAAAACCACCCAATAAACCAACTTTACCGGAGATATCGTTGTCTATTATCTTAGCTGTCTCGTCTTTACCGATGATTATCACATCTTGACCGCGGACTTGAACCTCAGGATCATCTTCTGTACGCGGCTGTGCGATATCACCGTAGCAGGATCCTGCAATCTCAAAGATTAGTTGTTTTTGCTGCCAATTCGCTAAGTACGTTTCATTAAGGGCTGCCGGGTTTGCAGTACAATCTAACTCAATTGTTTCATAACCATCTTTAAGTTTTAACCCTAAAGAATGCTGTTCAAGTGAGGTTAAGCGTTGATTCAGCACATCAAAGTTTTCATTTACTTCAGAGGCCTTCGCTGGTGTAGAAGGGGTAAATATATGAGGGATAACTTCTTGAGATATGGCTGAGTGAGTCATAAATAATAGGCCCAGCGCTGATACTGCGAACTTTTTATTAGTTTTCATTGTTATACCGTTTAGTTAATTATGGAAAACTAGGACAGTCATTGAAAACTTCACCTTTAGTATCTCGAATAACTTTCCTTAGTTATGCTTAAAGATAGCACACCTTTCAACCAAGTCTATTGTTGTGACTACTTGTGTCTTACCAAGATGACTAACATGGATAAATTTGACATTAAGGCTCCATCAAGAGCGAAAATTTATGGTAGCTTAACGGCTTACCTTAATAGTTAAACAGAGGAATAAAATGGCGAAGGTATTCATCCACTTTGGGCCACCTAAAACTGGCACATCTGCAATTCAGAAGTGGTTGCTGGAAAATAGAGATGTTTTGAAAACAAAACGTATATATTACCCTGAACATGGTACTGATAAAAATGGCATAAGTTCAGGTAATGCAATGTCAATTTTTAAGAATCCGAAAGACGACAAGCTGAAACAAGCCAGACCGAATAAACTTAAACTAAAAGAGCAATGTAGAGAAAACAACTGTAATACGCTACTGCTTTCATCGGAAATGTTTATGAGGAAGCTTCCCGAGCTTGCCACTCTTTTCCCTAACGCTCAGTTTATTGGGTATATTCGCCCTCCATTTGAATTACTAGAATCCGATTATAACCAAGTCGTCAAACGACACGGTGAAACAAAATTATTTAGTGAAAACAGTCGTTCAGCCATGTGGCAATTAGATATGTTGCGCCCGTTAATTAATGATATTGGGGTGGAACGATTTACGCTAAGAGCTTACTCTCCTTCGGCTTACGTTGGTCAATCCTTGGTAAAAGACTTTTTACATACTCTCAACCCCGCCCTATCCGATTTAGCTGAGATTGACGCGGTCAAAGGCGTTAACCCCTCTTATACGCTAGAAGCTCTAGAGATAAGAAGGTGGTTAAATCAATTTGATATTGAGCCCAACATTGGCCGACAAATAGATAAGCACCTGCAATCAATCTCTACTGGAACCCGAAGTTATTCTTTAATTCCAGTTGACGAATTTGCGGCTCACAAACAAAGTTCAATTGATGCCCTAACGGCGTTTAATGATGATTACCCTATCGAATCCTTTGATTCACTTATTGAAGATATAACTAATAAGAAGCAACAAAACTATTACGAACAGACATTAACCAATGTCGACTTTACGCAGATAGTAACATCTATCATTAAATCCATCCCTGAATCGAAGGCCGCTTTTGCAAACTTAAAAGGTAAAATAAGTGGACAAATGTTTTCGACTGAACGTATCAATTTGATTGAAGAGCTTATTAAGTAAGCTCTATTTAGGCCTGTATTAAAGAATGGAGTCTTTATGAAAATTTCCTGCTCGGCGATAATTCTTTTTTCACTCTCTTTTAGTGTGCTAGCGGAGCTACCTCCGTTTGTTCTTGAAGATGAGCGTGAACTTACGACTGTAAATTTCAGGTATGCGGAAGGCAGTTTACGAACACAGAAATCCGCTGCTTGGATCAAACGGTGGGGTTCCGCTAGTGGTATTGTCCTTAAAGCTTTGAATGAAGAAGTACGTCCTTTCGAAGAGAATACTAGAACTACTCTATCTTTATTTAGAGAGCAATATCCCGACCAGTTGATGTTGTTACATTTCAATGGGCGCTCTAGACTACCGACGTTTGCGCCCGAGAATATGAAAGCTTCCGACTTCTTGTATCTTCTCGGTACTACTAACACTACCTCTATATCCGATAAAGATTCTACGAGTTTGGTTAGTGTAAGTGATGTCAAAGCTTTTAAACGTAATCGTGCCATCCAGGATGGTGTATATGATGATGTGGTACTTGTTCATAAAAATACCGATGGCACCCTAAATTGGGATAAGTATGAACATGCGAAACTTATCAAAGTCGATCCAGCTACACAGACAATTACGATAAAACGTGATTTATTAAAGCAAGGAAAACAAGCCTTTGATAAAGGCCAAGCTTACATAGCACTTCACGCTGCCAAAGGCCCATTTGATAAAACGGTAAAACAACGATTATGGGAATATAATTGGTTTTATGGAGGAATTACAAAAAGCTCTGAGTATGGACTTTCCAATCGCTTGGGTAATGAGCTAGGCACATATTTATTGCAAGATATGAGCTTTTTCAACGGTATCACTTTAGACGTATTAACTGAATACCACCAACCTAAGATTGGTGGCTACCCTGGCCCCATTGACGCCAACCAAGATGGCCTTCCTGACAAAGATGAAATTAGTTACGATCTATGGCATAAAGAAGGCGTTTACCAATTTCTTAGCGCTTTACGCAATAAGGTTAAAGATACCAAGCTTATTTTAGCGGATGGTGGTTATATTCATCAAAAGGCTGTTCACATACTAAACGGTATGGAAAGTGAAGGGTGGCCAAATAACGAAGATGGGACGTTAGAGCATTGGTCAAGTGGCCTAAACCGTTATACTTTTTGGTCTAAATTTTCTCAAAAACCATCTTTAAATTACGTAAGATTAGCGGAATATTGGACCGAAGATAGAAAGCGAAAAATTCCACCAGACAATATCCGTAGATTAACCGTAGTGGCAGCCATGATGACTGATACAGTCATTGTTCCCGGCCATCGTCCTAGAGGTATTCATTATCAAAAATGGCCAGAGTTTAAGTCACTTCGAGACTTGGGAAAGCCTATTGGCAAGTTAAAGCACTATGCCGCGGACGCTTCTATCTCGGTAAAGACCAAAGTAGGTAAGCCATCAAAAGCGCATCTAGAGTTTCCCACACTTAACTTTAGAAATAATAAAGTTTCTAGCGAGCATTGCTTTGGTGTTTCACCTAAAGGGGGACCAGTAACTGTTAGTGTCGATGCAACAAAACAGGGGGGAAAAGAAGCTACTGCAACTTTGATAGCTAAGCCTGATAAAGAGGATGCGCGCTTTAGTTTAGTTAGTAGTGAAGCGTTTACCAGTTGGTTCTACTGGGATGACATGACATCGGAGGAAATCTGTTTTGCTAGTTCAGATGGCAAAGCGTTGTCACTGAATGCGCTGAGTATAAATAATAGTGTTTTAATAAGTTATCGAGAGTATGAAAATGGAATTGTTTTCACAAACCCATTTAATAAGCCGGTGAACATCTTGCCATCTGATATTTCGGTTAGTGGAGACTACAACTTTAAGCAACTAACTGTACCTGCAGACGACATACTTATCCAAAAGAAGATGTGACATTTGGTATGGTAGCGCTATACCTTCTAGCGCTACCCTATCTCAAACTATTAGAACATTTTAGACAAGCTTGTTCCGCCCGACATGCCGTATACAAAAACACTCATACCAACAGCACTATTAATTACTATGTAGTCAGGTTTCTCATCCCACTCGGCACCCAATTCAAATTGATCGTATGACGAGCCATCCAGCGACTTGATATTTAGCTGCCAACGATTATTGACCTCTCTTTGCCCAAAAATAGCAACTTCAGCAACGTTATCACCATTTAGGTCACCTAAATACTCTACGGTCTCATTGGTCCAATTATCCGGCCACCCTATACTTGAAAGAGTGATGTTATTATCTTTTCCGTCTTTAATTACCATCTGATATTTGTCAATATCACTTCGGTAGCCCGCTACAGCGAGTTCATTTACACTATCATTATTCATATCATCAACAATATGAAACGAGGAGTTAGATGTCTCCGGCCAACTGTAAATGCCTAATGTTCCCGCTTTGTCCTTCCCGCTTTTTGTAAAGACCTGACTTCGACCATCATCTCTGCGCGTACCAAATAACCCCCAATCGTCACTTCCATCATTATTCATATCAGAAAGTCTGTGCCATGACGTATTAGACCAATTATCAGGAAAGGTGTACGAAGTATACTTTTCACCATCTACACCATCAGATAGTTTAATTTGTACTTTATTGTTAGATTTAAGACGTCCATAAAGTCCGATATCACCAAAGTTGTCACCAGTAAAATCGCTGTGCTGAAAATAGACAGTATCCGATTGTATCGATGGGTATGAATGAACCACCAACTTATCACCTGTGATGCTATCTTTAACAAAAAGTTGAGGCCTGTTATCCTCTTTAAAAATTCCTTGCACTGCAATGTCTCTAATGCCATCACCACTTACGTCATCCACAAGTAAGAATGATGGGGCTGACCAATTCGCTGGCCAAGTGTGGACTATGGTTCTATCTCCCGTTAAGCCGTCTAACGCAAATAATCTAGATTTAGGTAATCCATTGGTTTCTTCTATATAACCGAATACCGCAATTTCCTGTGCGCCATTACCATTTGTATCATCGATAATCTCAAACGATATATTTGTGAAGCTTTGAGTCCAAACCAAATTACTGATCTGAGTTCCATCAGCGCCCGAATATACTTTTACAATGAGTTCGCCAATTCCCTGATGTGCAACAAACCAGTCATTTATTCCGTCACCATCTATATCAGATAAGTTCTTAGCATCTAAAATTTGATTCGATGCACTAATATTGGCATCCAATGGGTATGGATCATCACCATCAGAAGCGCCATCCGAATCGCTATCCAAACTAGAGGGATCTGTTCCTAATAAGTATTCTTCATAATTTGTTAAACCATCACCATCTATATCATCTGAAGCATCTGATGCTTCAAGGTGATTCAGGCTAAATGAGTTTTCGAATAAATCAGGCATTCCATCGTTATCATCGTCTTCGTCTTGACTATCATTGATTCCATCACCATCGTGATCGCCTTGAAAGCCAGCACTTGTATATTCATCTTCGTACCGACTAAGATCTAGAACACCAATTGAATTTATTCTAGATTTTATAAAATTACCTTCTGTATCCGCAAACCCATCTCCATCATTATCGATGCTCGCGTAACTATGCTCTAGTACACGCGTTAATCCAGTTGAATCAGTGGCAATAGGGTACCAGTAGCGAACTCTACTTTTGTAGTAACCGCTAGTATTGGTTAGTTGTAAGGTTACTGTATCAGAACTATCTACATGCCACTCCCAATCGCGAGTACCTGTGTATATATATGGTGAATAAGACCTACACGTCAAACCGCGGTCTAGGCTATTGTCGTTATTGAATACATAACCAAAAACACCTATACAATCTAAAAGGGCGTCATCTTCGGCTGCTCTGCCATTGAGAAATCCATTCTGAATGAAAGGAAACTGCGTCGTTAGGTGTTTAGTAAAATTTTCCGTACTGTCATCTTTTTTGATCATCACCCCTGCAAACGAATATCGAAGTTCGTTGCCATCATAAACATTTACAAGTACTTCCCATTCTTTACCATCTCTTCCATAAGGTAAATATTCATGCCTATATTCATCTGTGGAAAGAACAATTTTTTCGTCAACTTCAGAAGCCGCAAATTCTATCTGATTAGCGACTGTCATTCCTAATCCAGAAGAAATATTGCCAGTAAGATCTGCTACAATATTGGGCCCTGAAGCATAATTTATGGATTCATAATCAGTAACGAAGGGAAGCGCCCATTGCCCGCTCGTAAACTCTTCTACATCGGCTAGCAGGCTTACATCTGCACTTACTAAACGGGCCAAATAAGACACTGATGAATAAATTGTATTTTCAGTGCTAATATTCCAATTACCCGGCACGTTATCTATCATGGTTTGAGGAATTAACAGCGTTTCAAACCGTCTTTCAACAACATTTACTTGAAACTCCCCTTCAACTACTGAGAGCTCTGAAAGTGTTATAGATTCCGTACCAGAATAAATTTCCATTATTGCTGGGTTATCCGTCTGTGCTACCGAATAAGCTTCTTCTAAAAAAGCTACAACTTCATCGCCCCACCTAGCTAGATCTTCATCTCCATAGAAATAAAAATATGATATCGAATACGTACCCGGATCGTTGGTGAGTATGCTAACTTCACTATCAGAAACAGCCAAACTAGCAAGGGTATTTTCCTTTAAGTCATACCCATTGCCTAAAGATAATAAAGCTGAACTATCTCCACTTTTCTGAATAATAATATTTGGAGTTCTTCCAAACTCTGGCAAGTCTGGACTCGCATCAATCATTATACGCTCGTTGTTAGTGAATACTTCACTAAGAGAACTTGCATTAGTAAAGCTTGTCACCATTGCTAGCATTAATCCTGCCGCAACCTTCATTTTTTTTATGTTTACCATTTATTATTGCTTCCTATCCCTAACAAAAAGCCCCAATCACAGTGTGAAATGGGGCTAAATATATAAGCAATATTACCTATTAGCGCTCTAAGTAATACTTAACTTCATTGCCGCTCAATGTATTTCCATAAATAATTACCTCATCAGCAATACTTAAGTTGCTGTTTGAAGCTGGCATTAGGCTTGGCTTAGCGGCCCAGTCTAAGCCTAAAACATCTACACGATATGTATCACCAGTAGCGCCATCATTAATATTCAGTTCCCACGCCCCTGAACTTCGCTGACCTAAAATAGCTACTTCTACTTTCCCATCAAAGTTAAGGTCATTAATTACGTGTATCGATACATCACTTAGATTATTTCTCCACCCATGACTCACTAGGGTTATACCTCTGTCAGAGCCATCCTTGATAATCAATTGGTAGCGGTCGACTGAAGAGCGGTAACCGAATACCGCTAATTCTGGCACGCCATCGAGCGTCATGTCAGGAATAACCGTTAAATCAGGGCTTGTTAGATCTTCTGGCCAACTAAATATTCCTAATGTTCCTACGCGATCAGTTCCATCTTTAGTGAACAGTTGAACACGCCCATCATCCTTACTGATACCGAACATACCAAAATCAGTCTCGCCGTCGAAGTTAATATCAAATAGCTCGTGCCACGATACATCCTCCCATTTATCCGCAAAATTATAAGCTGGTAAACGGACATCTGTATCATCGCCATCGGCAATCTTTATCTGAATTTTGTTGTTAGATTTTATTCTACCAAACAAACCAATTTCACCCAGTCCATCACCATTCATGTCTGACAATTGATGGTAGACCGGTGTATTAAGTAGATCAGGATAACTAACTGTCTTTAGCGTACTGCCTGATGCTGCGTCCTTAATAATAAGTTGAGGGCGATTTTCGATATAGAAACGGCCTTGCAAACCAAAATCATCTATACCATCACTATTGACATCATTAAGCTTCACAAATGACATTTCCGTCCAATTTGCCGGCCAGTTGAATGCTCTAATAGTTTCCCCCGTATAAGCATCTTTAACAAAAAGTTGAGCTTTACGTTCAACGCTTCCGTCTGTCAGTATTGTTTCAACAATACCGAATAGGCCAATATCTGCATAACCGTTAGTATTTAGATCATCTAAAACAAATACCTGAGGTTCGGCATACGTTCGTGGCCATTCAATACTTGTGATTAACTCGCTGCTAGCTCGACTGTAAACGTCAACACTGATTTCATTCTCTCCTGACATATCGCGAACATAAGCGATTAAGCCATCGTCTTGAGACCAAACGTAAGGAATAGCCATAGCCGAAAGCAGGTTCGCGTCATAACTAAGAGGGCTTGTATCGTCAATATCTAAAATTCCGTCGTTATCATCATCTTCATCGATAGCGTCAGCTAACCCATCGCCATCGGTATCTAACGGATTAAAAGAACATAAATACTCTAATTCGTCATACGAAATGTAATATGCAGTATTTTCTAAACACGTTAACGCCGAATTGCCAGTTAGATATATATATACCAATGAGGTCATGTTCTCTAACACGCTTATATCCGATATATTGTTTCCCTCCAAGCGGAGAGTATAAAGATTCATTCCTGCTAAAAAGCTAATATCAGTCAGGTTTGAACTCTCAATATCTAACCAAGTTAAATTTGGCAGTTGGGCCAACGGAGTAAAATCAACATCGTTTTGATTACGTACGCTAAAGTCAGTTAATTCCACTAATGCCGTTATCCAATCCAACTCGCCTAATGGAGTAGAGCCCAATGTGAGGGAGTTTAACTTAGTCAAATTAGCTAACTTAGGTAAATCGTTAGTGATTAGTGGGAAGTTTTGTAGACTTAAGGTTTCCAACAGGGTTAAGTCTTCTATAAAATCTAAGTTAGAGACAGTTTCCCCGCTTGCTAGCCATAGTGAAGTTAGACTAGTTAACTTCGAAAGCTCTGTAAGATTACCTTCGTATTCTGTGAGGTCGATTGTAACCTCTGTTAGCTTTGTTAATTCACTTATGAAATCCAAGCTAGTTGGCCTCAGTGGCCATATATCAAGGGCCGTCAAGTGAGTGAGTTTAGCTACGGGTGTTAGGTCAGTTATATTAGTTTGAGACAACGTTAGACTCTGTAAGTTTACAAACTTACTGATCCCGTCTAAATCGTCCATCGCCCCCTCATAACAATTTAGGTTTTTTACTTCGTGAAGGTATTCAGCACCCCAATTTTCCCATTCATAAATGCTGTAGGATAGACATGTCTCTAAGCCTGTATTTTCAAATACTGCTTCGTCTATTAAAACTGGATAACTTGTCGCACTTGTTTCATCTAACCCAAATAATATTTCAGTAATATCTGCCCATCCGTCAGAGTCAGAGTCGTCATCGGTATTAAAACCACCCAAACCGTCAAACATTTGAGAATTTACATCATCCCCATCAAGGATTCCGTCACCATCGGTATCTGAAGAGTTTGGCGAAGACATGTTTTGGAACTCTTCTAAGAACGTTAAGCCATCCTGGTCCAGATCACTGCCGGCCTCGTTATCACCAAATCTATTCTCATAAAAGTCTGGTACACCATCTTCATCATTATCCGTTACTGTAAATTGAGCTAGATAGACAATATCAGTATGTGTGTTAGTAACTACTGCTTCCTCACTGTAAAACGATAAATCAAGAGGTAGCACATCTCCTTGAAGTTGAAGCGATGTATCACCAACTGGAGAAGTGAGCGTGACTATTCCTTCTGAATTGGATACTCCGCTATGGCTTGCGTACATATAATCAATATCGTGTAACCCAGCTGGACTTGAATTTCCTGAGAGCTTTATAACCATTCCTGATATTGGGTCACCGTCACTATCAACAACTTTATAAGATGCGCTTACTACAGGGACTACAAGGTTAAATTCACTATCGCCAATAACAGAGAAACTCTCAGACCGATTAACTAGGTAGTTACTACTGTATGATGTGCCAGCAGTCCAATAGTCATTATATTGGGCTTCCAATCTATACTGACCGTCGTATGGAGCTTCTATCGAATATCTTCCGTTAGAATCAACTAGGGTGTCGTCAATTAAGTTTCCATCTTTATCATAAAGCGACACTTTTAGAAGGAGTGGATTATCGACTAAGTTAGTTAACTTACCAGTTATCAAAACCCCATCTACTGGTTCGGGATCTACTACCCCACCGTCTTCATCGGGTAACGTAATTGTAAATACCTGACCTTTTTTAGATGAAAAATACTCGGCGTATATATTAGCTAATCCCGAATCATTCGGAGCCTCTACATAGAATTGTGGTAGGTTGATGGGTATGTACACTTCAAATATACCATTATGGTTGGTGGTTACACCATAGTGGTTAACGTTAGTATAAGTATCGAACTCATCTGTACTTATTTGGAAGTACTCATTGAAGGAAACTACCGCCCCTTCAATTCTATTACCCTCTTCGTCTATCACCCTCCCCCGTTGTTTATAAACTGGTAACGTGACATCTAGGAGGTAGTCCTCCACACGCTCACTACCCAACGTTAAATCTAATTCTGCCAGGTTGGAAAAATAATAAAAGTTGCTTACATTACTAGAACCGGACCATTCTGGTGACCAGTTGTATGAGTTAAGAGTATAATTACCTTCTGGTACCTTAAAGGTAACTTGTTGTGTTTCACCACTGGCACACTCGTAAACATCGACTGAGTAACTCTCGTTAGCCAATGAAAGGCATGAACCGTTTAAAGCAATATTATCGACATCGTAGACACTAGCTTCAACGATGAAACCTTCATCTAATAACTCTTGCTCAAAAACGTTCCTAGCGCTGTCATCGGTTGTTTCTAATGATTCTATACTGGTAATAAATACGTTTGTATCGCTATTATCATGCGGGGTAAGGGAGCCAATTATGTTTTCTCCTGCTAAGGCAAGAATATCAGTGTCGTTCACACTATAACCATAAGAATATAGGCTAACGTTTTTATAAATCCCCGTTACTTCATCATACTCCCCAGTATTCTGATCTATACGCGAACTAGCATCAATTAATTCGCCGTTATGTAGGGCATTCAGACGTATCCTTTTCGCTGGGAATACTAAGTCTTCTTCAGTTTGACTCTCTACAATAACTTCTTGGCCATTGACACTTAAATTTACGTATTGATCAACTTCGCCATTGTCGTCAATATCTATATCATCATAGAAGCTATAATTAACGGTATAAGTCCCTTCTTCTAGAGACGTCAAGTAGGTTCCATCTTCATTTGTATACAGGGTGACTGAATTAGATGTTGAATTGTTTACGAACCTAACTTCAGCATTTGGATATATCCGCCCATTTAGATCTTGGACACTTCCACTAACTTCGAAGTAAGTGGAAGTGTCGACTTCGACTTCGCTTAGTAACCAAACGTTATGAATATTTTGAGGGCCAGAAATATCAGTGAAAGATTGCGCAAATGAAAAATCAGAAGACTCTAAACGTACCCTATATTCGCCTAAATCAACGCCAGAAATACTATATACACCATCATGATCTGTTTGAGCTGAGGCAACCTGTACACCGTTTTTAATTAAGATTACCGTTGCATCTGGATAAGTTTCATAGTCGTAATGAACTTGTCCCTTTAATTCCGCAGCTGATGCGCAAAAAGAGGTTGCAATACCGAAGGCGGTAAGAGCGAACGTTCCTTTGATTAATCGACTTTTCATTGCCGAATTCCTTTTAAAGTGAAAGTTTTTGTATTAATTAGGAAGTTTAGTTAACTTTTTAATTCTTCTATCTATATCGGAAACGTTTAAAGACTCAGCTTTTTGATAATATTTTAGCGCTCTCGATTTGTCCGAAAACCGACTCGGGCGGCTCAATAAATCACCAAGTTCTCTATAAGCTTCGGGATTTCCGCTGCGTGCTCTTTCTTCTAGCTTGAGCCTTTTGATTTCAAATGCTTGCTTCTGCTGTAGCAAAAACTTCTCTGATGCGGGTAATTGCGATTTTTCTAGACTCGCTTTAAAGCGCTCGTCGACTTCTTGGGCGTAAGACGGTAATAAAAAAAATAAGCAGAAAAGGAATAACGTGAGGTACCTGTTCATCCTATTGTCCTTAACAAGATTTAAGAACAGTTTTTATAGAACAGAATATAGACAATAGCAAATGAAACTTTAAATTATCTAAGGTGAATATTCCTTAGTTTGTTGATTCCAACGTTGAGGGTTTGTATACCGTTGCTGGTTATAGCACTGAAAAGAAGAGGTTTTATTTTTCTAGTCACAGGGTAAAGCTTTAAAGGCGCTATTAAAGATAGCGCCTTTACGGTAGTAAGAAGGGTTATGACTTCAGGGATGCGATAAGTTCACTATAGCCTAACCTTGATATAAGATCGCTATCTAGCTCTTTCATAACACACCGAATATCATCACTATCAAAAGACGCCATATAGTCGTGAGATAGGTAACTCGATTTATCAAAGGCTTCTTTAGTTTGATAATCATCAGCTTTAGATAAAACTTCACCATCATTTATGCGCTTAACTTTTTTCTCTGGAACAAAGAAATTGCCGGAAGTCCGTTCCAAAGACATTTTTTCAGCCGCTTTATTGATGATAAATTCAGGCTTTTCAATCAACATTTCATATCGAATATGAACAAAGTCTTTGTGAGAAGCGTAATTCCAATTCATAGCATTCCAAAAATCTACGGGACTGGAAAACCTCAATTCGGGCGAGCGAGGATTAGCCTGATCAAACACTATAATCTTTGACCTTATAAAGTTTTTGAAGATCAACGGTGCTTTTAAGTTTCTTTTAACTTCTTGATGGTATTTGAATAAGGAAAATAAAAACGAAAAGGGGTTTTTTGTAATAAAAAACGCCTTGTCGTAATCGAAAGAGTAACTGGCATTAGAGTCAGAGGATATGATTGGAAGAAAACCATGTTTCCAACCAAAAACGTTATTCTTAACATTACAATAATAGTTTTGCTCTAATAGAGCTTTAGCAAAGTTGGTCCCGCTACGAAAGCATCCCATCATCGCAACATTTTTTCGGTCTTGAGAGTCCATGATATTACTTCTTGATCTTCTGTTCATATTCGGCAAGTTTCTTATTGATAAGCGAACCAGTAGGCCTTCCTTTCTTAGCCAACTCCATCAGTTTTTTAGAAAGGAAAATATTCTTATCTTCTAATAGAATAGCTGCGTCCCTTAACTCGTTTACAAACTTACTCAGTAAACCCAAATTCATGTCTTTCGGTTCATTGGCAATAGAATTAATTAATTTAACATATTCGTAGCCGTTAGTGACACAAGCAGAAAATGAATCCGACACAAAAAGTTTTTGGAGCTTCGCGTAGTGCGATACTATTGCCTTCATTTGCTTCGTATTAGCATCACCCGCATTATGCGATAAATACAATGCATCCTCTTGCGTACCATCTATAGGGTGCATTGAAGCCGTTCTAGAAATTGGGATAATTACTGTTGGCGTCCCGTTCAACATGGCCATAGCCTTGAACCATAAATCATCAGCTGTTGGGCACAATGACTGAAACAACGAATCTTTAATTACATCTTTATGTAAGGCACCAGGGGGATATAAGATGCCTGCATAACCAATCGGTATTATTGCTAGCTTACTTTTTAATTCATGCTCTAGTTGTATAAATTGCCAGTCGGGATAAGGTTTTATTTCTTTATCTTCAACTCGAATAACCCTTCCTCTTGCGCCAATAACACAATTTGGATACAAAGAATGGTACGTTAAAAGACTTTCTATGAGTGTCGGGGGATATTCAAAATCATCATCTACTGTCACGATAGTCGCGTTTGGGTACTTTTTGATAGCTGGTACCAGCTTTTTGAAACTTCTTATATTCTCACAGTAGTCTATCTCAAACCTTTCTGAACGGAGGTCAGCCAACATAGCCGGAATAGTATTATCCGTAAATTCGTCTTTATCTAGCCACAAGACGATTTTATCAATTTCTGCTGTTTGATTTAACAGTGAAATAATAGTCTTGTGAACAGTGTTAGCTCTTTTCGCGTAAGTGGTTAGTGAAACGATTAAGTTCATATTATTTAGAGACATTATTCAAATTGCTTAATATTTATTGTATTAATGACATCTGCATATTCGCAGAGTTTTCGATTTATCAGCTCACCTTGGGGTCTAAAGAATTTTGCTCTATTCATATATTTGAACGCTTGAAGAATATCACCTTCGGCTTCGAAGTATAGCGCTAGTTCTCTCAAAAACTTCCCCTCATCCATATGTCGCTTAACTCTCAATGCCTGCATTAATGAAGCTATATTTTCACGAGTCGGACTACCAGTAGGACTGTAGGGGACCTCTGGCTTTACTAATTTTCTCATTAGCGTTGAAAGGCTACGCTTCACAGGGCTGATTGGTCTTGCAATATAATCAAACATTTGATCATTTAAAGGGCTGAAATCTAAAAATGAAAGGTATTTACTAGAAACAATATTTCGTACTTGTGAAAATAGTGATGGAGAATATTCATACATTGATTGCAGTATTTTCGACGCTGCTGGCTCTGACAATACTTGAGAGAATCTCTCTCGCTGAGTCTGTTCCTCAACTACCTTCTGAAATGAAGAGTTTTCTAAACCTAATAACGAGAACATATTCTCTAGTGCTACTGTAGCCTTGCCCTTATACTCTTCAAACTGCTCTTCTGAATATACTGAAAATGATGATATATCCCCCTGATATTGTTGCAGAAAAATATCTAGTTCTTGATGTAACTCAATTAAGGGAAACTGATTAAGTAAACGTTTAAATTCTAGAGCTTCAAACGAATATGAACCGTTGATAACTTTTGCATTGGTAACAGTTATTCTTCTAAGGCCAATGGTCTCTAAGAAATCTTGAACGATATTACCACCTGAAAAAAAGTTATCTCCATAGAAACGCAAACTCAATCTATGAGCAAAACTCTTCGTTAATTCATGCAACTTGAGTAACTTGTTGAAACTTACGACTTTAGGTGTAGTGATTAATAAGGTATTAAAATGACGTTTAACAGATTGATTATATAGTGACTCACTAGATTCAATTGGATTTCGCAGATAAAAAATGAAATGGACATCTTCAAAATATTCAGCCAAAGGCTTTACTAAATTTATAAAGGCTTCTGATGACAGAAGAATATATTCGACTCCGTCCCTTTCAGCGTGCTCAATAAGTGAGCTGGCTTTATCAACATCGAAAATAAAACGACCATTTTTATCCTCGGAAAAGATACTTCTAAAATTACCAGAGCTTATGCCATTTTTGTCCACTTTGTGCTTAGGATATAGATACCCTTCGTCAAGTAACAATTTCCTATTGCTGGACAACCACTCCTGTATTACAGAGGAGCCTGTCTTTCCAGGCCCGACATGTATAATTAATTTGGGTTTATTACTCACCTAACAACCTTCAATTCAGCTTAATATTACTGGCCTTTTAATGCTCTAAACTCATCAAGCTTTTTTAGAATAATGGAGCCAGTAGGGTTTAACTCTCTAGCTTGTTCCATCAATTCGATAGCTTCATCAATATTTTGAGAAGCAGCATCAATTGCTAAATCCCGGATAAAACGGAAATCGTCTGGCCTGAAACTAATTAAATTTTTGCGGACATCTTTAAAGGTTTTTGTAACTTCTGGTAGCTTTACTCCCCTAAACATCTGCATCATTAATGGATAGTTCGCCAATGAATGCTTCGCTAAATTAGCTAAAGAAGCCTTGTAGCGCTCTTCGACAAATGATTCTGCTGATAGTTTATGATTGAAGTAATTAGTTTTCCTTTCAAAATTCACATAACTTTGTTCGTACTTTAAAAATGCATCTAGCGGCAACTCTATCTCTCTATGCATATCATCTTTTACAGGCAAACCATATCTGTTCGTCTTATAAGGAAAAGCATCTCCAGGCCTGCCTCTCAGTAATAGAGATACATATTCTTCAGCTGAACGGTGTGCTCGATGATAGATAAAGGCATCCTTCAAGCTTTGCAGCTCTGGAGAGACGGCCTGAATAAGAGATGGTCTTGGTCGAAAATCTACTTTATTAGCCAACAAATGAGCTACTTTTTTTGAAAAAAGCGGCACGTGGTGGCGTAATTCCTTAACAGGTGCATGCAGCGGATAAATCGTTTTGACTAATGGAGACAAATTCCCAGATATTGTTCTGGGTACATGTGATAGTTTTGGCAAAGTCCCCATGTCATTCAACCACTCGAACGATATGACATCATCATCGGAAAAATCTGCCAAAAATTGTTTTATCGATATATTAAAGTGTCTTGGGATCCAATATTCGTCAATATCTAGAAAAATAATATGAGTAAATTTATTTTCTTTTTTAGCTTCATGCCAAACTTTATTATAAACAACAAACTGGATTTGCTTCTTTGCTTCTTCTGGGCACATATCTACCCAGTCAGCGCTATCCCAAGTCACACTTGGATATGAGCGCGAAATATCATCTAATACTTCAGAAGAGTTGTCTGTTGTACGATTGATAAATATTTCGATATCATCAAAGCCAAAAAATAAGTGATGATGTACCCATTGAGTAAAATAAGCGCCTTCGTCTTTTGCTATAGCTACTAGTTTTACGCGTATATCATCGGCCGAGCGCACACTGCTCTTTCCAACTTTACTGAGAAAACTTGCGTTAATCATTCTATATCCAGATATTTTTGTGCTATTCCCCGAAAAACGGATACCGTCCAAAGTTTGAAATTTGTTTTCCCCACTTGAGAATACTCTTCTCATTGTTAAGAAGGGGCGTTTCAAATCCGGCGATTGCCCATTTATCCATGGGGTTTAGTATGTGTACATTTTGCAGACCAAAGTCTCCGCAAATTTGTGCATCAGAGCGAACATTGTCACCAACGTGGATGTAACTTTTCTTAGATTCATCTACTAACCCCTTAATGAAGGTCCACATAGTGCCTGCATCTTTTCTCTTTCGTAAATCAGAACTTACGAATAATTTATACGGTACCGCAATACCTATCTTTCGTAACATGGTGGCAATTTGCTCTTTGGTGTAGTAGATGTCGGTAACAAACCAGATTTCTCTGCCCATTGCATAAAGCTCTTGGACTATCTTGACCATTTCTTCTTTTGGTAACGCCATTGATAAATCAAAATGAAATTCTCTATTAGCCCAATCTTCTGTCAGCGTTTTGTCCAAGTCTAATATCTCAGATAATTTTTCATAAGCTTCATAGATATTTACATCACCTTCGAAGTTTCGTTGTTTTCTGCACGCTAGCTCAGCGTTATTTCTCTGTGTTATGAAATCCAACTCAGACACAAAGTAGCCTGCTACTACTAGCTCCTTACCTAATTTAAATTTCGCGTAATCGGGTTCAGAAAATTCTCTTCTCAATACCGTGTCAAAAATATCAAACGAAACGATCTCAAAATTTTGTATATCCGACTGCAATCCTTCAGGCGACTTGTAGTAACTTGACGATATATATGATTTATCAGTGGTAAATTTGCCTTGAGGTGGATAGTAAAAAAACTGTTGGTAGCCTTGCTTTTCAGCTAACAAACCTAATGTTCGCTCTAGGGCATGTAGCCAACTACCGTCATTGGGAAGAGGCTCTTCTGGAAAATCACTGTAGGTATAATTTTCGTTCAACAATGGCGCCAAGGCTTGAGGTCTAGCCCAAAACATTCCCCCAACTGGGTAATTTAAGAAATTATCACTTATATCTATGCCCCATTTGTTAACAAAGCCTTCAGCAAAACCTTTATTGCATGTCCAATGGTTTACCCATGCTGGCATCATCCAAAACGATGTTGGGTAATAGATTCCTAGCTCTTTTTGTTCGTCAAATAAGCGCAAAACTGATTTCACAACATGCTTATCGTTCAATAAGTAATTATTCTGATAATCGAACCATTGGGTTTGTTCTCGTCCACTGTACAAGGATTTTTTCGAATGCAAGTGGCACATTAAATCATAATCTAGTAGTTCTTTACTGAAGTTAACTAGAAAAGGGCCAAAATTTCGTCCACGGTTTTCACATAAAACTGCTTTTACTTTTTTTACATTTTGAAGCTCATTGAACGTTTTTAAAGAGCTAGTTTTTATTGATTCAGTAGCGGCTGTAACAAACACATCTACTTCAGTTGGGAAACGCTTAAGAGAAGCTGCAAACTTCTCAACAAAGTCAGGGTAAAAAATGTGTAAAACAATAGCTATTTTCTGTTGCTTCCAGCTACCCGTTTCTTTAGCAAGCAACTGGGTAGATGGTAACCACCGATTAATCACACCTGAAGAGGCTCTGTGTTCATATCTACCGTGGTACATATAGTGTGTTAAAGGCTCAACTCCACCTAGGTAAATATCTACATTACTGCGTAAGTAAAATTCGGTATCGAAATGTGCAGACGGATTTATGTTAGAAGATTTAGATTTTTCGTTATAGTCATTAAATGCTGCTAACGGATGCGGAAAAGTACCATAGTGTTCTTGATACCACTCCACATCGAATAACCCCTCAGCGACGGCTCTTTTAAAAGCCTTTGCAACCTTTGGACGAGTTGTCATTTCAAATGATTGTTGAGCACGTCGTACAATTTTTCTTAGTTTATTTCGCATTCTATAACCCAAAGAAATCTAATGGATTCAAATTACCTTGCCCAGAGATTGCATCATCTAATTCAAACAACGGCCATGAGGCACGAGGTAAAAGGTTACGTTGTGTGACATGGGCGTTAAATATAGTTTCAACTTCTTCTATTGAATATTGAATGTTATTGACGTGACAATCAAAAACGCACTCTAGTGCACCTGATAGCAACATCTCAAGATCTGTAAAATTCTCTTGTGTATATGTTCTTTTACCAAAACAAAAGTGATATTTATTACTATTTTTATCTAAGAGGATATCTACAAATTGACCATTTGGGGCCGTTAGAAGAGACTCAAGAAACATAGAGCGGTCTAGCATCATATACCCTCCCCCCATGTTCACATTTGTCTTGTATACATGATCTATGGAAACTGTATAACCATCGATATCTATTTCACCGGAAGCAGTAGTGATCATATAGACACCGTATATTTCACGCTTGGTTATCATGGCAAGAAGCTTTTGAATCGTACCCGAATAGCCAACATCGGTAACAACCGGCGTAATTTCTATGTCAGTGAAACCTATTGATGACAAATAGTTTTGATAAATGCTACGAGTTGTAGAAACAATGTCACTGATAACACTCTTTTTTTCATTGAGGATTTCTACGACTTTCGTATAGTCTCGCGGCAGTTTAATCTTTGAGCTTTTATCATAACCTAATAATATCGCTTCAGTTTGCTCTGATGTGAACGCATATCGAGATTTAAAAAACTCTCCGAGCAAACCATCGAAACTATGCTTAACACTTATTGACCAACTACTTTCTATATCCAACGTAATCCTAAACAGAAAGGTTCGAGAAACGTAGAGATAGTCTGAAGAAGTGTTGTTTTCATCAACGATATTAAACGCCTGTTTTAATGCATAACCTTCCCTAGCTAGGTGAAACACTTTAGTTTTACCTGGTATGGGTTTCAGTTTATCAACTAATTTTGAGGTATAAACAGATAAAATAGGGCCCAGAAAATTATATCCAAACTCTTTCAGTGAAGTATTTTTAAGCATGCTGCAGATTCATCTCTTTGTCTTAGTCGCTTCCTTTCGCCCTATTTATATTAAAAAGAGCTGTTTCATAATAACATTTTCAACTCTTACTCGTCTCTTATTCGTCTCTATTTAATAAAAGAAATGTACTAAAAACAAAAAACCCGGCCTAAGCCGGGTTTTTTAATAATTCTGATAACTCAGAATTAAGAGTATTTATTACTCTTCAGTTGCTTCTACTGCTTCTTCTTCAGCTTCAACAACTGGACGGTCTACTAGTTCAACGTATGCCATAGGGGCATTGTCGCCAGCACGGAGTCCGCATTTAAGAATGCGAGTGTATCCGCCTGGGCGAGCTTCGTAACGAGGACCAAGCTCGTTGAATAGTTTACCAACAACTTCTTTATCACCAGTGCGGGCGAAAGCTAAACGGCGGTTTGCAACGCTGTCTTGCTTAGCCATAGTGATAAGAGGCTCAATAACGCGACGTAATTCTTTCGCTTTTGGTAACGTCGTTTTGATCACTTCGTGCTTGACCAAAGAGCCGGCCATGTTCTTGAACATAGCTTGACGATGGCTGCTGTTGCGATTCAACTGACGACCACTCTTACGATGGCGCATAGTTTTATCCTTCTCTACAAATCAGTTTATTAAAAACCTGATTAATCTTTTTCAGCGATGCTCTCAGGCGGCCAGTTTTCTAGGCGCATACCTAGAGAAAGTCCACGAGATGCTAGAACATCTTTGATTTCAGTTAGCGATTTTTTACCAAGGTTTGGCGTTTTAAGTAGCTCAACCTCAGTACGCTGAACCAGGTCACCAATGTACTGGATAGCTTCTGCTTTTAAACAGTTAGCAGAACGTACAGTTAGCTCTAGGTCATCAACTGGGCGAAGTAGAATCGGATCAAATTCCGGCTTCTCTTCTTTCGCTTCTGGCTCAGACACATCACGTAAATCTACGAATGCATCAAGCTGTTCAGCTAGGATAGTCGCAGAACGGCGGATCGCTTCTTCAGGATCTAAAGTACCGTTCGTTTCCATATCGATAATCAATTTGTCTAGGTCTGTGCGTTGTTCAACACGGGCAGACTCTACACTATAAGCTATACGCTCTACTGGGCTGTATGAAGCATCAACTAACAAACGACCAATTGGACGATCATCTTCTTCAGAGGAGCGACGGGTAGAAGCTGGTACATAACCGCGACCCATTTCTACTTTAATACGCATGCTGATTTCAGCTTCGCCAGTTAAAGTACAAACTAAGTGGTCAGGGTTAACAATTTCTACGTCGCCATCATGCTGAATGTCACCAGCAACAACAGGGCCAGCGCCAGATTTCACTAGAGTTAGGGTTGCCTCAGTTTTACCTTCAAGGCGAACCGCTAAACCTTTAAGATTTAGCAAGATTTCAATTACGTCTTCTTGCACACCTTCTTTGGTGCTGTACTCGTGAAGAACGCCATCAATTTCTACTTCAGTAACTGCGCATCCTGGCATGGATGACAACAAGATACGACGTAGGGCGTTACCTAGAGTGTGGCCAAAGCCGCGCTCTAGTGGTTCCAAAGTTACTTTGGCACGAGTAGGAGAAACGTTTTCGATCTCAACTAATCTCGGTTTAAGGAATTCAGTCACAGAACCCACAATGCTTCCTCTTTAGTTAGCTTTACTTAGAGTAAAGTTCAACGATCAACTGTTCGTTAATTTCCGCAGACAAATCAGTTCTTTCTGGTAGGCGCTTAAAAGTACCTTCCATTTTAGTGCTGTCTACTTCAATCCAAGTTGGCTTCTCGCGTTGGTCAGCCAGTTCCAAAGCAGCTACGATACGAGCTTGCTTCTTAGCTTTTTCACGAACAGAAACCACGTCTTCGGCAGAAACGTTGAATGATGGAATGTTCACAACTTGACCATTTACCATGATCGCCTTGTGGCTAACTAGCTGACGTGCTTCTGCACGTGTGCTAGCAAATCCCATACGATAAACTACGTTATCAAGACGCTTTTCTAAAAGTTGTAACAAGTTTTCACCTGTGTTCCCTTTTAGACGTGCAGCTTCTTTATAGTAGTTACGGAATTGCTTTTCAAGAACGCCATACATACGACGAACTTTTTGTTTTTCACGCAGCTGAACACCGTAGTCAGACAAACGGCCACGACGGGCTCCATGCTGACCAGGCGCTGTATCGATTTTACATTTAGAATCGATTGCGCGAACGCCGCTCTTAAGGAACAAATCAGTTCCTTCGCGACGGCTAAGTTTGAGTTTTGGACCCAAATATCTTGCCATGATCTTTCTCCAACTGTCCGTCGATTAAACGCGACGTTTTTTCGGTGGACGACAACCGTTGTGAGGAATTGGTGTCACATCGGTAATATTTGTGATCTTATAACCAGTAGCGTTAAGAGCACGGATCGCAGACTCACGGCCTGGACCTGGACCTTTTACAAACACTTCTAGGTTTTTAAGACCGTATTCTTGTGCAGCAACACCTGCACGCTCTGCAGCAACCTGTGCAGCAAATGGGGTAGATTTACGTGAACCACGGAAACCTGAACCACCAGATGTCGCCCATGCTAATGCATTGCCTTGACGGTCTGTAATAGTCACAATTGTGTTGTTGAAAGACGCATGGATATGAGCCATACCGTCTGCAACCTGACGTTTAGCGCGCTTACGCGTACTACGAGCTGGTGCTTTAGCCATAACTTATTCCCCGTTTACTTCTTAATTGGCTTACGAGGACCTTTACGGGTACGCGCATTTGTTTTAGTGCGCTGACCACGTAGAGGCAAGCTACGACGGTGGCGAATACCACGGAAGCAACCCAGGTCCATCAAACGTTTGATGCTCATAGAGACTTCACGGCGTAAATCACCTTCAACGGTAAATTTAGCCACTTCGTCACGAAGCTTATCAATAGTCGCTTCGTCTAGCTCTTTGATCTTTGTATCTTCTGCAACACCAGCACCTACACAAATGCTTTTAGCACGTGTAGGACCAACGCCATAGATCGCTTGGATAGCGATTACAGCATGCTTGTGCTCAGGAATGTTAATGCCAGCGATACGGGCCATTAACAGCACTCCTCTAATTTATTGTTGACGACCTAAAAAGCCCGATAGGATACTTACCCGTCAACTAAATTGCAAATATTTAGGTTCTGAACACTTTAAACAAAACCAGCAGAACCTGATAAGTATAAGTCAGGCCCTGCTTATTAGCTTTGCGAGTATTCAGTACCGCGTAGATTAACCTTGCCTTTGCTTATGCTTCGGCTCTGTACAAATTACGCGCACAACACCGTTGCGTTTGATAACTTTACAGTTACGGCAAATCTTTTTAACTGATGCACGAACTTTCATTACATCACTCCCCTATCTTATAAATTAAGGGGCTAACTTAACGGCCGTAGCCTTTAAGATTAGCTTTCTTCAGAACAGACTCATATTGACTACTCATCAAATGTGTCTGCACCTGTGCCATAAAGTCCATGATAACCACCACAATAATTAGAAGCGACGTACCACCGAAGTAGAACGGAACATTCCAGGCAATTAGCATGAATTCAGGCACCAAACAAATAAAGGTTATGTACAGCGCGCCTGCCAGAGTCAGACGAGTCATTACCTTATCGATATAACGCGATGTTTGTTCACCAGGACGGATACCTGGTACAAACGCACCAGACTTCTTCAAGTTATCCGCTGTTTCACGCGGGTTGAAAACCAACGCCGTGTAGAAGAAGCAGAAGAAGATTATCGCTGTTGCGTATAACATCACATACAGGGGCTGACCTGGAGATAGCATAAGTGCTACGTCCTGCAACCACGCCGTAGATTCATTCTGTCCGAACCATCCTGCGATAGTACCCGGAAACAAAATGATGCTGGAAGCAAAGATGGGTGGAATTACACCAGCCATGTTGACTTTCAGTGGTAAATGCGTGCTTTGCGCGGCAAAAACCTGACGGCCTTGCTGACGCTTTGCATAGTTTACCACAATTCTGCGCTGTCCGCGCTCTACAAATACCACAAGGTATGTAAGCGCAATAACAATCACAGCCATCAACAACAAGAACAACAGGTTAATGTCGCCTTGTCTTGCTTGTTCTGCCGTCTGACCTATCGCTGTTGGTAGACCGGCAACAATACCAGCAAATATCAATATAGAAATACCGTTACCGATACCTCGTTCAGTAATTTGCTCACCTAACCACATTAGGAACATAGTTCCTGTGACCAAGCTCACTACTGCCGTAAAGTAGAATCCGAAGCCAGGGTTCAATACCAGTCCATTAATTAGGTTAGGCAGACCCGTCGATATTCCAATTGATTGGAATATAGCCAATACCAACGTTAGATAACGTGTGTACTGACTAATTTTACGACGACCTGCTTCGCCTTCTTTTTTAAGCTCTATCATCGGTGGATGAACCACCGAGAGCAACTGCATAATAATTGATGCAGTAATGTATGGCATGATGCCCAAAGCCAGAACGGATGCACGCTCAAGCGCACCACCGGAGAACATGTTAAACATTTCTACAATGGTACCTTTCTGTTGCTCGAACAAGTCAGCAAGTACAGCTGGATCGATGCCCGGAATAGGAACATAAGAACCTAATCTGAATACAACAATCGCACCGAGTACGAACAACAATCTTGCTTTAAGCTCACTCAAGCCGCTTTTCGCGCCTGAATCCAATCCTGGTTTAGCCATCTAGCTTATTCCTCTACTTTACCGCCAGCAGCTTCAATCGCTTCTTTAGCGCCTTTAGTAACCTTTAAACCGCTTACTGTAACAGCGCGTGATACTTCACCGCTCTTGATAACTTTAACGAACTGAATCTCTTTTTTCACAAGACCAGCTGCTTTTAAAGTTTCTAGAGATGCTGTATCACCATCAACCTTTGCGATTTCTGCAAGAGTTACTTCGTCAGTAACGAAGCTCTTACGTGATGTGAAACCGAATTTAGGAAGACGACGCTGAAGTGGCATCTGACCACCTTCAAATCCTGGCTTAACACGGCCACCTGAACGGCTTTTTTGACCTTTGTGACCTGCGCCACCTGTTTTACCTAGACCTGAACCGATACCACGACCAGTACGCTTACCAGAATGTTTAGCTCCTGGAGCAGGGGCAATAGTATTTAAACGCATAACTTACTCCTCGACTATTTCGACCATGTAATTAACACGGTGAATCATGCCGCGTACACTTGGCGTATCTTCCAGTTCACGAACATGGTTGATTTTACGAAGGCCTAAACCTTTAAGCGTAGCTCTGTGCTTTGGCAAACGGCCAATCGCACTTTTAGTTTGCTTTACTTTAATCGTTGCCATGTCTGATTACCCCAAAATTTCTGATACAGACAATCCACGTTTCGCAGCAACTTTCGCTGGAGAATTCATCTCTGTCAGCGCGTTGATTGTTGCACGAACAACGTTGATTGGGTTCGTAGAACCGTAACATTTTGAAAGTACGTTCTGTACACCAGCTACTTCAAGTACTGCACGCATTGCACCGCCGGCGATGATACCGGTACCTTCTGATGCTGGTTGCATGTAGACTTTAGAGCCAGAGTGACGACCTTTAATTGGGTGCTGTAACGTATGGCCGTTAAGGTCAACGTCAACCATGTTGCGACGTGCCTTTTCCATAGCTTTCTGGATTGCAGCAGGCACTTCACGTGCTTTACCATAACCGAAACCTACGCGACCATTACCGTCACCCACTACTGTCAATGCAGTAAAACTAAAGATACGACCACCTTTAACCACTTTAGATACGCGGTTAACAGCAATCAATTTCTCTAATAGTTCACCGTTCTGAACTTCTTGTTTAGCCATTATAAACTCCTAGAACTGAAGGCCAGCTTCGCGAGCTGCATCAGCTAATGCCTTAACGCGACCGTGGTATTTAAAACCACTACGATCGAAAGCCACTTTTTCAATGCCTTTCTCTTTAGCGCGTTCTGCAATTGCTTTACCGACTATCGCCGCTGCTTCAGCGTTACCTGTTGACTTAAGATCTTTTGCAAGTTCTTTATCTACAGTAGAAGCCGCTGCTAATACTTCAGAACCGCTAGGAGCGATTAACTGAGCATAGATGTGGCGAGGTGTACGGTTAATTACCAAGCGATGCGCGGCCAGTTCACGAATTTTTGCTCGTGCGCGTGTAGCGCGACGAATGCGAGCTGTTTTCTTATCCATCGTATCACCCACCTACTTTTTCTTAGCTTCTTTACGACGTACATGTTCGTCAGCGTAACGTACACCTTTACCTTTGTAAGGCTCTGGTGGACGGTAAGCGCGAATGTTCGCCGCAACCTGTCCTACAACCTGCTTATCGGCGCCTTTCACGACGATTTCAGTTTGCGTAGGCGTTTCAACGGTAATGCCTTCAGGCATCTCGTATACTACTGGGTGAGAGAAACCAAGCGTCAGGTTTAGTTTGCTACCTTGTGCTTGCGCACGGTAACCAACACCATTTAACTGAAGCTTTTTCTCAAAACCTTGTGAAACACCTTGAACCATTGCGTTAAGAAGAGAGCGTACAGTACCAGCCTGTGCCCAAGCGTCAGAAAAACCTTCGCGAGGAAGTGCTTTCAATTGGTTCTCTTCTTGTACAACTTCTACAGCGTCGTTAAAAACGCGGGTCAAAGTGCCTTTACTACCTTTTGCGGTAATTTCTTGGCCAGCGATAGAAATATCTACACCTGAAACCAAGTCTACTGGGGCTTTTGCTACTCGTGACATTTCAACTCCTCCGTTATGCTACATAACCGATGATCTCACCGCCCATGCCAGCGTTACGCGCTGCACGGTCAGTCATCACACCTTTAGAAGTCGACACGATCGCGACACCCAATCCACCCATTACTTTAGGAAGCTCATCTTTTTTCTTATAGATTCGCAGACCTGGGCGGCTTACACGCTCAATAGTGTCAATTACTTGCTTGCCTTCGAAGTACTTAAGCGTAACTTCTAAAACAGGCTTAACGTCACCAGATGCAGCGAAGTCAGTAATATAACCTTCAGACTTTAATACTTCACAAATTGCTACGCGAAGTTTAGAAGAAGGCATAACTACAGAAACTTTCTCTGCCATTTGGCCGTTACGGATGCGGGTAAACATATCCGCGATAGGATCTTGCATGCTCATTATCAGCTACTCCTTACCAGCTGGCTTTTTTAAGGCCAGGGACTTCGCCGCGCATCGCTGCTTCACGCAGTTTGATACGGCTAAGACCGAATTTGCGAAGGTAACCATGTGGACGACCAGTTACGCGGCAGCGATTACGCTGACGTGAAGAACTTGAGTCACGTGGCAGTTGTTGTAGCTTAAGAACAGCGTCCCAACGCTCTTCTTCAGATACGTTAACATCGCTGATAGTCGCTTTAAGTGCGGCACGTTTTTCTGCGTACTTAGCTACTAGCTTAGCGCGCTTTACTTCACGGGCCTTCATTGATTCTTTTGCCATAACCCTACACCCTACTTTTTAAATGGGAAGTTGAACGCGTCCAGCAGAGCACGTGCTTCTTCATTTGAGTCCGCACTGGTAGTGATAGTAATATCCATACCACGAACTTTATCCACTTTATCGAAATCGATTTCAGGGAAAATGATTTGCTCACGCACGCCCATGCTGTAGTTACCACGACCGTCGAATGACTTAGGGTTCAAACCACGGAAGTCGCGAACACGTGGGATAGCGATTGAAATCAAACGCTCAAGGAATTCCCACATACGCTCGCCGCGTAAGGTTACTTTACAGCCAATCGGATAACCTTCACGGATTTTAAAGCCCGCTACTGATCTTCTAGCAACTGTAACAATCGGCTTCTGACCGGCGATAGCCGCCATGTCAGCTTGAGCATTTTCAAGCACCTTCTTGTCAGCAATTGCTTCACCTAAACCCATGTTTAGAGTGATTTTTTCAATCCGAGGGACTTGCATGACGCTTTTGTACCCGAACTGCTTAGCAAGTTCAGCTACTACTGTTTCTTTATAGAAATCATGCAGTTTCGCCATCGTACTCTCCAATATAATTAAACAAGTTCGCCGTTAGATTTGAAGAAACGAACTTTCTTCTCATCTTCGAAACGGAAACCAACGCGATCTGCTTTGCCCGTTGCCGGGTTAACAATCGCAACATTAGAAACGTGAATAGAAGCTTCTTTCTCAACAATTCCACCAGCTACACCCAATTGTGGGTTTGGCTTAGTGTGCTTCTTGATAAGATTAACACCTTCTATAATTACACGGTTATCAGCAATAAGCACTTTAAGGACTTTGCCTTGTTTGCCTTTGTCTTTACCCGCTAATACGACTACTTCATCATCACGACGAATTTTATTAGCCATTATCGTGACTCCTTATAGTACCTCTGGGGCCAATGAGATGATTTTCATGAAGTTTTCACTTCTCAACTCACGGGTTACCGGTCCAAAGATACGCGTACCAATTGGTTGCTTGTTTGCGTTAAGCAAAACAGCTGCGTTGCCGTCAAAACGAATGGATGAACCATCTGCACGACGAACGCCTTTTCTAGTACGCACCACCACTGCATTCAGTACGTCACCTTTTTTAACTTTACCGCGAGGAATTGCTTCCTTCACAGTAACTTTGATGATGTCACCGATACCTGCATAACGGCGATGCGAGCCACCAAGAACCTTAATACACTGAACCCTGCGAGCGCCGCTGTTGTCTGCAACGTCCAGGTTAGTTTGCATTTGGATCATGTTAGTGCTCCGCTCTATTATGAGACTCTGCCGAGTCGTTATTGCTGCTAAACCCAACAAACATTGTTGAATTTATATACATACCCCCATAAAAAGGGCGCGAAACTATAACAGAAATTTTGAGCTAGAGATAGCGTTAAATTGGATTATTTTTAATCGATGGGGAAATTGAGTACATTGTTTCTGAAATGCGAGGGGGTCGCATGACGCATGACATGAATAGCGCCAGAAGCAGGTGCACATTATACGCATGATTTTATATTTTGTCTTGTGATTTTATATCCCCCGTAATACATCCATAAAAAAGCCCCAGCATTGCCGGGGCAGATAGCCAAAAGTTGGCTATCAAGCAGGATCTTTAAACTTCTCCTGTTTATAAGACAAGTGGAAGTTAATACAGTCCCCTAACCGCGAAACGCCTACAGGTTTTGATATGAAGTCATTCATTCCCGCTCGTAAACACTTTTCCTTTTCGCCACTCAGCGCGTTGGCAGTAAGTGCAATGATAGGAACGGTTTCACCTAGCGCTCTAATTTCTTTTGTGGCAGCTAATCCGTCCATCACTGGCATGTGGCAATCCATAAAGATAAGGTCGTATGGCTTTTTCCGCGCAATAGCACTTGTTACCTTAGCGAGGCCTAACGCACCATTATTGGCGAGCTCTACCGACACACCAATTTCTTTTAATTGCTCTTTAATGACTATCTGATTTATTTCGTTATCTTCAACCACTAACACTCGCGATTCTGACAGCACTCTTTTGCAAAGTGGTGTGACCTTGTTTGCTGCGATAGCTTTTTCTTTCAATACACCGGCATTTGCACAATCGAGGGTCATGGTAACGATGAATCGAGCCCCTTCCCCTATCGCGCTAGATACTTCTACGTTGCCGTCATAATGCTCAACAATATTATTCACAATGGCTAAGCCTAAACCTGTACCGCCAAAGCGTCGCTGTGTCGACTCTTCGGCCTGAAGGAATGGTGAAAAGATAACTTTTTGCTGCTCATCACTAATACCAATCCCCGTATCGGTAACAATTAGCTTAACCCTAAAGCGCCCCGCACCATACTTGGTACATCGCGTACTAATTTTAATTGACCCTTCCTCAGTGAACTTCACTGCGTTATTTATAAGATTCATCAGTATCTGACTTAGCCTTAACGAATCTGCGAGAAATAACGTATCTGAAACCGCCGCCGTTTCGGTGATAAATTCTATCCCTTTTTTATCGGCTAGACGCCTAAACATAGGTATTTGTTGCTCAATTAATTCTTTTAAATTTACAGGCTCAACATCATAGGTCATGTGGCCTGAATCAATTTTTGAAAAATCTAAAATATCATTCACAATGTTGAGTAACGACTCTGAACTACGCATTGCGACATGTGCATATTCTTTTTGCTTTGCATTGAGCTTAGTACTACAAAGAGTTTCTAGCATGCCTTGCACACCATGAATTGGGGTTCGTATTTCATGGCTCATGTTTGCTAGGAACTCACTGCGCGCTTTAAGGGCTTGCTCTGCAATGGCGGTTTTTTGTTTTAAGGATTGGGTGGTGTTAAAACGCTCAGTTATATCTCGGGTTGCACCGATAATTTTATGGCAGGTTCCATTTTTCATGATGGGGTGTGCACGACTTTCTAACCACCGCTTTTCACCCCCATCGGTAATCACTTCGAACTCGTAAGCCCAATCATTTCCGGTTGTGGCAATTTCCTCCATTTTAGATTCGTAAACATTTCGCACTTTTGTATTTGCCATAAACTTTAGTGCATGCGCTGGGGTAACCGCTTGCTTCTCATTGATTTGAAACATGCGCTTCAAGGACGCTGACCACTTAAGGGCGCCTGACTCTAAATCAAGCTCCCACGTGCCCACGCCCGCCAATTCTGTAATCTGGTTTAGCAGTGCGTTTTGTTCTTCTAATACGTCTTTCTGAGAAATGATTTCGCTCAACGCTTGTTCACGCGCCACCTCTGCCCCTATCCAGTCGGCAAGCAGCAGTAAATAGTCATAATCTAAAGCGGTGAAACTGTCGCTCTTTGACGTAGTGGAAGAGAAGTTGAGTGTGCCATATAAGGCAGCATTTACATGTATAGGGGTGGCTAAGTAGCTTTTTAATGTGTAGAGGGCGTAACACGGATGGCTATTGCCTGGCATTACGTCAATGTCGTTATAGGCCACGATACCATTTGCATTCACGGTGTCAGCGCAATAAGTATCAGATAATGGAAATTCAGCGCCGCTTACAATTTCATTCAGCGGTGAAATGGCCTGCACCACCGTGTAGGTGCCGTTATGCACATAGCTAACAATACCAGTTTCAAGGCCTAATACCTCAGTGCCAATTTCTAAGGCGTGTTGATCTTTCGTGATTGGTTTTTGAGCAGCATGGTAAAGAGTTAT